>JAZFWH010000370.1:0-2036 GCA_036482635.1 Myxococcota bacterium
GCGCCGACGATGGCCAGCAGCAGCACCACGACGAACGGTAGCACTCCCGCGCGCAGGGATATCGAGCGTTGAGTCGGGGCCGTGGGTGGCATGTGCGCTCCTGCTGGGGGTGGTGGAGACGCCACTAAGTATCCAGGCGGCCGACGGCGCCCGCAACCGGCTTCGGTACGAGGGTAGGGCTCATTTGCGGCGCGGGCGAGGCGCCGGGATGCCTCAGCGGCGGCTAGAATGCGCTTGTGGAGCTTACCTCGCTCTCGCTGACCAACTTCCGGTCCTTCCGCGCGCTGGAGCTCACGCTGGACCGCGGCCTCACCGTGCTCGCGGGCGAGAACGCGCAGGGCAAGAGCAACCTGCTCGAGGCCGTGTATCTCCTTGCGATCGGGAAGTCGCAGCGCGCCGCGGTCGAGCGCGAGCTCGTGAGCTGGGAGGCGGCCGAGGCGGGAGGCTACGCGATCGTCGCGGCGACCGTGCGGCGCGCCGAAGACTCCGTCGAGATCCGGCTCGGACTCGACTGCGGCGGCGGGCGGACGAATACGGTGATCAAGCGCATCCGCGTGAACGGCGTGCCCAAGCGTGCCTCGGACCTGGTCGGCGTGCTCAGCGCCGTGCTGTTCTCGGCGTCCGACATCGACTTGGCCTACGGCGCGCCCCAGGGACGCCGCCGCTATCTGGACGTGCTGCTCTCGCAGACCAGCCGCCGCTACGTCCACGGCCTCCAGCGCTACCTCCGCGTGCTCGGCCAGCGCAACGCCGTCCTTCGCGCCATGCGCGACGGCCGCGCCGGGGAGGACGAGCTCGCAGTGTGGGACCCCTCGCTCTGCGAGGAGGGCGCGGCGGTCCTCGCGGCGCGTCACGAAGCGTTCGAGCGCCTCGCGCCGCTGGCCGCGGAGGCGTTCGAGCGCCTCGCGGGCACCGGCCCCGCTTTGGCGGTCGACTACGTGGGGAGCGTCGGGCCGAATGAGCCGGGCGCCGCGCCGGCGCCGGAGGCGTTCGCGCTCGCGCTGGAGCGCTCGCGCCGCCAGGAGCGCGCCGCCGGCATGACGCTCATCGGCCCGCACCGGGACGACATCCGCCTCGCGCTCGGCGGCGTGGAGGTGGCCAAGCACGCCTCGCGCGGTCAGGCGCGCCTCGTGGCCCTCGCGCTGCGCCTCGCCGAAGCGCGGCTCCTCGCCGAGCGCCGGGGCGACCCGCCGGTGATCCTGCTCGACGACATCCTCTCGGAGCTCGACGAGCGGCGCCGTGGCCTCGTGCTGGAGGAGGCGCTGGGCTACCCGCAGGTGCTCCTCACCACTGCCGAGCTCGTGCTCGTGCCGCCCTCGGGCCTGGCGGCGGCGCGCGTGCTGCGCGTGGCGGACGCCCAGGTGTTGGAGGAGGTGACCGCCTGAGCGAGGCCATCTTCCTGCGCGGCGTCAGAAAGGCCTTCGGCGACGTCCAGGCACTCGATGGCGTCGACTTCGCCGTGGAGCGGGGCGAGGTCTTCGGTTTCCTGGGGCCCAACGGCGCGGGCAAGACCACGACCATCCGGATCCTGACGGCGTTCATCCGCGCGCAGGCCGGCGAGGCGCAGGTGCTCGGCCTCGACGCCTGGCGCGACGCCGTGGAGATCAAGCGGCGGACGGGCTTCCTGCCCGACGTCGTCAGCATCGGCTCCGGGTTCACGGGAGCGGCGTTCCTCGACTACATCGCGCGCCTTCGTGGGTTCTCCAGCCCGCCGCCACGCCAGCGCGAGCTGCTCGACCGCCTCGAGCTGCCGCGCAGCGCCCTGGCCCGGCTGGTCAAGGGCTACTCCACGGGCATGGCGAAGAAGCTCGCGCTGGTCCAGGCGATGCAGCACGACCCGGAGCTGCTCATCATGGACGAGCCGACCGAGGCGCTGGACCCGCTGATGCGCCAGGTGCTCTTCGGCCTCCTGCGCGAGGGCCGCGCGCGCGGCGTGACGGTGTTCATGTCCTCGCACAACCTCTCGGACGTGGAGGAGATCTGCGAGCGCGTCGCGCTGATCCGCGACGGGCGCATCGTCAAGACGGGCTCGGTCG
>JAZFWH010000371.1:0-2822 GCA_036482635.1 Myxococcota bacterium
TCAGCGGCCCGACGGACCGCACGGACCCTGAGCGACGCTTCAATTCCTGCGGCGATGATACGATCCCACCATGGCGAGACGCCTGGTCTTCGCGGCGCTCGGGCTCGTCTTCCTGGTGGCCGCCTGCGGACTTGCCCTATTGCTTGCCCTTCGCCACCCGTCCCTCGAGGTTCCGAAGCGCAAGGCCCTGGTCATCTCGTCGGTGACGGTCATCAACCCGGAACTCGGTCGGCGCCGCTCGCGCACCCTCGTCCTCCGCGGCGGGAAGATCGAGTCGGTCCGCGAGTCGAGTCCCGACGACGAGCCTTCGCCCGAAGCGCGTTCGCTGGAGGGCTCGTTCGCTCTCCCGGGCCTGATCGACATGCATGCTCACCACGTCCCGTCCTTTGGCATCGCCATGTACCGGGCCTGGGATCTGCTGTTTCTGGCCCACGGCGTGACCTCGATCCGGGACGTCGGCGTTCAGGGGGCCGACGTCCCGGAGCCGCTGCTCGAGATCCGCTCACGCGTTCGTTCCGGCGAAACCCCCGGCCCGCGCATCTTCACCTGTGGCCCGATCCTGGACGGGGATCCGCCCGTGATCCCCTTCTATCGCGTGATCCGAAACGAATCGGAAGCGCGGGAAACGGTCCACCGCCTGGTGGACGCGGGCGTCGATTGCATCAAGGTCTACCAGAACCTCTCGGCAGACGCCTTGGCGGGGGTGCGGGCCGCGGCCGCGGAGCGCGGCGTCAAGATCGCGGGCCATCTTCCCACCGCCATCTCGTACGACGACGCCGCGGGCCTGGACCTCCAACATCTCGTCGGGGTCGGCGGGAGTCATCCGTATCGCCGCTTCGTGGATCAGTTCGCCGGCTGGGACGAGGTGGACGAATCCCGCATGGACGAGATCGTCGCGCTCTCCGTGCGGGCTGGCATCATTCACACCCCCACGTTGGTCATGTGGGAGCAGCTTTCCCATTTCATGGAGCCCGCGTGGCGGCAGCGAACCGAGTTTCGCTTCTTGCCCCGCTCCTTCCGCCAGGTGGCGTGGACCCCGGAATACAGCCCGGCGAACATGCGGGATCTGACGGCCGAGGATCTCGAAGCGTTGCGTCGCGCCCTCCCGAAGATGCGCGAACTGACGTTTCGCCTGTTTCAGGCCGGCGCTCGCCTGCACGCGGGATCCGATGTGATCATGCCCTTCGTGGTTCCGGGCCTGGGCTTGCAACAAGAGCTGGTCCAGCTCGTCGAGGCGGGCCTGACTCCGGAGCGGGCCTGGCTGGTCGCCACCCGCTGGCCGGGGGAGTGGCTCGGGGAGCCCGGTCTGGGAACCCTCCGCGAGGGCGCTCCCGCCGACGTCGTCTTCTTCCGCGAGGATCCGACGCGGGATCTTCGCGCGCTCTCCACGCTCGAGGCCGTGATCGCCGATGGGCGTTTCTACTCGCGGCCGTGGCTCGACCAAGCCGTCGCGGAACAGCGCGCACACTTCGAGGGCGCGCTCTACGACTCCATCTCCACTTGGGCCGCGCGTTGGATCGTGGAGGGGCTCACGGACTGACGGTGGGGGGCGTGAAGGAATCGATCGCGATGGCATCGGGCGGCAGGCTCCTCGAGCTCCGCCCCGCAGGCGCGGGCGACGACGAGGTCACCCTCTACGTCAAGGGCTTCCTCGGCCGCGGCGAGCAGCCCGACCACTTCGAGCGCTGGCTGGCCTGTCACGCCGCCCTCGAGGCGAGCCACGGCTGGGGGGCGCACGCCCTCGGCTACCACTGGCCCTCGGGCAGGCTGCTGTCGCGACCGCTCGCCGCGCTGGGCGTGGTGAAGGGCGCGGTCGACCTGTTTCGGATCGGGCGCAACGTGCGCCGGGCCGCGCGGCTCGGCCACTGGGGCGTGATGGTCGCCGAGGAGGCGGCGCTGGTCGCCGCGCACTTCGTGCTCCAGTACGTCACGGCGTCGCGCTCGGCCCGGGAGCGGGCGCACGACCAGGCCGCGCAGCTGCGCAGGCTCGCCGGACAATACCGGCGTGTGCGCGTCGTCGCCCACTCGCTGGGCTGCCGCCACGTGATCGAGGCCGTCGCGCAGCTCGAGCCAGAACTCCGCCCCCACGAGGTCCACCTCTGCGCCCCCGCCTGCCGTGAGGACGACGTCGCCGCCAAGCTCGCCGCGCTGGCCCGAGAGCAGGCGTTTCTCTACTACACCGGCAAGGACCGGGTGCTCGACCTCGCCTTCACCCCGCTGGCGCGCGGCCGGGCGCTCGGCTTCAGCGGGCCGCGGCGCGACTACGACGGGCTCACCGCCCTCGACGTGAGCGGGCACTTCGACTTCCGGGTGCACGGCGAGTACAAGAACCGCTTCGCGAAGCTCGTGCCAGCGCCGGCAGAGCGACCCCCAGGGCGGCCGACTCGCAGCTGATCGGCGGGTGTCGAACCCATTCGGCGCGACCGATTTTCCAACGAAAGCCGCCTCGAGCCGCGTAGAATTCCGTGGACACAACCGATCTGTGCGTCGGGAGGAAGCCATGGGAGAGATCGACGAGCTCACGATGCCCCTCGAGGAGGCCATGCGCACCCAGCGCGCGATCCGGCGCCTGAAGCCGGACCCCGTGGACGACGCGCTGGTGCGGCGCCTGATCGAGCTGGCGCTGCGGGCGCCCACCGGCTCGAACGCCCAGAACTGGGAGTTCATCGTGGTGCGCGATCCCGAGGTGAAGGCGAAGCTCGCGCGCCAGAACCGCCGGGCCTGGGGGCTCTACGGCGGGATCGGCCGGCGCATGGTGCGCAACGATCCCAAGATGGGGAAGGTGCTGGACGCCGTGCAGTGGCAGGCGGACCACTTCGAGG
>JAZFWH010000372.1:0-4433 GCA_036482635.1 Myxococcota bacterium
GGCGTGACGATTCCGTGGACCTGCTACGCGAACCCGCTCGGCTTCGACGCCGAGCTGGCCGAGCTGATGGCCCGGGCGGGCTGCGCGGGCATGGAGGTGGGCGCGGACTCGGGCTCGAACGAGATCCTCGCGAAGCTCCGCAAGGGATTCACGACCGACCAAATCCGGAGTCTCCATGAGCTCGCCGTCCAGGCGAACATCCCGGACTGCCATACGTTCATCCTGGGTACGCCCGGCGAGACCTTCGACGACGTCCAGCGCACGATCGACTTCATCGTCGACCTCGATCCCTTCAGCGCCATCTTGATGCTGTGGGTCGACGATGGAGAAGCGCTGGACGCGGAGACTGCGCGCGAGCACGCGCGGCTGCGCGCGTCGACCCTGAAGGTGCTCGAGGACCACAAGAACGAGTTCCCCTGGTGGAGCATCCCTTCGCTCGGCGTGAACTGCGACGCGAAGCTCTTCGATCTCCTGCGGGCCAACGGCTTCGACGGACCGCTGTGGCGCCACATTCGCGGGCTCTCGCGGAAGGGAAGCGAAGGGCGTCGACGGCCCGTCGGCCGCCACTCGCACACGCCCGATCGCAGCGAGATGATCTGAATCTGGAACCGAGTGCCGGTCGTGAGCCGGCGCGTTCAGATGCCGTCGACGATGCGCTGCGCCAACGTGTTGACCATCCGGTCGAAGCGCTCCACGGCCCCGGGACGGATGATGCCGGCGACGGCGGTCGACGTATCCGTACCGAAGGCCTTGGCGACGTCGCCGCCCCGAATGACCACGACCGCGACCCTCAGCGTGTCGGCTCCGGCCATGAAGCCCAGCCAGAATCCAGTGGAGCCCGACCGCAGTCGGAAGTGGTCGACGGTGATGTTCAGCGCATCCGGGAGGTGCTGGTTCCCGACGCCCAGAAGCATCAGCTTCTCCAGCACCTTCGTCGCGATCTTCTGGGAGCCGGCCTGTTGGAGAAACACCTCGCGGCGGTCGCCGCTGAGGGGACTCGCATCGACGTTGACGGTGACGCCAGATCCCCCACTGGAAGCGGAATCGGTCACGGCGAACAGGAGGGTCCCGCCGCCGGGCGGCGATGCGCACGCGACGAGCACAGCCACGGCGACGGTCGCGAGCAGACGGAGGATTCGATGACTCATCCCTGTGATATTATACCCAGTCTGTCCGGAGGAAGTAATGCAAACGGCGCGAATCGTCTCACTTCTGGTGGCCTTGCAACTTGCGTTCCTGTCGGGCTGTTCGTCGACGGTGCCCGCCACCGTGACGATGAGGCCCGGTGGCCCCCTCCAGCCGGATGCCGCGATCTTCCTGAGCGCGCGCGTGCAGCAGATGCGAATCGCCCAGTCTCTTCGGGATGCGCGCTTGACCACGACGGACCAGATGAGGGATGCGGACTACACCCTTGAAGTGCGGGTAGGGAGAAGCCGCAGCAACGCCGCCTGCGGAGGCGTCAACAACGTCGCATACATCCTGACCCTCAATGGCTCCCGCGTGATGGTGATCAAGGGCCGCGGGCGGACGGGAAGCTGCACGCCCAGCGTCTTTGACGACATGAGCCGGAAGCTGGCCTCTTTCGCCGGCCCCTAGGGTTCCTGCAATCTCGAGAGTGTCGACCGGAGCGAGCCTGTGAGCAGGAATGCCAGGCCCGGAAGCATCCAGATCAGCTCGCGCAGGCGGGCCGCGAGGCCCACCGCGAGACCCACGTCGGTGGGATATCCCAGCATCTGGAAGAGCCACATGTTGGCGCCCTCGAGGACGCCGATTCCGGCCGGTATCGGGAGCATGTGCGCCGCGCTTGTGGCGAAGATCACGGCGACCACGGCCGTCAGGTCCGTCGGCAATCCGAAGGCCCACAGCAACAGCGCGAACTCCGCGATGACCAGCAGGTTGGAGACGATTCCCGCGGCGAAGGCGCCGAGCATGCGGAGGGGCTGGTTGACGAGCCGAGCGGCCGCTGCGTCGGAATCCGCCACCACGTCCATCCGCTGGTCGATGGCACGCAGTCGGTCAAGCCGCATGCTCCGCACGAGAGGGATCACCAGGCCGATTCCGCGGCGCAGCCGGAACACGGCGACGGCAACGCCCAGCGCGAGGCCGAGAGTTGCGACGCCGACGGTCACCAGTGCGCGCTCGAGTTGTGGAATGCCATGCTGGATCAGCAAGACCGCGAAGATGATGCTGAACGGGGAATTTGACGCGAGCTCGAGCGTGCGATCGACCACGACGCTTGCGATGGCCTTCCCCGCGGCGACGCCGTCGCGGACTGCGAGCCAGGCGCGCAGCGGATCGCCCCCCACCTTTCCGCTGGGCACCAGGACCGCCAGGCTATGGGCGGCGCTGCGGTAGAGGGTGAGGAGCGGGAGCGCCGGCGGCTGACACAAGCCGGAGAGGACGTAGCCCCAGCGCCACGAGAGGCTGACGACGGTGGCGGCCAGCACGGCCACGAATGCCGCCAACAGCGGCGCGGATACGGCCGCGGCCAGGATCTCTAGGGCGGGCGCGCCGTACTGGGCCAGGACGAACCCGAGGAGTGCGGCCCCGACGAGGAGGTTCGTGGCGAAGATGACTTTCGGCTTCACCCGCTCAGGCAGGAGGGGAGGCGTGGGAGGACGGCACGTAGCCGTCGATGGTGGCGCCCGCCGCAAGATGCTCGGCGAGGATGACCTCCATCGGCCGCTGGTCCGCGACCTCGAACTGGCTCTCCTCGATTTCGAAGCGCGCGTCCCCAGCGGTATAAGGCGCCACGCCCGGTGAGCCGGCTGTCAGCACACCGATCACCGGCACGAGAATCCGCTGGATCTCCGGGGTCTCCCGCGTCGAGATCACCACCTTCGCCTCCGGGAATCCGGCGGACAGGAGCGAGACGAGGCGCGTGAGTTCGTCGTCACTGATGCCCGCGTGGTGGGGCGCGCCGCTGGCCTTCCGCAGACGGGGGAGACTGATGTAGACGGTCATGCCGCGCCCCAGCAGGTGGCGTACGTGAGCCGTCAGGGCCAGCAGCTCGTAGGCCAGATCGTGGTTCAGGCCGAGCAACAGGCCGGGATTCGCAGAGCGCACCCCCGCGTCGGCGGCGCGGTCGAAGTTTTCGAGCCGCCGCGTGAAATCGCTTCTCGGGTTCTCCTGGTTGGCACCCATGAACCGCTCATAGACGATCGGGTCATAGGACTCCTGGAACGTGCACATCGTGAGCCGCGCGCCGCCGCATGCGGGCGGGAGACCCGCGACCAGCTCGGCGTGCTCCTCGCTCTCGAGCGAGCCGATGTTGATCAGCACGTGCGTGAACGCGCGCTCGATGGCGCCGCGGGCCGCCAACGTCGTCCGCCTCAACATCTCGCGGCGCAACGCGCCCGGGCGGTACTCGCCGGTCAGGAGCGCGACGCCGCGCAGACCCCGGCGATGGAGGATGTCGAGCTGCTCGTCGGTGGTCGCCTCGCTCGCGGTGGCGCGATGGAGCTTCGTATTGAAGCGATGCATCCCGCACATGACGCACTCGGCGTCGCACTCGTTCGAAATGTAGAGTGGAGAGAAGGTCTCGATCGTGGGAGCGCTCTGGGGTCGCAGACCGCGGGCGAGAGCCAGGAGATCCCCCGCCGCAATGTCGTTCGACAGCAGGATGGTCGCGAGATCGTCGTCGGTGAGCGGCCTTCCGGCGGCTAGTTCGGCGGCGAGATCGGGTCCCTCTCCGGATCGCGCCCGCTGCTGCGCGGTCTCACGTCGCGCTGCGAGATCCCCGCGATCGAGCGCGAATGCCGCCATGCGCCCTCTATATCACCGGCGCGGACCCTTGGCTACCCGCAGCTCCCGCTCGAGCCGGCGCCGACGGACGCCGGCTCGGAGGTTGCGGACGAGCCAGCGCCACAGCTCGGGAACGCTCGGTCGCGGCCACTCGACCATCCCCTGGCTGACACTGAGAATGTGTCGGCCCGGGCGACGCCAGTCGCTCACCAGCAGGGGCTTGTAGACGCTCGGGCCGCGGCTCAACGCCTCGACGTCGAGCAGTGAGTTCGGCGCGGTGCGCTCGATCTCGACGTTCAGGTCGCCCAGGTGCTCGCGTGCCGCCCCCTGGGGATCTCCCGAAGCCTCTTTTCCAGATTCGATTCGGATCAGGAGCCGGTCGGGTAGGACGACCAGGAAGAAGACGGAGCTGTCGAGCGCATCCGCCGCTGCGGCGCCGGCCTCAACCAGCTGGTAGGCGTGGAGCCGGCGCCCCTGAAGCTCGACGATGTCGCTCTCGCGGCCGAGAACGACGAGTGTGGGGCGGGGATCCCCGCAGCTACAGGGGGGAAGTCGCCACACTCGGTCGCCCGTGTCGAGACGCACCAGCGGACTTCCCTCGATCCCGAGCGTCGTGACGACGAGGCGCCCCTCCTCGCCCACCGCCGCCGGCTCGTCCGAGTCGATGCGGAGAACCTCGCAGTGGGCGA
>JAZFWH010000373.1:0-3267 GCA_036482635.1 Myxococcota bacterium
CCCCTTGTTGTCGCCACGCCCGCACCCGCTCCTCGGCGTGGCGGGTCTTCTGCTCCTCGAGCCCCTCGTCCCGGCCCAGGTACATCGTCGACGAGGGGAACGCGAAGCCCGTTCCCGCCTCCGCCACCACGTCCATCATGCGCAGGTACAGGTCCTCGCGGATCTGGAGGAACTCGCTCCAGTCCGAGGTGTTCGTGTACGCAAAGACCTCGATGTCGAGGGAGTACGCCCCGAAGCCCACGAAACGCACGCGTGCGGGATCCGGCGTGATCCGCGGATGGGCCAGCAGCAGCTCGCGCAGCTTCGCCAGCAGGAAGCGCATCTGGTCGGGGGTCGTCTCGTAGCGAACGCCGATCACCACGTACAGACGCATCTGGTCGCGCTTCGCGAAGTTCTCCAGCTGGAGATTCGAGAAGTCCGCGTTGGGGATCGAGATCACGGTCCGGTCCAGCGAGCGGATGCGCGTGGAGCGCAGTCCGATCTCCTCGACGGTGCCCACCTTGTCGCCGTAGCGGCAGAAGTCGCCCACGCGGACCGGGCGATCCGCGAACAGCGTCACGCCGCCGAACAGGTTCTCGATGGTCTTCTGCGCGGCCAGGGCCACCGCGATGCCGCCGACGCCGATGCCCGCCACGGCGGCGGTGATGCTGACGCCGGCGACGGAGAGGATCCCGAGCCCCCCGAAGACGAGGATCAATCCCTTCACCACCCGTTGGCTCGGCACCAGCACGGGCACGATGTAGGCCTGGCCGCGTCGCTCCAGGCGCCGGCGCAGGACGAGCGTGCCCAGGTCGATCAGGCGGAACACGAACCAGGCGGCCGAGAGGACCAGCAGGACCCTCACCGGCACGCGAAGCCAATCGAGCGTCCCCAGGGCGAGACCCAGCGGCCGGATTGCGAGTGAGAAGAACACCACCCCCATCGTCAGCCGCACCGGTCCTCGCACCGCGCGCACGATCCGCTCGTCGAGCGTCCCCGCGCGCCGCGCGACCAGGCGGTGCAGGGCCCGGATCATCAGTGTCGCGAGCGCATTCGAGATCCCCCAAGCCAGCAGGGCCAGCAGCAGCAGCCCCACCCACTGCCAGAGCTGCAGGTCGAGAAACTGGCGCTCGAAGAAGACGGCGGGCAGCCAGCGCTCGAGCGGACCCGGCCCGAACTCGGCGTGGAGGGCGTCGATCTGCGCGACCGTCGCCGCGGCGATCTTCCAGATGCGCGTCCCGTCCTCCCGCGGCACGCGTTGGAGCAGGAGGTCCACTTCGCCCCGCCCGGTCTCGATCCGGCCCAGCCGGTCCCGAGAGGCGGGGAGCCCGTCCTCGCCGTGCCCAGCGTTCGAGTCGCTCAAGGTGAGGAAGTCGACCCACAGCGTCCGGTCGAGGGCCACCTTGAACCTGCGCGCCAGCTCGGGACCGCGCGCCGCGTCCTCGGGCGGAAGGCGCCGCAGGTCGAGGAAGTTGGCGGCCCGCTCGTAGTCCCCCGCGCGGCAGGCGACGATGAACCCGTACAGCGAGCCCCGCGGCGTCCCGCGGTTGTACGGGTCTTCCGGTCCCATCGGCCTGGAGAAGTCCTCGGCGGCGGGGGCTTCCGCGGCGGCGGCCTCGGGGGCCGGCGCCTCCTGGGCGTACGCGGGCGCGACGCCGGCCGCGGCCACGGCGATCCACAGCGCCAGCGCCGCCCGCGCCAGCGCGGCGGCCCGCGCGGGCCGGGGCTTCATCGAACGGTTCGGCAGACCCATCTCGATCCCTCCTGCCGGGGTGTGTACCAGAAGTCGCGGCTGTGGCGGGGGTGCGAGCCGCAGCCCACCCGCCGGGGCGAGCGGCTGCGCGAACTGTCCGTCAGTCCGGCTCGACGCTGATGGCGTGCTCGGGGCAATTGCCCTCGGCGCGCAGGGCCTGGTTCTCGAGCTGCTTGGGAACGACCTCCTGGAGGATCAGGCAGTGGCCGCGCTCGTCGTCGCCAAAGACTTCCGACGCCAGCTCGTAGCAGCGACCGTGGCCGGTGCACAGCGCCAGATCGACGCGCACCTTCACCGCGCCGGCTTCCAGACCAGCGGCAGGTGCATCACCTCGCGGATCCCGGGGCTGTAGACCGGCGTCTCGCCCGGCTTGATCTCGTAGTCCGGGATGCGCTGGTGCCAGGCCTGCATGGCCACGCGCAGCTCCATGCGCGCCAGGTGCGAGCCGAGGCAGCGGTGCGGCCCCACCCCGAAGGCCAGGTGGCGGTTGCGTTCGCGCTCGAAGTCCACGCGCTCGGGCTCGGCGAACTCGCCGGCGTCCACGTCGGCGGCCCCGATCAGCAGAGTCACCAGCTGGCCGGCCTTGATCTCCACACCCGCCACCGTGACGTCCTGCTTGAGCAGGCGCGGCAGGGCCGTGACCGGCGTCTCCCAGCGCAGCAGCTCCTCGACGGCGCCGTCGATCAGCTCCGGGTTCTCCAGGATGCGCCGGCGCTGCTCCGGGTTCGCGGCCAGGTAGGCCATGTTGCAGCCCAGCGTCGCGGTGACCGTGTCGAGCCCGGCCAGCAGCAGCAGGAAGCAGATGTCGAGGATCTCGGTGCGCGAGAGCTTGTCGCCCTCGAGCTCCGCGTCGAGCAGGAAGGTGAGCAGGTCCTCGCGCGGCCGCTTCAGCCGCTCGTCGAGCACCTCGTCGAAGTAGGCGTACATCTTCTTGCCGCTCTCGACGCGGATCTTGGGCGTGTCCTCGAGCTTGACCCCCTCCTTGCGCTGGGGGCGGATGATGCCGTCCTTGATGTCCAGGAAGAAGTCGAGCCGCTCGAGCGGCAGGCCCAGCAGGGTGAGGAAGGCCGTGCCGGGCAGCGGCACGGCGAAGGCCGTGTCGAACTCGCACTCGCCGGCGTCGAAGACGCGGTCGATCAGCGCGTTGGCATGCTTGCGGATGTCGGGCTCGAGCTCGGCCATGCGCCGACGCGAGAAGAGCGGGTCGAGCAGCCGGCGGTAGCGGGTCTGGGCCGGTGGGTCGATCTGCTGGGGGATCATCGGGCGTTCGGTGCCGAGCGCCATTTGCAGATCCATCGCCGACGAGAAGATCTCCGGCTGGCGCAGCGCCCACTTCACGTCCTCGTAGCGCGAGATCACCGGGCCGCCGAGCAGCGACACCGTCGCCACCGGGCACTTGTCGAGCACCCGCGTGTAGACCGCCTGCGGGCAGCGCGAGAACTCGGGCGTGAACAGGTTGACCTCGCCCTCGCACGGATTCGGAATCTCGGGATCCATCGCTCCTCCGGCCCCCGCATTCTCGCTGGGATCCCGCC
>JAZFWH010000374.1:0-22600 GCA_036482635.1 Myxococcota bacterium
TCCCGGCTTCGGTCTCCGCACCCGAGCCGGGTGCCCGCTTGGCCGTTTTCGCCGGCTTTCGCTTGTTGCCGGCCTTCGCGCCCGCCGCCCTCTTGCGCTTGCGCGCGGCCGCCTTCTTGCGGGTCGAGCCCGCGCCGGCCTTCACGCGGGTCGAGCCCGCCTTCTGTGGGCGGCGACCGCTCCCCGCGGCTCCCTTGGCGCGCGGCGGGAACTCGAAGCCGTGGCGCCCGTTCTTCTTGAGCACGAGGGTGGCCGAGAACGGCCGGCCGAAGCGCGACGTGAAGTCGGTGAGCAGCTCCGTCTTGCCGCCCTTCAGGTAGACGAGTGCCTCGTCGCGCGTGATCTCGCGCTTGCACACGGTGCGCGGCAGGCTGAGCCCGCAGCCCTTGGGGCGCTCCTCGTCCTTGCCGGCGTCCTCCTGCTTGAGCTCGCGCTCGCAGACGAAGTGCGTCGCCGACTCGACGACGCAGCATTCCTCTTCGAAAGGACAGCGCCCGAGGGGCTCGGGGTTCACCTCGTACTCGGGCTGGTCGCTGACCTGCTCGCCCTCGTTCCAGCCCTGGGAGCGCACGCGCAGTCGCCAGTCTTCGCGGTCGACCTCGATGTAGCCGCGGTAGGTGCGCCCGTTGCGCGCCGCGAAGCCGTCGAGGGTTGCCGTCTTCCCGTCCTTCACCAGCGACGCCACGGCGCGCCGGTCGAGGTAGCGCCCGGACGTGTCCTTCCAGAAGCGCATCGGGCAGTCGTCTTCGGCAGCCGCGCCCGGCTCCGGCTTGCAGCGGTAGAACCACGCCATCTCGATCACGTCCCGGCCGCAGCGCGGGCACGGCCCGAAGGAATCGTCGGCGTCGTAGAGCGTGTCGTACTCGAAGGTCTTGGCCCGTTCGACGATCGAACGGGCGTAGTCCTCGATCTCCCCCATGAAGTCCGCCGCGCTGCGGCGCCCGCGCTCGACCTCGACCAGGTGATACTCGAGCTCACCGCTCAGCTCGGGCGAGGTGAGCCGGTCGATGTGGATGCGGTGGAGGGTGTCGATCAGCCGGATCCCCTTGACCGACGGGCGCAGCGCCTTGCCCGCGCGCACCACGTAGCCCTTGGCGATCAGGTTCTCGATGATGTCGGCGCGGGTGGCGGGTGTGCCGATGCCCTTCTCGTGCAGGACGGCCGCGAAGTCCTCGTCCTCGATCTGCTTGCCAGCGTTCTCCATCAGCGAGAGCAGGCGCGCCTCGGTGACGCGCGCCGGAGGCTTCGTCTCCTCGGCAACCGTCTCGACCTCGACGTTGCGGACGGGCACGCTCCCGGCCCCGTCGCGCCCACCAGCCAGCGGTCGCAGCGACGCTTCGCCCTCGCCCTCGCGCTCGGAGTCGCCGGACAGCACCGCCCGCCAGCCCACCTGCTGGAGGAAGCGCGCGCGGGTGCGGAAGTGCCCGTCCTCGACCCGCGTGACGCGCTCGACCCGCTCCCACACAGCCGGGGGGTAGAACGCGCCCAGGAAGCGGCGCACGACGAGATCGAACAGGCGCTGGTCGTCACTCCTCAGCGGCGCCTCGGGAAGTCGCCCGGTCGGGATGATGGCGAAGTGGTCGGACACCCCGGAGTCGTCGAATACGCGCCCCTCGTTCTGCAGTCCGGCCCGGCGCAGGTGAGCGGCGGCGCTGGCGTATTGTGCGAAGACGTCTCCCCGCTGCGCGGCGCCCGAGAAGGATTCGAGGACTCCACCCACCGTCGCGCGGTAGTCGCTCGGCAGGCAACGCGAGTTGGTGCGCGGATAGGTGAGCAGCTTGTGGCCCTCGTAGCAGCGCTGGGCAGCGGTCAGCGCCCGGCGCGCCGTCCAGCCGAAGCGTCGGTTCGCCTCGCGCTGCAGACTCGTGAGGTCGAACAGCGGCGGTGCCGATTCGCGAGAGGGCTTGCGGGTCTCCTCGGCCTCTCCGTTGCGACCGGCCACGGCCGCGACGATCGCCTGGGCGCGCTGCTCGTCGAAGATGCGGTCGTCCCTGGCCTCGTCGTCGGCACCGGCCTGGAACGAGGGGTCGAAGCAGATGCCCTCGTAGCGCTCGCCCTCGTGGTCGAAGACCCCGCGCACGCGCCAGTAGGGGCGCGGCACGTGGGCGAGCACCTCGAATTCGCGGTCGACCAGCATCGCCAGGGTCGGCGTCTGCACGCGCCCCGCCGACCAGGCGGTCTTCTCCTTGCGACTCTTGAGCCGCTTGGTGAGCGCGCGGGTGGCGTTCATGCCGATCAGCCAGTCGGAGCGCGCCCGGCAGGCCGCGGACGCGGCCAGCGGCTCGAGCTCCTCGCCCGGTCGCAGCTGCCGAAAGCCCGTGCGGATCGCCTCCTCGGTCATCGACTGGAGCCACAGCCGCTCGATCGGCTTGTCGGAGTCGAGGTGGTCGACGATCTCGCGGAAGATGAGCTCGCCCTCGCGCCCGGCGTCGCAGGCGTTGACGACGCGGTCCACGTCCTCGCGGGCCAGCAGCCGCTTGATCGTGCGGATGCGATCGGCGTGGCCCGCCTTCGGCTTGTAGCGGTACTCCTCGGGCAGGATGGGCAGGGTGTCGAGCGTCCAGCGCTTGTAGCGCTCGTCGATCTCCTCGGGTGGCAGGAGCTCGAAGAGGTGGCCGACCGCGAAGGTCACGACGTAGTCGGCGCTCTCGGAGTAGCCGTCGCCCTCCTCGAAGCCTCCCAGCGCGGCGGCTATATCCCGGGCAACACTCGGTTTTTCGGTAATGACGAGGGCTTTTGCCACCGGTCTCCGTTCCTCGGGGGAGGGAGAGGTCGATCCATGCGACGGGGGGCCCCACCCTTAGCCCGACCCCTCGGCGCTGACAAGCGGGCCCCCGCTTCGCGCCCGCGCGCCCGACCCGCCCTGCACTCCGAGCGAGCCGCCGGGGCCGCACCCCGCTGTCCGTCGGGGCCGGGCGCCGGCAACTTGAGAGGGTCTCTCTCCCCGGAGGGACAGTTGCGGCTAAGTCTTCGTTCGGGCAGGCTGAATCGCCCGCGCTGCGGGGCGAGGGGAGGTCGGTGGCGGACACGGTCTTCGGCAAGATCGCGCGCGGCGAAGCGCCGGCCGAGATCGTCTACGAAGACGACCGGGCTCTGGCCTTCCACGACGTCAGTCCGGCCGCCCCCACCCACATTCTGGTGATCCCGCGCAAGCCGATCGAGCAGCTGGCTGCCGCCGAACGCGGGGACGAGTCCCTGCTGGGACATCTGCTGCGGGTGGCCGACCGCGTGGCCAAGGAGGCGGGTCTCCAGGACTACCGGGTGGTGCTCAACAACGGCGCGGGCGCGGGCCAGACCGTCTTCCACCTCCACCTGCACGTCCTGGGCGGTCGCGAGCTGCACTGGCCACCCGGCTGACGGCAAGCGGGCGAAGCCCGCGCGCAGCGAGGCGCAGCCGAGCGGAGGCGGGCCCCCGCAAGGCGTGCAAGCGGGCGAAGCCCGCGCGCAGCGAGGCGCAGCCGAGCGGAGGCGGGCCGGGCTTGCCGACGGGGCTCAGGGGCTCAGCTCCGCCGGCACCGGCATCAGGTTCCAGGTAAAGACGGGGCGGTCGTCGGGCCGGGTGTAGATCGTCTCCCGGTCGAAGCTGTGCCCGTTCCAGACGTAGCGCCGCACCTGCTTGTGGCGGTCGCTCGCCACGTACAGCTCGTCGCGGCCGTCACCGTCGAGGTCGGCGAACAGGGCGGCGTGCTCGAAGCCCGCGGACTCGGCGTCCACCAGGGTGCGCGACCAGGCACCGCGCGGATCCTCGCCGGGCCGAAACAGCCAGATGCCGCTGCTGAACGCCGCCGCGACCAGCTCCTTGCGGCCGTCGCCGTCCACGTCGCCCGCGGTCAGGAAGCGGCACAGGCTGTCCTGGATCGTCCCGATCACGGCGCCGCCGTCGGCCGGCGTGTCGGCGTCGTAGCGGCGGATCTCCACCGGCTCGACCAGCCGCTGCCCCGCCCCCTCGCCGCCCGTGACCCCTTCCACGGCCACGTAGAGCTCGTCCCGGCCGTCGCCGTCCACGTCGTCGACCAGGATCTCCTTGGCGTGGCGGTCGCCCAGCTCCGCCACCACCGTGCGCCCCTCGTCCCGCGCCGGCACGTAGCGCACCACCACGCCCGGCTGCGGCGTCCCGTCCAGACGGTTCGGCGCGCTGGGCGTCGCGTACACCTCCAGCACCCCGTCGCCGTCGAGGTCCCCCAGCTCGATCTCGTGCACGAAGGTGTCCGGCTGCGCGTCCAGCTCGCGCACCTCGAAGCCGCCCCCGGCCTGGGGCCGCAGCACCGCCACCACGCCCTGGTCGTGGGTGGCCACCGCGATGCTGGCCCCCCCGTCGCCGAACAGGTCCCCCACCTCGGCGTCGCGCATGCGGTTGGTCACGCCTCCGAAGGCCCTCTCCCAGAGGAGCTCGGCCTCCAGGCCCGAAGGCCCCTTCCGCCAGGCCTTCACCGGCGCCGGCTCGCCTGACTCCCTCGCCGTGCCCGCGAGCGTCAGGAGGCGCGGCCCGTCGGCGCCCTCGTAGACCATCGCCTTGTGGAAGACGACGCCGTCGGGGTCCTCGAGGGCGGTCACCTCCCAGCGGTCGCCGCGCGGGAGCAGGAACTCCAGCCGAGCGGGGCCGGGCTTGGGGCGCCCGCCCTCGGTCACGAACTGGGCGAGCGCCAGCACGATCCCCCTGCCGGGGGGCGGCTCCGGCTCGGCGCCGCAGGCGACGAGGCCAACCGCGAGCAGGGCGAACAGGCCGATGAGGGGACGGACGGGCATGGGACCTCCTGAATCGAGCCGAAGTGGTGTAGCAGCCTTGAACCGCGCGGGCACAGCGGGGCGGCCATCCTCCTCCGCGTCGGTCGCTGCGCTCGCTGGAGCGTCTCCTGCCCGCGTTCGCCCCGGATCGCTTGCTCCCTCCAGTGCGTCGGCCGGCCACCCCGCTGTGCCCGCGGACTTTCCCGGGGGCGGGCCGGCAGCGGGGGTGTGATAATGGGCGGCGGGTGGGCAAGCAGCGGCTACAGGCTCCGCGCGGAACCCGCGACTTCTACCCCGAAGACGTGCGCCGCCGGGAGTGGCTTTTCGGCCACTTCCGCGCGGTGGCGCACCGGTTCGGCTTCGAGGAAGTGGACGCCCCCGTGCTCGAGCACGAGGAGCTCTTCACCCGCAAGGCCGGTGAAGAGATCATCGAGCAGCTCTACCACTTCGAGCTGCACGGCAGGCGCTTCGCACTGCGGGGCGAGATCACGCCTTCGCTGGCGCGGATGGTGATGGCGCGGCGCGGAGAGCTGCGCCTGCCGCTGCGCTGGTCCAGCATCCCGCAGTGCTGGCGCTACGAGCGCATGACGCGGGGGCGCCGCCGCGAGCACTACCAGTGGAACATGGACGTGTGGGGCGAGCCGGGGGTCGCCGCCGAAGCCGAGCTGATCGCCTCCATCTTCGAGCTGTTCGATCGCCTGGGGCTGGCCCGCGGCGACGCACTGGTGCGCGTCAGCAGCCGCGCGCTGCTGGAGGAGACGCTCCGCCGGCGCGTGCTCGGCGACCGGCCGGAGGTCTTCCCCGCCTTGTGCGTCGCCATCGACAAGCTGCCGCGGATCGGCGGCGACGGGGTGGTCGAGCTGCTCAGCGACCCGCACGGAGCGATCCGCCTGGGCGCAGGCGACGCTCGCTTCGTGGTCTCCTGGCTACAGCTCCGCAAGCTGGAGGAGGCCGCGGAGGGAGCCGAGGGCTCCCGCGCGGTCGCCGACCTGGGGCGGCTGTTCGACCTGCTCGACGCCTACGGCATCGCCGACCGCGTGGTGTTCGACGCGTCGATCGTGCGCGGCCTCGCCTACTACACGGGCATCGTATTCGAGGCCTTCGACGCGGAGCGCAAGCTGCGCGCCCTGTGCGGCGGCGGGCGCTACGACAGCCTGGTCCAGAGCCTGGGGGGGCCAGCCGTCCCCGCGGTGGGCTTTGGCTTCGGCGACGCGGTGATCGCGGAGCTGCTCGCCGACAAGGGCCTGCTGCCGGAGCTGCCGCGCGCGCTGGACGCCGTCGTCTTCGCGCTCTCCGCCGCCGAGCGGCCCGCGGCCGTGCGAGTCGCCCGCGCCTTGCGCCAGCGCGACCAGGCCGTGGAGCTGGTGCTGGGAGAGAGCCGCCTCAAGCGGGTGCTCGCGGATGCGGACAAGTCCGGGGCGCGCCGCGTCTACGTCATCGGTCCCGACGAGCTGGCGCGCGGCGAGGTCCTGGTACGCGACCTGGCCTCCGGGCAGCAGTCCAGCGAACCCCTGCCCAGTTGATTTTCCGCCCGATTGCCGGTGCGAGGCGAGGGGAAGGCCTATAAGATAGGCACCCTGTGGGGCCCCGGGCCCCCCGCCCCTCTCCTCTTTGGCTCGCTGCGCGGCGACGGCCCGGTTCCGCCGCGCTAGGAAAGCTCCCGTCATGCGCGGTTGGACCGTTCGCGACAGCCTGGAGCTCTACAACGTGCCCAACTGGGGGGGCGACTTCTTCGGAGTCAACGACGCGGGCCGGGTCGAGGTCCGCCCGCGAGGCGACCGGGACGGGCGGGTCGATCTCCTGGAACTGGTGCGAGATCTCGAGCGCCGAGGCCTGCGCACTCCGCTGCTGATCCGCTTCTCCGACATCCTCGCCAGTCGCGTGCAGGGCCTGGGCGCCGCCTTCGACCGGGCCTTCGAAGAGTACGGCTATCGGGGGCGCTTCCGCGGCGTCTACCCCATCAAGGTGAACCAGCAGCGCCACGTCGTGGAGGAGATCGTGCAGTACGGCGCCGCGCGCTGCGTGGGGCTCGAGACCGGCAGCAAGCCCGAGCTGCTGATTGCCCTGGCGCTGCTCGACACGCCGGACGCGCTGATCATCTGCAACGGCTACAAGGACCGGGCCTACGTGGAGCTGGCGCTGCTCGCCCAGCGGCTGGGACGCACGCCGATCCTGGTGATCGACCGCTTCCACGAGATCGACCTGGTGATCAAGACGTCGCGGGAGCTGGGCATCCGCCCTCACTTGGGCGTGCGGGCACGCCTCACCACCAAGGGCGCGGGCAAGTGGGTCGAGTCCACGGGAGACCGCTCGAAGTTCGGCCTGTCGTCGCTGGAGATCGTCGACGCCGTCGAGCGGCTGCGCTCCGAGGACATGCTCGATTGCCTCGAGCTCCTGCACTTCCACATCGGTTCACAGATCACGGCGATCCGAGCCCACAAGGACGCCCTGGGCGAGGCCAGCCGCATCTTCGTGGGTCTGCACGAGATGGGCGCGCGGCCCGGGCTGCTCGACGTGGGCGGCGGACTCGGCGTGGACTACGACGGCTCGCGTACCAACTTCCACTCCTCGAAGAACTACTCGATGCAGGAGTACGCCAACGACGTGGTCGCCTTCATCCAGGAGGCGTGCGACGAGGCGGGCGTGCCGCACCCAGACATCGTGACCGAGGCGGGGCGCGCCATGGTGGCGCACCATTCGGTGCTGATCTTCGACGTGCTCGGCGTGAACGAGATGATCTCGGGCCAGCGGCCCGAGCCCGTGGGCGACGACGACCCCAAGGTCCTCCAGGGGCTCGCCGAAGTCTGGTCGAGCGTGTCGCGCAAGAACGTGCAGGAGTCCTACCACGACGCCCTCCAGCTCAAGGAAGAGGCATCGGCCCTGTTCTCGCTGGGCTACCTGGACCTGCGCGGGCGCGCACGGGTGGAGCGCCTGTTCTGGAACTGCTGCGAGAAGATCCTGCGCGTGGTGAAGGACCTGCCCTACGTGCCCGAGGACCTGGAAGACCTGGAGAAGGGAATTGCCGACACCTACTACGGCAACGTGTCGGTCTTCCAGTCCATGCCCGACCACTGGGCGGTGAAGCAGCTCTTCCCGGTGATGCCAATCCACCGGCTGGACGAGAAGCCCACCCGGCGCGGCGTGTTCGCCGACCTGACCTGTGACTGCGACGGCAAGATCGACCAGTTCATCGACCAGCGCGACGTGCGGGATGTGCTCGAGCTCCACCCGTGGACGGGCGCGCCCTACTACATCGGGGTGTTCCTGGTCGGCGCCTACCAGGAGATCCTGGGGGATCTGCACAACCTGTTCGGCGACACGGATGCGGTGCACGTGCGCCTGGACGACGAGGGCGGCTACGTGGTCGAGCACGTCGTCGAGGGTGACGCGGTGAACGACGTCCTCGCCTACGTCCAGTACGATCGGCGTGCGCTGGTCGAGAAGGTACGGCGCACGATCGAAGCCGCGCTGCGCCGCGGCCAGATCAGCCTCGAGGAGTCCGCTCGCCTGCGCAAGCGCTACGAGCAGGGCCTGCAAGAGTACACCTACCTCTCCCGCGACGAGTGACGGGGACGTCGCCGCGACGGCGCGCATTCTCAGCTGGAACGTGAACGGGCTGCGGGCCTGCGCCCGCAAGGGCTTCGCCACGTGGCTGCGCTCTTCGCGGGCCGAGATCGTCGCGCTGCAGGAGGTGCGCGCCCGGCCCGAGCAGCTGCCCGCCGGGCTGCGCTCGCCCCGGCGCTGGCACACCCACTTCGCCTGGGCCGAGCGCCCCGGCTACAGCGGCGTGGGACTCTTCGCCCGCCGTCCGCTGGACGCCGTCGAGACCTCGCTGGCCGCGCCGGCCTTCGACCGGGAGGGCCGCTTGCAGATCGCCCGCTTCGGTCGCCTGGCCCTGGTGAACGCGTACTTCCCGAAGGGGAGCGGAACGCAACGGGACAACAGCCGCGTTCCCTACAAGCTCTCCTTCTACCGCGCCGTCTTCGAACGCGTCCAGCGCCTGCGCCGGGCGGGTCTCCGGGTGCTGGTGGTGGGGGACCTCAACACGGCCCACCGGGAGATCGACCTGGCTCGACCGGGCCAGAACCGCGAGACCAGCGGCTTCCTGCCCGAGGAACGCGAGGAGATCGAGCGCTGGCTGCGCGCCGGCTGGATCGACACCTTCCGGCGCTTCGAGCAGCGGCCCGGGCACTACACGTGGTGGAGCCAGCGCTTCGGAGTGCGCGCGAGGAACGTGGGCTGGCGCATCGACTACGTGCTGGCCTCACCCGCGGCCATGCGCTACGTGCGCCGGGCGTTCATCCAGCCCCACGTGCGGGGCTCGGACCACTGTCCCGTGGGCGTCGACGTCGACCGCGCGATCTTCGGCTGAGCGTTGCGAAGGCGTGCGCGCCGGCGGCCTTCAGTCGAGTGAGCGGCGGTACTCGGCGTAGTCGACCAGGGCACGCAGCGCACGCACGGCGCGGTGGGCGCTCGGGTAGCACAGGCGCCCCTCCTGCTTGACGCCGGCGGGTCCCGCGTTCCCGTAGGCGCGGTCGGTGGTCACGAGCTCCGTGGCGGTCAGGACGGGCTTGCCGTGGCGCTCCGACACCTCCCGCGCGGCCCGGGCGTAGCGGCGGTCCTGGCGCTGGTGGTAGGCGACCATGCGCTCGAGCCCGTACTCGGGATGGAAGGGGCCGGCCTCCAGCACGTGGGCCTGGGCGGCCTGGATGCCGATGCCGAGATGGATGACCGCGTCCACCTCGGGACGCGCGCAGATCAGGTCCAGCACCTCCGGCACGGTGTCGCGGGTCTCGCCGCCGGCCAGGTCGATCGGGTTGTTGCGGCTCCAGCGGGCGGGAACCATCGAGTCGATCTTCTCGCGCAGCTCGTCCGCGAGCGGTGCGAGCTCGAGTCCCGCTGCGGCACAGGCGTCGGCCGCCAGCACCCCCCAGCCGCCCGCGGTGGTGAAGACCGCCACGCGGCGTCCCCTGGGCAGCGGCTGCGTCGCCAGGCTGGCCGCCCACTCGAAGGCCTCCTCGATGCTCGCGGCGCGCAGGGCGCCGTGCTGGGCGCAGATGCCGTCGAACACCCGGTCGTCGCTGGCCAGCGAACCGGTGTGGCTGGCTGCAGCGCGCTGGCCCTCGGCGGCGACCCCACCCTTCACCAGCACCAGGGGCTTGGCCGCCGTCAGCCCGCGCAGCGCCGCCAGGAAGCGCTGGCCATCGCCGATGCCCTCCAGGTACGCCAGGACCACCGCCGTCTCCGGATCCGCGCCGAAGTACTCGAGATAATCCGCCACCCCGGTCTGCGCGGAGTTGCCGCACGAGATGGCCTTGCTGATGCCGACGCCCGACTCCACCGCGTAGTTGAGGAAGGACGACACCAGGTTGCCACTCTGACTCACCACCGAGATCGAGCCGGGCGGCGGGTAGGGCGCGACGATCTGCGCGCACATGGAGCGCGGCGTCGAGATCACCCCCTGGCCGTTGGGACCGGCGAGCACCATGCCCAGCTCGTCGGCGGTCTGTGCGAGCTCGCGCTGGAGCGCCCTGCCCGAATCGCCGGCCTCCGCGTAGCCGGCGCTGGCCACGAAAGCCGCGCGGATCCCCTTCTGCGCGCAGGCCCGCAGCAGCGCGACGTTCGCCGCGGCGGGCGTGCACACGAACACCAGGTCGGCGCGCCCGTCGGGCAGCTCGCCCGCGTCGCGGCAGGTGGCGCGCCCCAGGACCTCGGCGCCGTCCCGATTGATCGGGAAGAGCTCGCCCTGGTAGCCGAAGCTCAGCAGGTTGTGGAAGGCCGAGAATCCGAACTTGCCCGGGTGGGCCGAGACGCCGGCGACCGCAATGCCGCGGGGATGGAAGAGCGGGCGGAAGCGCTCGAGCACCGCAGCGGGCTCGGGCGCCGACGCGCTCGGTGGCCGGGCAGCGCGGCTCGCTCCCTCTTCGAGCACGACGAGCGCGTCCACGGCGACGGGCTCCGCTCCGCGCAGGATGAGCGGATTGAGGTCCACGCTGCGCACGTCCGCTCGCTCCGCGGCGAGACGGCCGAGTGCCATCAGCACGTCCACCAGTGCCGCTTCGTCCACGGGCGGCTCGCCCCGGAAGGGCTCGGTGAGCAGCGCACTCGCCCGCAGACGGCGCAGCATGCGGCGGGCCTGGCCGGCGGAGACGGGTGCCGCCGCGAAGACCACGTCGGCCAGGCTCTCGGCGAGGATGCCACCCAGGCCCAGCATCACGCACGGCCCGAGGCCGGGATCCCGCGTCACCCCCGCGATCAGCTCGCGCAGACCGCGCACCATCTCCGCCACCAGCAGACCCACCTCGCCGTCTTCCGGGCGGCGGCGGTCGAGGAGATCGGCGGCGGCAGCGCGCACGGCGGCCTCGTCCCCCAGCTCCAGGCGCACCAGGCCGCGCTCGGACTTGTGTGCGATGCCCTCTCCGCAGAGCTTGAGTGCGACGGGAAAGCCGAGCTCGGCTGCGGCGCGCGCGGCGGCCTCCGGCGTGTGCACCAGCGTCTCCCTCGCCACCGGAACGCCGTAGCCCGCGACGAGCTGCTTGGACGCGTGCTCGGAGAGTGTGCGAATCTGCCAGGCGGATCGGCGGGAGTCGCCCATGGGGGGCAGCAGCATAGGCGAGGGGTTTCCCGGGGTCACGCGCGCCGCCGTCGTCTTCGCCGCGGCGCTGCTGGTCGCCTGGGTCGGTTGCGATCGGGCTTTGCCGCCCGGGTCCGTCATGACCTCGCTGCTGGCCGTGGGCGACACCGGGGCGCGTCCCGAGGATCCCAGCGACTACCCGAACCTGCTCGCCGTGGGGGCGGCGCTCGCAGCGCACCACGCGGAGCGGCCGGCGCAGGCCCTGCTGCTGCTCGGCGACAACTTCTACGACGAGGGCCTGCGCCGGGACGAGCTGGTGTCGCGCGTCCGCGCCAACCTGGTGAGGCCCTTCTGCGCATTCGTCGCCCTGCACGGACCGCGCTCGCCCGAGGTCGCGGACGCGTGCGAGACGGCCGGCGCCGATCGGCCCGCCGTGGCGATCTACGCGCTGCTCGGCAACCACGACCACGCGCGACCCGCGAGCCCGGGCCTGCAGCGCAGCGCCGTGCCGCGCTTCGTCTCCAACTGGCGACTCTCCCCGGCCCTCGCCCACGTCTACGAGCTCGACGGCGGCGTCAGCCTGATCGCGCTCGACTCGGAGCGGCTGGCCCGGGGCGAGGACGGCGGCCCGCTCGTCGAGGCGTTGCGCTCGGCGCGCGGGCCGTGGCGGGTGCTCGCGGCGCACCGCCCGATGTTCGCGCTCGGGGCTCGCGGGGACGCCTCGCGCCAGGAAGCCTACATGCGGCGCGTGCACGAGGCGATCGCAGAGTCGGGCGTTCGCGTCCACCTCGCTCTGGCGGGACACGAGCACAACCTCCAGGTGTTGGCCGCCGAGCCGCCCGCGCCCGCCCTGCACGTGGTCGCCGGCGGCGGCTCCGACGTGCGCCGCATCCGCGCGGAGACGCCGCAGCGCCTCGCCGGCAGCGAAGCGCTCGGCTACGCGCGGATCGATCTGGTCGCGGCTGGCGGCGAGGCCCGGCTCTTCGCCTCGCTCTACCGCGTGCCCGACCTCCCGCTGCGCCTGCTCGGCGGGCGTTGGCTGGTCGCGCGCTGGTCCGTCGACCGCGCGGGCCGCGTGCGCGAGGAGTAACCGGAGGGCGCGGGCGAACCGGGGCGGCCGGCCGACGACTGGAGGGAGCAAGCGAAGCGAGCAGATTCACGACGAGGCCGGCGAGTCGATGAGCGCAGCGACCGACTCGGAGGAGGACGGCCGCCCCGGTTCGCCCGCGGCCGCAACAGCAAGGCGCCGCCGAGCGCTGTGGCTGGATGCTACGCGGTCTCGAACAGCGCGGCGGCGCCCATGCCGCCGCCGATGCACATGGTCACGATGCCGCGCTGCTTCCCCTCCCGGCGCAGCTGGCGGAGTAGCTGCCCGGTCATGCGCGAGCCCGTCATCCCGTAGGGGTGCCCGATGGAGATCGAGCCGCCCAGCGGGTTGAGCTTCTCGTCGGGGATGTCGAGCCGTCGCTGGCAGTGGAGCAGCTGGGACGCGAAGGCTTCATTGAGCTCCACCAGGTCGATGTCGTCCAGGCTCAAGCCCGCCCGCTTCAGCACCTTGGGCACGGCGAACACCGGGCCGATGCCCATCTCGTCGGGGTCGCAGCCGGCCACCTGGAAGTTGCGGAACACGCCCAGCGGCTCGATGCCCAGCTGTTTGGCCCGATCCGCGGACATCAGCACCGTGGCCGACGCCCCGTCGGAGAGCTGCGAGGCATTGCCCGCCGTCACCGTGCCATCCTCCTTGAAGGCCGGCTTCAGCTTCGCGAGGCCCTCGAGGGTCGTGTTCGGCCGGTTGCACTCGTCCTTCGCGAACTCGGCGCCCTCCTCGATCTTCATCTCGCCGTCGGAGCCCTTCACCGCCCGCGCAACCTTGATGGGCGCGATGCAGTCGTCGAACAGGCCCTGCTCCTGCGCCCGCGCGACGCGCTGCTGCGATTCGAGCGCGTACGCGTCCTGGTCCTCGCGCGAGATCTTGTAGCGCTCGGCCACGATCTCCGCGGTGGTTCCCATCCCCATGTACAGGCCGGGGATCTCCTGGCTGAGCTTCGGATTCACCATGTCGCCGATCCGCTGCTTGTCGTTCTGGACCAGCGTGATGGACTCGGTGCCGCCCCCGATCGCGACGTCGCAGCCGTCGACCAGGATGCGGTGGGCCGCCATGGCGATGGCCTGCAGGCCCGACGAGCAGTAGCGGTTCACCGTCGTCCCGGGAATCGAGGTGGGAAGCCCGGCGCCGAGCAGCGCCACCCGCGCCACGTTGTGTCCCGAGGGGCCTTCCGGCAGCCCGCAGCCGAGAATGACGTCCTCGACCTCGGAGGCGTCCAGCTGGGGCACCTGGTCCAGCGCCGCCCGGATGGCGTGTGAGGCGAAATCGTCGGGGCGCGTCATGTTGAACGAGCCTCGAAAAGACTTGGCGAGCGGTGTGCGCGCGTTGGCGACGATGACGGCTTCTCGCATGGCTTCTCCTTCGCGGTCCGGCCGAAAGGGTTATGCTACCCGGCCGGAAAGCCGAAGGCAGCACGTACGGCGCCCGCGGGGCCGGCGAACCGCCCGCGGCGCCGCCCTCGGTCACCCCCCCGGTCGAGCCATGAGTCCCCCAGGAAAGGGTTCCAGCCGTGGACTCCGACGGATTCCTGGGCCAGCTCGAGGCGCTCTTCTCCGGTTACCTGGTCGAACCGCTGACGAAGGTCATCTTCTTCGACCTCGCCTGGTGGGCCGACAGCGTCCAGGTGCCGCTGGTCGTCTTCTGGCTGATCGTGGGGGCGACCTACTTCACGCTGCGTTTCCAGTTCGTGAACTTCCGCGCCTTCCGGCACGCCATCGCCTGCGTGCGCGGCCGCTACACCCGGCCGGGCGAGACCGGCGACATCTCCCACTTCCAGGCGCTCTCGGCGGCGCTCTCCGCCACGGTGGGCCTGGGCAACATCGCCGGGGTGGCGGTGGCGGTGGGCATCGGCGGGCCCGGGGCCGTGTTCTGGATGCTGCTCGCCGGCTTCCTGGGCATGAGCTCGAAGTTCGCCGAGTGCACGCTCGGCCAGAAGTACCGGGTGATTCGCGCCGACGGCCACGTCTCGGGCGGCGCCATGCACTATCTGCGCGACGGGTTGGCGGAGCTGGGTCTGCCTCGCTTGGGCCGCGTGCTGGCCGTGGTCTTCGCGCTGATGTGCATCGGCGGAAGCTTCGGCGGCGGCAACATGTTCCAGTCCAACCAGGCCTTCGCGCAGATGTCGTCGGATACGGTGCTGCCGGTCATGGCCAACCTCGAGGGCGCGATCCTGTTCGGGATGGTGCTCTCGGCGCTGGTCGGGCTGGTGATCATCGGGGGCATCCAGCGGATCGGGCAGGTGGCTGCGGCGCTGGTCCCCGGGATGTGCGGCATCTATCTGCTCTGCGGCCTGTGGATCCTGCTCTCCCACGCCGACGCCATCGGCCCCGGGCTCGTGACCATCTTCAGCTCGGCGTTCTCCATGCAGGCGGGCTTCGGGGGCTTCGTCGGCGTGCTGATCCAGGGCTTCCGGCGGGCGGCGTTCAGCAACGAGGCCGGAACGGGCTCGGCCTCGATCGTGCACTCGGCCGCGCGGACCGAGGAGCCGGTGCGCGAGGGCGTGGTCGCGCTGCTCGAGCCCTTCATCGACACGGTCATCGTCTGCACGACCACCGGGCTCGTGCTGGTGGTGACCGGCGCCTACGCGGATCCGAACGCCGGGTCCGGCATCCAGATGACCTCCTGGGCGTTCGCGACGGTGTTCCCCTGGTTCCCGATCCTGCTCTCCTTCACCGCCGTGCTGTTCGCCTTCAGCACCATGATCTCCTGGAGCTACTACGGCGAGCAGTGCTGGGCCCAGCTGTTCGGCCTGCGTTCGACCCTCGCCTACAAGGTGCTCTTCCTGGCCTTCGCCTGGCTCGGGGCGATCTTCGAGGCCAACGCCGTGATCGACTTCGGCGACATGATGATCCTCGGCATGGCCTTCCCCAACCTGGTGGGGGTGATGCTGCTCTCCGGCAAGGTGAAGGCCGACCTCGACTCGTACATGCATCGCCTGCGCTCCGGCGAATTCACCCGCTACCGCTGACCCGCCCTCTCGCGTTACCCTGCCCCGAACCCCCATTCCCGGCTCGGGAGGGCAGACGATGGAGATCGGTCGGCTCGGCGTCTGGACCTGGCCCGGCGGAATGAGCGGTCCGCAGGCCGCGGAATTCGCCCGAGAACTCGAGGAGTGGGGCTACACCGCGCTCTGGCTCCCCGAGGCGATCGGCCCGGATCCCTTCGCCCTGATCGCCTACCTGGCCGGACGCACCGAGAAGCTCGTGCTCGCCACCGGCATCGCCAACGTCTACGCGCGGGACGCGCTGACGATGCGGTCGCTCCAGCAGACGCTCGGCGCGCTGGCCGAGGACCGCTTCGTGCTCGGCCTCGGCGTCTCGCACGCCCCGATGGTCACCGGCCTCCGCGGGCACGCGTACGGCAAGCCCGTCACCACCATGCGCGGCTACCTCGACGCCATGGAGAAGGCCCTCTACCGCGGCCCCGAGCCCGCGCGCAACGCGCCCATCGTGCTGGCAGCGCTGCGCCCGAACATGTTGAAGCTGGCCGCCGAGCGGACGCGCGGCGCGCACCCCTACCTCGTCCCGCCGGAGCACACCGCCCGCGCCCGCGAGATCCTGGGCCCCGGAGCGTGGCTGTGTCCCGAGCAGAAGGTGCTGCTGGAGACCGATGCGCCGAATGCGCGGCGCATCGCCCGCCAGCACATGCAGATGTACATGGCGCTCCCGAACTACCAGAACAACCTCAAGTGGCTCGGCTACTCCGACCGCGACTTCGCCGGAGGCGGGAGCGACCGGCTGGTGGATGCAATCGTGGCGTGGGGAGACGAGCGGGCGATCGCCAACAGGATCCGCGCGCATCACGACGCCGGTGCGGACCACGTGTGCATCCAGCCGCTGCGACCCGACGGCGAGCCGGGCCCGTACCGGCGGACCCTGGAAGCACTCGCGCCCGCGCATGGCTGAGATGGGACGGCGTCGCAAGTTCTGGGGCTGGGGTCTCGAAGGCGAGGGCCCGGACGAGGAGCAGGCGGCGCGCATCGCCGCGGCGCTGGCGCAGCGCTTCGGCGCCGGCGAGCTCCGGGTCGCACCCGCCCCACGCATCGAGGACATCGAGCTCCCGCCGCCCCGCCTCGAGCCACCGCGCGCGCTGGCGGCGCTCTGCTCGCAATCGACCTTCGACCGCGCGGCGCACACCTACGGCAAGTCGTACCGCGACGTGGTACGCGGCGCGCGAGGCGAGTTCGAACACCCGCCGGACCTCGTCGCGTTTCCGCGCGGCGAGGCGGACGTGGCAGCCCTGCTGGACTGGTGCGCGGACGCCGACGCGGCCGCCATCCCCTACGGCGGCGGCTCGAGCGTCGTGGGCGGCGTCGAGGCGCGCGTGGGCGACGGCTATCGCGGCGCGGTGTCGATTGACCTGACCCGGCTCGACGGCGTTCTCGAACTCGACCGGGTGTCCCGGGCCGCCCGCATCCAGGCGGGGATCCTGGGACCCGCCCTCGAGGACGCCCTGCGCCCCCACGGGCTCACGCTGCGCCACTTCCCCCAGTCGTTCGAGTTCTCGACGCTCGGCGGCTGGATCGCGACGCGCTCCGGTGGTCACTACGCCACGCTCTACACCCACATCGACGACTTCGTGGAGTCACTGCGCGTGGCGACACCGACGGGCATCATCGAGAGCCGGCGTCTGCCGGGCTCCGGGGCGGGACCGAGTCCGGACCGCTTGTTCATCGGCTCCGAGGGCACGCTCGGCATCGTGCTGGAGGCGTGGCTGCGCCTGCAGGATCGCCCGACCTTCCGGGCGTCGGCCGCAGTGCGCTTCGCCGGCGAGGACGGCTTCTTGCGCGGCGCCCGGGCGGTGCGGACGCTCTCCCAGTCCGGTCTCCACCCCTCGAACTGCCGGCTGCTCGATCCCGCCGAGGCGGCCACCTCCGGGGCGGGCCCGGGTGACGCGGCCGTGCTCGTGTTGGGCTTCGAGTCGGCGGACCACCCCCTGGACGCCTGGATGGCGCGCGCTCTGGAATGCTGCCGCGACGCCGGGGGCGAGGTGCCCGAAGCTGCGGGCGAAACGCGGGAGGGCGCGGAGGGCGCGCGCGACGGCGCAGCCGGGGCCTGGCGACGCGCCTTCCTGGGCGCCCCGTACCTGCGCGACGTGCTGGTGCGCGCCGCCGTCATCTCGGAGACCTTCGAGACGGCCATCACCTGGGACCGCTTCGAGTCCTTCAGCGAGGGCGTGAGCGCGGCGGTGCGGGACGCGCTGAAGCGGGTGTGCGGAGCGGGCTCGGTCACCTGCCGTTTCACGCACGTGTATCCCGACGGGCCCGCGCCCTACTTCACCGTGCTCGCACCCGCGCGGCGCGGCAGCGAGCTCGAGCAGTGGGACGAGATCAAGGCGGCGGCCAGCGAGGCGCTGCTTCGCCTCGGCGGAACCATCACGCACCATCACGCGGTCGGGCGCGACCACCGACCCTGGTACGACCGCCAGCGGCCCGACGGCTTCGCACGCGCGCTGTCGGCCGTGAAGGCGGAGCTCGATCCCGCCGGCATCCTCAACCCCGGCGTGCTCATCGACCCGCGTCGCTGACCTCCCGGCCCGGCGCGGCCTGCTATGTTCGGCCGCCGTGGCGCGCGTCAACGAGCACTATCTCAACCTCCAGGCGGGCTACCTCTTCCCCGAGATCGGCCGCCGCGTGAGCGAGTACGAGCGAAACAACCCGAAGGCGCAGCTGATCCGCCTGGGCATCGGAGACGTGACGCTCCCGCTCGCATCCGCCGTCGCCGACGCCATACGCAAGGCGGTCGACGAGCTGGAGACGGCGGACGGCTTTCGGGGCTACGGTCCCGAACGGGGCTACGACTTCCTGCTCGAGGCGATTCGCGAACACGACTACCGGGCGCGCGGCGCGCAGATCGCCCTCGACGAGATCTTCGTCTCGGACGGGAGCAAGCAGGACAGCGGAAACATCCAGGAGATCTTCGGCCAGGGCTGCAGCCTGGCCGTGCCCGATCCCGTCTACCCCGTGTACGTGGACACCAACGTGATGTCGGGGCGCACCGGGCGCGCAGACGAAGCGGGCCGCTACGCCGGGATCGTCTATCTGCCGGCCACCGAGGAGAACGGCTTCCGGCCCGAACCTCCCACCGAGCGCGTCGACCTCGCCTACCTCTGTTCCCCGAACAATCCCACCGGCTCGGTGGCCTCCCGGGAGAACCTCGAAGCCTGGGTCGCCTGGGCGCGGCGGCACGACGCGGTGTTGATCTTCGACGCCGCGTACGACGCCTTCATCCGCGATCCCGCCCTGCCCCACTCCATCTACGAGATCGAAGGCGCGGCGGAGTGCGCCATCGAGATGCGCAGCTTCTCGAAGCGCGCCGGCTTCACCGGTCTGCGCTGCGCCTACACCGTGGTTCCCAAAGCCCTCACTGGCACGACCGCCAGCGGCGAACGGGTCGCGTTCCACGAGTTGTGGGCGAGACGCCAGGCGACGAAGTTCAACGGCGTGCCCTATCTGGTGCAGCGCGCCGCTGCCGCCGTCTTCTCGCCCGAGGGCCGCAAGCAGACCGGAGAACAGGTGGCCTACTACATGGGCAACGCCGAGCGGCTGCGCGAGGGGCTGGCGGACGCCGGCCTCACCGTGTTCGGCGGCGAGCACGCCCCGTACATCTGGATGCGCACACCGCCCGGAACTTCCTCCTGGCAGCTCTTCGACCGGCTGCTGGACCGGGCCCACGTGGTCACCACGCCGGGGGCCGGCTTCGGCGCCTGCGGCGAAGGCTACGTGAGGATCTCCGCCTTCAACTCCCGCGAGAACGTCGAGGAAGCCGTCGGGCGGCTCCGCCGGGCCTTCGACGGCTAGCGGCGCCGTGCCCGCGAAACACGGCTGCATCTTCTGTGCGATCGCACTGGGCGAGGCGCCGGCACAGCGGGTCCACGAAGACGAACACACCCTCGCCTTCATGGACCTCTTCCCCGTCGCGGCGGGCCACACCTTGATCGCCACCCGCGAGCACTTCGAGAATCTCTACGAGGCGACAGCCGAGTCGATCGCCGCGGTCGGTCGCGTCTCGATTCCGCTGGTGCGCGCCATCCGCAGCGTCTTCGGCCCGGATGGGATCAGCGTCTACCAGGCCAACGGCGCGGCGGCCGGCCAGACCGTGCTCCACTACCACATGCACCTGATCCCGCGGCATCAGGGCGAAGCGCTCCAGCTGCACGGCCGCAAGCAGGCCGACGAGGCCGCCCTGCTGCGAGCGGCGGAGAGCCTTCGCGCAGAGCTCGCACGGGGTTGATGTGGTCCGATCGCGAGCGCGGCTGGCCGGCGGGAGCGATCGCTCCTAGCGTTGCGGCGGAGGAATGCAGCTTGGACGATTCGATCTGGGCCACCCTCGGCCTCGTCGTGGGTGTCTTGCTCCTCATCCTCGGAAGTCGCATCCGGCGCCGTGCCAGCCAGCGCAGGGGCCCGCCGCGCGAGGGCTCGTAACGGCCAGGGACGTCGCGACACGCATGGAGCGATGACGCTCGACCGCCGCTGCTTCGTGAAGCTGCTCGCCTGCGCCCTGGCGCCGGGCCTGCCGGGCTGCACGGACCCCTCGCGCTACACAGCCGAAGACGCCGCCCGCCTGGAGGCGCAGCGAAGCGACGAGAGGGAGCGATCCGGTCGGGGCCCGCGCGGTCCGCAACGCTATCGGGGCTACCGCGGGCTGGCGGAGCTCCCGTGGTTCGACCTCGACGAGCGCGGCCGGCTGCGCTGCGTCGCCGAGGACGTGCCGCCGGCCGTCGACATCCACACGCACCTGGGCATCTCGCTGTTGCTGGCCCCGCGTCTCGACCTCAGCGCGCGCACTCCCCGAGTACGCCACCTCCTGGACTGCGACGCAGAGAATCCGGGCTGCCCGCTCGACCTCGACGTCTACATCAACGGCAACTTCACGGCGCGAGACCTGCGCGCGCTGCGCCTCACGGCGATCGCGCAGCTGTCGTGGGGCAGCGAGGCCGCGGCCACGCACACCGTTCCGAACCTGCTGGACGAGATGGACGCCACGCGCGTGGGTCGGGCGCTCGTGCTTCCGATCGCCTTCGGCCTCCCGTTCGGTGACGATCTCACCGAGCGCTGGAGCGAAGCGATCGCCGCTTCGGGGGCGGGCGGTCGCCTGCTGGCAGGTGCGTCGGTCCACCCTCGGGATCCCGAGTGGCGCGAGAAGCTCGGGATCTACGCAGCGCGGGGAGCGCGCGCCGTGAAGCTCCACCCCGCCGGCCAGCGCTTCTTCCCCGACGCCCCCGAGGCTCTGGCGGTCTACGAAGAGTGCGCACGACTGGAGCTGCCGGTGGTCTTTCACGGCGGGCGCGCGGGCATCGAGCCGACCTATACCCACCAGTTCACCCTGATGCGCCACTACGAAGGGGCGCTGCGTCGCTTCCCCGAGGTGCAGTTCGTGCTGGGTCACGCGGGTGCACGCGACGTCGCCGACGCGATCCCGCTGGCACAGCGCTACCCCAACGCGTGGCTGGGCATCCACGGGCAGGGCGTCACCCGGCTGGACGAGCTGATCGATCGGCTGGGCAGCGAGCGGCTGCTGTTCGGATCCGACTGGCCCTTCTACCACCTCGCGGCGACGCTCGCGAAGGTCCTGATCGTGACCCAGGGGCGCCCGGAAGCGCGTCACGCGATCCTGCGCGGCAACGCCGAACGGCTGCTCGGGCTCAGCTGAAGGACCGGGGCGTGGCACCGCAGCCCGCGGCACTGGAAAGCCTTCGCGCCGGGCGGTTGCAGCTGGTTCGCATCGGCGCCAGCGACCTCCCCGAGCTCACGCGCATGCACCGGGACCCCCGCGTGATGGCCACCCTCGGCGGACTGCGCAGCGAGGAGTGGAGCGTTGCCCTGCTCCGCGGACTCGAGGACCACTGGGAGGAGCACGGCTTCGGCCTGTGGACACTGCGCGAGTCGGCGACCGGACGCTTCGCCGGACGCGGGGGCCTGCGCCGCGTGACCATCGAAGGCAGGGACGAAGTCGAGGTCGCCTACGCGCTGCTCCCCGAGTTCTGGGGCCAGGGCCTGGCGACGGAAGTCGCCGTCGCCAGCGTGCGGGTCGGCTTCGACGCACTCGAACTTCACGACCTGGTGAGCTTCTCCCTGCCGACCCACGCCGCATCGCGACGCGTGATGACCAAGGCGGGCTTCGCGTACGAGAGGGACGTGGGGCACGCCGGGTTGCCCCACGTGCTCTACCGGATCACGGCCGCGTCGTGGCGTCGCGATCCGGGCGACTCGCGGCGATCTTCGGTAGGCTCGAACGCCTGAGTTCGGCCGCCGCGGCCGTCGGGAGAGCGTCGGACGTGATGATGCGGCTCGGGTTCCTGCGCAACCAGCTTCCGGTTCTCCTGGCCATCCTCGTGGTCCTGGGCGCGCGATCCTCCCTGGCGGATCACTACGTGGTGCCCTCGGGGTCGATGGAGTTCACGCTGCTCCCGGGCGACCGCGTCCTGGTGGACAAGACCGCCTACGGACTGCGGCTACCGTTCACCGACATCGAGCTTCGCGCCGGCGACCGGCCAGGGCGCGGAGAGATCGTCATTTTCGATTCGCCCGCAGACGGCACCCGGCTGATCAAGCGCATCGTGGCGGTGGGCGGAGACCGCGTGAGCCTCGAGGCCGGACGGCTCAGCGTGAACGGCGTGCGCTCGTTCGATCCGCAGGAAGCGGTGGAGCACTTCGGCCCGCGCCGGGCGCGTCTCAACCTGGACTTCGGAGGCGGCCCCGACATCGCGGAGACCGTGGTGCCCGCCGGCCACGTGCTCGCCATCGGCGATGCGCGCGGCAACAGCCTCGACAGCCGCTTCTTCGGCTTCGTCGCAGAGCGCGACATCTTCGCCGGGGCCGTGCGCGTCTACTTCCGCCGCGGGCGCGGACTGCTCTGGCTTCCCCTCTGAGCGTCGGGGGCACGCGTTCGATGGGGCTGCTGCGCGCACTCTCCGGTGGGCGACCCCGCGGGCTGGGGGTGCACGACGGGCGGCTCGCCCGCTGTCCTGCCAGTCCCAACTGCGTGTGCAGCGACGCCGCAGACGCCCGCCACGCGGTCGCGCCCTACCCGCTCGCCATGCAGGCGACTGCCGCGTGGGCCGAGGTTCGCCGGGCCGTGCGAGCCCTGCCTCGCACGCGGATCGCCGCCGAGACAGACGACTACCTGCACGCCGAGTGCGCGAGCCGACTGCTCGGCTTCGTCGACGACCTGGAGCTCCACCTGCGCGCGGAGCGG
>JAZFWH010000375.1:0-2938 GCA_036482635.1 Myxococcota bacterium
CGGGCGGCCCTGGCCGACCCGGAAGATGCGACCTACGCCTGGGACGCGATCCAGCTGGCGAGCGCATCCGATAACGGAGCAGAGCTCGACCTGACGAGTCCGATCAACGGCCCCGCGCTCGGTGCGCTGGTCCAGTATCTCGTCGCGCCGGGGAAGTCGAGCGAGGCTCTGGAGGCGGCCCAGGCGGCGCTCGCGGCCCATCCCGACGAGGCGCTGTTCCACGAGCTGCGCGCGCGTGCGCTGCGGGCGGCGGGCGACCCCGGGTCGGCGCGGGAGGCGCTCGAGCGCGCGCTGGAGCTCGAGCCGCAGCGTGCCTCGGCACTGGCCGAGCTGGCCGCACAGATGGCAGAGCGGGGAGACCGCGAGACGGCGATCGCGCTCTACGACCGGGCGGACCGAGCCGACCCGGAGCGGGCGGCGTACGCTTGGGAGGCGATCCAGCTGGTGGCCGCCTCCGACGACGGGGCGGAGGTCGAGCGGCGACTCGAAGCGATGCTGGGGCGCCACGGAATGCACGCGGGGGCTGCGAATCTCCTGGCGCAGCGGCTGCTCGCGCGCGACCCGGGGCGCGCCTTGGCGCTGGCGCGTCGGGCGGTTCGCTTTCGCGGCGGCCCGGACGCCCTCGACACGCTGGGTCGGATCCAGCTCGAGCGCGGGGACGCCGAGCGCGCCGCCCGGACGCTGGGCCGCTCGGCCGAGCTGCGGCCGGACTCCCCCTCGACGCACTATTGGCTCGGCCGGGCGCGGTCCGCCGCGGGCGACGAGGACGGGGCGCGACGGGCTCTGCGCGCGGCGCTGGAGGCGGACAGCTTTCCCGAGAAGGAAGCCGCGCAGGCGGAGCTCGCACGCCTGAACGCCGACTGACTAGCGCGGGACGTCGTTTGCGCGCGAACGTGCCGCACCTGGCGCCCGCCGCCGTCTCGGCGACGGCGTCCGCACCTTGCGTCGAGCCTCTTCGTCCAGCGGGCTCTTCTGGAGCCACGCCTCGGTCGCCTCCGCATCCCGCCGATACCACTTGGTCGCAGTGGTCTCGAGGCAGGCGAGCCGACGCTCGGGATCCAGGATGCGCTCGCACCAACCGACCGCCTCCCGGGGCGCCCGATCGTCCAGGAGCCTGGCGTAGATGTCGATCGCCGGATCGTGGAATGCCGTGAGCGGCTCGGAGTCCAGCCACTCCTCCGCGCCCTCCGGATCCGATTTTCGCCAGCGGGCGAAAGCACTGCCTACGGCTGCGTCGAGCGACTCCCCAGCCGGCTGGTCGTGCAGCCATTGCATGGCGGCCCTGCCGTCCCGGTCCGCCCACTGATCCGCCACGATGCGCACGCCGTCCGCCTCGTGCTCGCTACCCGCATACTCCATCACCCACGCCGCAGCTCGCTCGGGATACCAGCGCGCGACCGAACGGGCCCCGCGCCGCAAGGCGCTGCGCTTGAACCTGCTGTCGTAGGCCTCATCCCGCAGGATCGACTCCGTCCAGCGCATCGCGGCCTCCGCTCCGCTCTTGCGCATGAGGTTTCCGGCCACGACGATGGTGGCCTTGTCCTGCGCGATAGGCGGGAGGCCGGCCAGGTAGGTGTCGAGCCCCCCCTGGCCGGAGTGCACCCAGCCGATCAGCAAGTTCCGGAAGAGCCCCTCCTGGTCGAGAGTGCGGTTCTCCTTGAACGTCTGCTCGTAGGCAAGCTGCGCTTCGAGCGGGTCGTGAAGCGCCCAGCTGCGGATCGCAGCCTGGGCGCCGATCTCCTGTTTGATCTTGAACGGCCACGCGAGGGTGTGGTCGAGTGCAGCGGCCGAGTCGAAGCGGGCCCAGGCGTCGACGAACGGACGGATGTCGCACTCGTCGAGAATCGAGAGCATCCGGTCGTAGACCGCCAGCACCTCCGGCAGGGTTTCGGGATCGAGGTGTTGGAGGAGGCTCGCGGTCCGCCCGAAGCCCTCCAGCGCGCTGGCGTGGCTGAGGGCCGAGCGGACGGAGGCTGCGATGTCTTCGGGCGCCGACGCCGCTTCCGGCGGCGTCGTGATCCGGCCGACAGCGAAGGCCGCGACGGCCGTTGCGGCCCATAGCCCGATAAGGACGCCGGAATTCACACGAAGCATACGATCGCCTCCGAGGAAGGAACCCATGGTAACGGGTCGCCGTCGAGGGATCTCGTCAGCGTGCGGAACCGTGCCGGATCATCAGTAGGAGAAGGTGACGGTGACGCCGAAGGTTCTCGGATCCGCGTACGCATCGAGAATGATTCCCAAGCCTCTACTGAGGTCGAAGGACTGGGTCTTGTAGTGCTCGTCCAGGAAATTGTGCACCCAACCGATTACCTCGATGCGCGACTCTTCCGAGCGCCAGGCAAGGCTCCCATTCAAGAGCCAGAAGGCTTTCTGCCCGAAGGTGCCCTTTGGGAAGTTCAGCAGCGCACCTCGGCCCGAGCCAGCGTCGTGGAAGACGTCGTCCTTCCAGCTGAAGGAGAAGCGGGGGTTTATGGAGCCCCCGGGGATCGGAATCTCGTAGCCCACGGAGCCGGTCATGGAGAAGCGCGGTGACGCGATCAGGTCGTTGCCCGAGTAGTCGAACTCCTTGTCAAACTCGATTCGTTCCGGCGGTGGAACGGGTTTCGGTATCAGTTCGGTGAAGGGGATCTGGACCGTGAAGTCCAGGTACTCGCTCTCCACCCAGCCGAAGTTGTAGGTGAGGTCCAGGCCCGGCAGCGGCGAGGCGGCCAGGTCCAGTTCGATGCCATAGACCCGCGCCTCGTCGGCGTTCACCAGTTGGAAGAGCGGAAAGCCGGTGGGGTTCTGCTCGAGCTGATAGACCTGCAGATCCTGGTAGTCGTAGTAGAAGCCCGTCATGTTGAACATGATGCGGCCGTCAATCCAGTTCGAGCGCATGCCGGCCTCGAAGGAATCGACGATCTCGGGCTCGACCCCTGAGATGATGTCGTAGCGC
>JAZFWH010000376.1:0-6375 GCA_036482635.1 Myxococcota bacterium
TCTCGCTCGTCGTCGACTAGTCCGCTGAACTCCGCTCGCCTGCGGCTCGCTGCGCGCCCTTCGGGCTTGCCCGCTGAACTCCGCTCGCCTGCGGCTCGCTGCGCGCCCTTCGGGCTTGCGGGCTCGCGGCGCTAGCCGCCGAACAGGCCCCCGTTCACGTGGATCACGCCGCCGTGGACGTAGCCGGCGCGGGTGGCCAGGTAGGCGACCACGTCGGCGACCTCCTCGGGCCGGCCCATCCGTCCCAGTGGGACGCGGGACAGGATCGCCTGACGCGCCTCCTCGGGAAGCTCGTTCGTCATCGCGGTCTCGATCAGGCCCGGCGCCACCGAGTTCACCAGGATGTCGCGCCCGGCCAGCTCCTGGGCCAGCGACTTGGTGAAGGCGTCCAGGCCGGCCTTCACCATCGAGTAGGGGATCTGTCCCGGGTTCCCGGTATGGCCCACCACGCTGGTGATGTTGATGATGCGCCCGTGGCCGCGGCGCAGCATGAAACGGCGCAGTACGCACTTGGTCAGGTACCACGTACCGCGCGCCACGCCCGCGACCGCGTCGAAGTCGTCGAGCTTCATGGTGAGCAAGGGGGCGTTCACGTTGAGGCCGGCGTTGTTCACCAGCACGTCCACGCGTCCCGCCTCGGCGCGCAGCTCGGTGATCAGCGCGTCGATCTCCTCGCGCGAGGCCAGGTCCGCCCGCAGCGCGAAGGCCCGCGGCAGCTCGGCGAGCAGCTTGGCCGCCCGCTCTCCGCTCGAGCGGTAGTGCACGCCGACCCGGAAGCCCTCGGCCGCGAGCGCCCGGCAGCACGCCGCCCCGATCCCGGTGGCGCCCCCCGTGACCAGCGCGACCGGTGCCTCGGGGGCTTCGGCGGGGGCGGCCGCACTCACCGGGTCGCGCCGGAGATGTGCTCTCCCCCGTCGACGCGGATCACCTCTCCGTTGATCCAGGCCGCCTCGTCCGTCGCGAGCAGGTAGACCGCGTTGGCGACGTCGCGCGGCACGGTGAGGCGCCCGAAGGGATTGCGCAGGCGCGCCTGTGCCTTCAGGTGGTCGCTGCCCGGAATGGCGGCGAGGGCGGGCGTCTCGGCGATGCCCGCCTGGATCACGTTGCAGCGAATTCCGTAGGGTGCGAACTCCACGGCGATCGAGCGCGCCAGGGATTCGAGGGCCACCTTGGCGGCGGCCACGGCGGCGTAACCCTTCCACGCCAGCTGGTTCCCCTCGCTGGTGAGCCCGAGCACACGCGCATCCGCGGCGAAGAGCCCGCGTTCGAAGAGCTGCCTCACCCAGCCCAGCAGACTCGTGCCCATGGCGTAGATGGTGCGCGCCAGGTCTTCCTCGCCGAGCAGCTGCTTCTGCGAGTAGCGCGGCGGGCTCGCCAGACCGTGGACCTCGTCCAGGCCGCCGGCGAAGAGCTTGTCCGCCGCGCTGCGCACGCGTTCCTCGTCGATCCCGAGCTCGGCGCCCAGCTCGCGGGCGCCGCGCCGCTCGACGCGGCGCTCGGGTGCGATGAGCTTGAGGCGGCCGAAGGCGATCGAGTGCAGCAGGACCCGCACGCGCCCCTCCTCGCCCAGGGCGCCGGCCAGCTCGTCGATGGTGGCCGCGCGCTTCTCCGGGTCGAGCGCGTCGCGGTTGAAGGTGAGCAGCCTGATTCCCGTGCCGCGGATCTTCTCGAACTCCGGCTCGATGCGCGGCAGCAGAGAGCGGCGATCGCGGTGGACCACGCACAGGTTCAGACCGCACTCGGCGAGCTTCTGGGCCGCGGCCAGCCCGAAACCGCTCGAGCCCCCGAGGATCACACCCCACTGTCCGGGCGCGAAGTCGCCGGCCAATTCGCATCCCTCCGCGTCTCCAGCGCGCGGGGATGCTACAGGAGCCCGCCTCGGGGTCGAGGGGGCGGGATTTCTACTGGTGCTCGACGCCCACCTGGTCGAGCAAGGCGGGCAGGTCTTCGCGCCGGGCGACCTCCACCCGACAGCCCTGTGGCAGCGCATCGCCCAGGCGCCGGAAGTAGCGGCGCGAGGTCCGGCCCTCGACGATCACCGCGATGCCACGGTCGTCCTCGGTGCGGATCAGCCGCCCGACCATCTGCTTCAGGTTGAGGAGCATCTTGCCCAGCGTGTAACGCTCGAATGCGTCCTCGCCCGCGGCCCGCAGGCGCGCCTCGCGGCGCTTGCGCAGCTCGGTGGGCACCTCGAAGGGCAGCTTCTCGATCACCACGGCCTGCAGCGCCGGGCCCGGGATGTCGAGCCCCTGCCAGAAGGTGCGCGCGCCCAGCAGCACGGCCCCACCGCCCACGCGACTGAAGCGCTCGACCAGCGTCGAGGGGTCGTCGCTGGCGCGCCGCGGCATGAGGATGTCGAAGCCCTCCCCGCGCAGGCGCTCGGCCAGCAGCTCGGAGACGTCGCGCATGCGGCGCAGGCTCGTGAACAGGCCGAGGGTGCGGCCGCCGAGCAGGCGCGCCAGGTCGGCGAGCACGTCGGCGGTCTCCTCCACGAGCTCCCCCTCGCCGGGCAGCGCGACGACGCGCATGTGCTCGCGGTACGGGAACGGGCTCTCCACCGAGACGCGCGTCACGGGCCCCTCGGCGGGCGACTCCAGCTCGAGCTCCCCCAGCGCCGCGAAGGCATCGCCGCCCACGAACAGACTGGCCGAGACGCAGACCAGCGCCTCGACGCGCCGCGCGAACCGCTCGTGGAATGCCTCCGCGGGCGAGACGGCGCGCACCACCAGCCGCCAGCGGTCGAAGGGCGGCTCCAGTCCCTCGAAGGCGGCGACGGCGTCGTCGCTGCCGACGAAGGCCTCGCGCAGCCCGTCGGCCGCGCCCCGCAGCTCGGCGGCGGCGCGCTCGATCGCCTGGGCCCGCGGGGAGTCGGCGTCGCGCGCCGCCGGCCTGCCCTCCACCTCGTCGGCGACCCCGGTCAGCCGGTCGGCCGCCCGCTCGGCCAGCTCGGCGGATTCCGGCAGGCTGAGCTGGGCGTGGGCGGGCAGCTGGATCTCGCCGAACTCGCCGGCCCGATCGGCCAGCGAGCGACCCAGGGCGACCAGATCCTGGTGGATGCCGCGGCGCCAGGCCCGCGCGTCGCGTTGCACCGCGCGGCGCGCCCCGCGGCCCAGCAGGGCATCGCTGCGGCCGGAGGGACGCCCGAACAAGTCGTCGAAGCGCTCCAGCACCTCGTCGGGCCGCACCTCCAGCGCGTAGACCTCGTCGGCAACGGCGGGCAGGTCGTGGGCCTCGTCGACCACGGCGACGCGGAACTGCGGGTAATCGGGCGGCCAGCGCAGCAGCAGGTCGTGGTTGGCGACGGCGATGTGGGCCTCGGCCAGCGCGCGCCTCCGGCGGCCGAAGGGGCACAAGGACTCCGCGGCGCACTGCTCCCGGCTGCACTGCTCGGCGCGCGCCGCCACCGAGCGGCGCAACAGCTCGTGCAACGGCGGAAAGCGATACAGCAGCGCCGCCGGCAGCGTGCCGACCTCGCCGTGGCGACGCGTGCGCGCACAGGTCGCCAGTGCCGCGTAGGCGAGGCGGTCCTCCGCGAAGATGCGCGGCTCGCGGCCTTCGGCCAGCACCTGCTCGATGCGCCGCGCGCACACGTAGTTCGCGCGTCCCTTGATGGAGATCGCGCGCAGCTCCGGGTAGCCGAGCATCGCCGCGGCCGCCGGAATGTCCTTGCCCAGCAGCTGGTCCTGGAGCAGGCGGGTGCGGGTCGAGATCACCAGGGGCTCGCGCTCGCCGGCTGCCGCGCGCTCCATGACGAACGGGATCGCGGCCGCCAGGTAGGCGAGCGACTTGCCCACCCCGGTGCCCCCCTCCAGCAGCAGTCGCTCCCCGCTCGCGAGCGCGCGAACCATCTCGCGCGCCATGCGCACCTGCTGCTCGCGCACTCGGTAGCCGGGGAAGTGGCGGCGCGCCCGCTCCGCATCGCACAGCGCCGCGGCCACGGCCTCCGCGTCGAAGGCGACGCGCGGCTCGTCGCTGGCGGGAATCGGGACGAACTGGGCCGGGGCTTCGGCCCGCGGCGCCAGCGACTCGCCGGCCACCAGCGTCCGCCAGGGCGACTCGGGCGCGTAGGTCTGGAGCGCGCTCTCCGCGGTGCGGTAGCGCTGCTCCCCGTTGCGCGCGGCCCGCGCGGCGTGCGAGAGCACGCGCAGTGTGTCCAGCGCGTCGTCGAGCGCCCGGTGGCGCTCCTCGCGGCCCAGCAGCGTTCGCGTGAAGGTCTCGAGCCGCAGGTCCGGAGCGTCCGGATGGCAGAGCGCGAGCAGGTCCTGCGTGTCGAGGTAGGGCTGCTCGCCGAGCTCCGGCGCGACGAAGCGCGACAGGAAGTGGCGCTCGAAGTCCGCGTTGTGGGCGACGATCGTGCGCCCGGCGAGCGCGGCCGCGATCGGCTTGGTGAGCTCTTCGATGCGCGGGGCCCGGGCGACGTCCGCGTCGGTCAGTCCGGTCAGACGCTGCACCGCCCGGGGCAGGGGGCCGGTCGGTCGGGCCAGGCTCTGGGCCGTGACGAGCGCAGGACTCGCCGGGTCGACGAACACGGCGCCGAACTCCAGGATCTCCGCCTGCGGATCGTCCGCGAGCCCGGTCGTCTCCAGGTCGACCACCGCCAGCGGCCCGGTCTCCCGCGTGAACCCGGCCAGCGCATCGAGGTCGACCCGCAGATCGGCCGGTGCCCGCTCTTCGACGACCAGGGGCGCGAGGGAGCTGGCGCTAGACGTAGATCCCGCCCTTGTACTCGCGGTCCTGGCGGATGATCACGTTCACCAGGGCCGGCTTGCCGGAGGCCGCGGCGCGCTCGAGTGCCGGTCGGATCTCTTCGGGGCGTTCGCAGAACTCGCCGTGTCCGCCCAGCGCCTCGACGACTTTGTCGTAGCGCGTGAAGTTCAGCAGCGTCCCCTGCAAGCGGTCCCAGCCGTAGACGGCGCCTTGCGGCCGCATCATCTGCCCCCAGGCGCCGTCGTTTCCGACGATTCCGACGATGGGGAGGCCGAAGCGGACTGCGGTGTCGTACTCGAAGCCGTTGAGGCCGAAGGAGCCGTCGCCGTAGACGATCACCACGCGCTTGTCGGGATTGGCGACCTGCGCGGCCAGCGCGAACGGCATGCCCACGCCGAGCGTGCCGAGCGGCCCGGGATCCATCCAGGCGCCCTCCCGCTTGACCGGGATGATCTTGGCCGCGGTGGCCACGATGTCGCCGCCGTCGCCGATCACGATCGGGTCTTCGAGGGTGTCGAGCCAGTCGCGCACCTCGCGGCACATCCGCTGCGGATCGACCGGCACCTCGTCGCTGTCGAGCGCTGCCTCGACCTTCTTCTCCGCCTCGACCTCGATCTTGCGCAGCTGCTCGCGCCAGTCGGAGAAATCCAGCTGGACGCCCTGGTTCTTCATCTCCTCGAGCATCAGCTCGAAGGAGTTGGCCAGGTTGCCGACCAGGCCCACGTCGGCCGGGCGGTTCTGGCCGATCAGCGTCGCGTCCATGTCGAGCTGGATGATCTTGGCGTCCGCGGGGATCGTCTGACCGAAGCGCATGCGGAAGTCGAGCAGGGTGCCCGCGAGCACGATGCAGTCGATCTGCTTGAGCGCTTCGCGCCGGGAGCGGTTCAGGAACTCGGGAGAGGACGGCGGAACCGTACCGCGACCCATGCCATTGGTGTAGGTCGGGATGTGCGTCTCCCCGATGAAGCGGTTCAGCTCAGCGCTCGCCCGCGACCATTTGACGCTCGTGCCCGCCATGACCATCGGCCGCTGCGCTCCCGCCAACAGGGCGATCGCTTCGCGCACCGCGTCGCGGTCGGGGGAGAGCCTCGGCGCCTCGGTGCGAATGCGCGGCACCGGAGCCTCCTCCCACTCGCACTGCCCCATGAAGACGTCCATGGGGATCTCCAGGTAGGCGGGTCCGGGAATGCCGGAGACCGCGTGGCGGATCGCCAACTCGATGTATTCGGGAATTCGGTGCGTCTGGTAGATCGCGTCCGCAAACTTGGTGATGGGCCGCACCACGCCGATGTGGTCCATCTCCTGGAGCGAGCCGCGTCGCAGGTTGGCGAACGGGCCCTGTCCTCCGAACACGAGAATCGGCGAGTTGGCGCGCCAGGCGTTGGCGATGCCGGTGACCCCGTCCGTGACGCCCGGCCCCGCCGTGACGGCGGCGACGCCGATCTGCCCCGGGTTGCAGCGGGCCCAGGCGTCCGCCGCGTGCACCGCCGCCTGCTCGTGGCGAACGCCGATGATGCGGATGCCCTCGTCGATGCAGCCGTCGTAGAGCGGCATGATGTGACCGCCCGAGAGCGTGAAGAGGCACTTCACGCCGGCCTGCTTGAGCGCGCGCGCCGCGAGCTTCCCACCGTGAACGGCCATGATCGATCCCTCGCTGCGAATGGAACC
>JAZFWH010000377.1:0-2917 GCA_036482635.1 Myxococcota bacterium
CTCGTCGGGTGGTTGATGGTATTGCCGGGCGCCCCGCGCATGCCGAGCAACTGGGCCTTCGGCTTCCGGAACTCGCCGATGCAGGCGATGTTCTGGTTGCCGAAGCGGTCGACTTGCGTGGCACCCATCATGATGTGGCGACGACCCGCCCACAGTGTGTCGAACACGCTCCGATAGGGCATCCAGCCTTCGATGGCCGGCTCCGGCCCCTCGGCCGGCCCGAGGGGAGGAATGCTGGCCAGCAGGTACGCGAAGCCGTCCGTGAGCAGCAGATCCGGCTCGAAGGTGAGCCTGGCGAGCCGCGCGCCGAGCGTGGGGAGCGTGCCGATCGGGCTGACCAGGATCTCCCCGTCGCCCCGAAACGTCTCAGCGATCGCGACGGCGCAGACCTCGTCGCGCGCGAACGCGTTCATCGATCGGCGCTCCCGCCCGGCTCGCGTGCGGCCACGGCCTTCCGGTACTCCGCCTCGCTGGGCACGTCCAGGTAGCGCGCGCGGAAGGCGGCCCAGGCGTCCGGATCCTTCGCCGTCGCCGCGTACTCGCGCTGGAAGTCCTCGTCGCGGGGGTAGTCGGGCGGGCACTCGGTGAAGTGCGCGCCTCCGGGCGACTCGACCACGCCGTCGACCATGCTGCGGTTGATGCGCAGCGTGTGCACCGAGCCGCCCTTCGGGAAGTCCTCGGTGGCCACGATTTTCTCGCAGGACATGAAGCGCCGCTTCGCGGCCAGACAGAACAGGTCGTCGAAGTACAGGTCGGGGCCCAGGAACTGGCCGTTGCCCCGCACGTCGGCCCGGTTCATGTGGATCAGCGCCGCGTCCAGCTCGAGGGCCGGCATCGCCACCAGCTCCTCGGCGTCCGCGTAGGGTGAGGTCACCGTCTCGAGCTGCGGATTGATCTTCAGGACGTCGGAGCCGAGGCCGGCCCGGGTCGGCAGGAACGGCAGGCGGATGGCGGCCGCGTACAGGCCCCATTGGAACATGCCTTCGTCGAATTCGACGGCCTCGATCGCGCCGCTCTGCCGCGCGAGCCGGAAGTGAGGCTCCAGCGGGATCGAGTCCAGCGACACGAAGCCGTAGACGACCTTGCGGACCTTGCCGGCGGCGCACAGCAGGCCCACGTCCGGGCCGCCGTACGACACGATCGTCAGGTCGCGCAGGGACGAGCGCAGGATCTCGCGCACCAGCGACATCGGCTTGCGCCGCGATCCCCAGCCGCCGATGCCGAGCGTCATCCCGTCGCGGAGCTCGGCCACCACCTCGGCCGGCGTCGTGCGCTTGTCCATGCGTTCTCCGGTTCGTATATCATAACGAGACGTATCGTTTCAGTAAACCGGCAGCCCCCCGCGGCCCGCCCCGACGATGTAAGCCCCTGTCGGCAAGCGGGATTTCTCTACCCGATCCGCCCGGCCCCCGCCCGCGCGTGCTAGGATTTCGTCCCCTTCGGGGCCCAGCGAAACCGGGATCAACGCGGGAACTGGCATGGCGGTGATGTCCTTCGGGCGGGCCATCACCTGGCTCGCGGAACGGGATCCGGACCGGGTCGCGATCGTCCACGAAGAGCACTCGATCACGCGGAGCGCGCTCGAGCAGCGCGCGAACCGCCTGGCGAGGGCCTACCGGGAGCTCGGCGTCGCGCCCGGCGACCTGGTCACGATCGCCCTGCCCAACTGCATCGAGTTCTTCGAGGCCTCGCTCGCCGCCTGGAAGCTGGGCGCCACGCCGCAACCCGTGTCCTCCCGACTCCCGGCGCCCGAGCGCCGCGCCATCGTGGATCTGGCCAAGCCCGTCGTGGTGATCGGCGTCGAGCCGGGCGAATACGGCGATCGGCCCAGCCTGCCGCCCGGCTACGAGCCGAGCCCGGCGCTGTCGGCGGACCCCCTGCCGGACGTGGTACCGCGCCGCGTGCGGGCGATGGCGTCGGGCGGAAGCACGGGTCGTCCGAAGCTGATCATCGAGACCACACCCGCGGAGTGCGATCCGGAGGCGGTGGGCAACGGAATGACGCCGGGCGGCACGACGCTCGTGCCGGGTCCGCTCTACCACGCCGGCCCCTTCATCACCGCGTGGCAGGCGCTGCTGTGCGGGGGCCGCGTCGTCCTGCTCACGCGCTTCGACGCCGCGCTGTGCCTCGAGCTGATCGAACGCCATCGGGTGGACTGGGTGCTCTTCGTTCCGACCATGATGCAGCGCATCTGGCGCCTGCCGGAAGAGGAGCGCAAGCGCTGGGACCTCTCGTCACTGCGCCGGGTGATGTGCACCGGAGCCCCGAGCCCCGCCTGGCTCAAGCGCGCCTGGATCGACTGGCTCGGCCCCGAGAAGATCCACGAGGCCTACGGGGGCTCGGAGCGCATCGGCGGCACCCAGATCTCGGGCAGCGAGTGGCTGGCGCATCCGGGCTCCGTCGGATTGCCCACCGGTGGCCGCAAGCTCGTGATCCTCCGACCCGACGCGACGGAGTGTGAGCCGGGGGAGATCGGCGAGATCTACATGATGCCACCCGGGGGCAGGGGATCCACCTACCAGTACATCGGAAGCGAGGCGACGGCGACTCCGGACGGGTGGGAGACGCTGGGCGACCTCGGCTACGTCGACGAGGACGGCTACCTCTACCTGGCGGACCGCAAGACCGACATGGTCGTCACCGGGGGCGCCAACGTCTTCCCCGCGGAGGTCGAAGCCGCGCTCGACGCGCACCCGGCGGTCCGCTCCAGCGCCGTGATCGGCCTGCCCGACGAAGACCTCGGACAGCGCCTGCACGCCATCGTCGAGGCCGCTTCCCCGCTCGGCGAGGACGAGCTGCGCGAGCACCTGGCCGAGCAGATCGTCCGCTACAAGATCCCGCGCAGCTTCGAGTTCGTGACGGAGCCGCTGCGCGACGACGCCGGCAAGCTGCGCCGCTACGCACTGCGCCAGGCGAG
>JAZFWH010000378.1:0-3206 GCA_036482635.1 Myxococcota bacterium
AGTCCTCGCAACCACGGGGCGACGTGGAGGCCGGCGCGAGCCCAGTGGCCGTACACGACCCCGTAACCGTGACCGCGGGCCGCCCACTCGTGGTGCCACGAGCGCAGGCCGGGCGCCGGAAGCTCCGCCGACCATCCCCCGGAAGGCGTGACGGTGCGACATTGGGTGAGGCGGCCGAGCACAGCTCGGTCCTCATCCCGGCGCGGGTCCGCCGCGAGCAGGCGTTGCACCTCGCGCCGGTCGGCCGCGCCCAGGCGCGCCTCGACGCGTCGTGCGCGGCGCACCAACTCTTCCAGGTTCCAGTCGGGGTGCACCGCCGCGTGTACCATGGCGAAGTCCTGGCCACCGAGTCGTCCGGTCTCGAGCAACGGAAGCCGGCGCACCCAGTCGACCCACTCCTCGACATCGGGTGACGAGAGCACGTCCCCGAGCGTGTCGCGCGGAGAGTGGTCGCGCTGACCGCCGGCGTTGAGCAGTAGACCAATCTCGTGGTTTCCGATCACCGCGCGCGCACGCCCCGCCTCGATCAGCTCGCGCACGCGGCGCAACACGCGCAAGCTGTCGGGACCGCGGTTGATCAGGTCGCCCACGAACCACAGCTCGAAGCACTCGCCGAAAGCGGAACGCACGCGCGCGATCAGCTCTTCCAGCTCCTCGGCGCAGCCCTGGACGTCGCCCACGAAGATCCGCTGCAACGACTGATCATCCGCCTCTCGGGGCAAGGGTCCCTCCCGCGCGCCCAGAGCATCGCGCGCGACGTCGCGCGCTGCGAACCCCATGGGGGCGGGCGCTCGGCGCGCCCCCGAAGCCGCCCCGGGCTCAACGCACGGCCGATCCGCTACACTGCGCCGTCCCCCCGGGCCCCCTGACCTCAAGCTGGATGCCGTGGGTCGAGCCGACGCGGGCAAGGGCCCGGAAGTGGAGTTCGGGTGGCACGCCGCATCATCCTCTGCGACGGAGCGGAACTCGCGCGCCTCTGGAGCCGCATCGGCGCCGGGGACGAGGAGGTCCTGAGCTGGATTCCGCGCGAGGACGAGTCCCGGGCGCGTCCCCCCGGCTTCCACGCCCTCCCGGGCGGCCTCAGCCGCGAGGCGATCGAGAAGCTCAGCCCGAAGCCCGGAGACGGCTTCGCGCTGGTCAGCGAGGACGGCCCGTTCGTCCGCGCGGCCGCCTCCCTGCTGGCCCGCGCAGCGCCCGGGGCGCCGGTGCTGGTGCTGTCCGACCGGCTGGACAACGAGGACCTGCCGCAGCACCCCTGCCTGCGACGCACCGGGCTCCGCTCGCTCATCCGCGACGACGTGGACGAGGAGTTCGAACACCTCGCCAACCTGCGGCGCGTCGTCGACCTGCGCTCGCTGCTCGAGCCGCGCGAGAAGGTCGGCATCCTGCTGCAACCCGACCCGGACCCCGATGGCATCGCGTCCGGCTACGCGCTGCGCATCATCCTCGGGCGCAAGCGCACGACGGCGCCGCTGATCTCCTTCGGCGAGGTCAAGCGTCCCGAGAACCGCGCGATGGTCGAAGCGCTGGGCATGGAGCTGCGCACCGTGACGCCCGAGGAGCTCGACGAGTTCGACGGTCTGGCGCTCCTCGACGTCCAGCCGCCAGTCTTCGGCGAGAGCCCGCCGGCGCGCGTGCGTTCGGTGGACGTGGTGGTCGATCATCACCCCGAGCGCTCGGGTTACGATGCCGTGATCAAGGACATCCGCCCGGGCTACGGCGCCACGTCGACGATCCTCACCGAGTACATGCGCGCCGCCGGCATGGAGTTCCACCCGCGTCTGGCGACGGCCCTGGTCTACGGCATCAAGAGTGACACACAGCTCCTCGGCCGCGAGACGAGCCGGCACGACATGATGGCCTTCGCGTTCCTGCACGGCTCGCACAGCCCGGCGCTGCTGCGGCGCATCGAGCGCCCCGCGCTCCCCGCCGAGGGTCTGCACGCCATGGGCCGCGCGCTGGCGCACACCAGCGTCGAGGACGGCATCCACCTGCTGGTCCTGGGCCGCGTGCGCGAGGACGTGATTCCCCAGGTCGCCGACATGGGGCTGCAGGCCGAGGGGGCCGAGTGGGCGATCGCCGCCGGCATCGTCCACTCGGACCTGGTGTTCTCGGTTCGCAACGTCGGCTACGTGCGCGCCGCCGGGGACGTGGTGCGGGCGGTGGTGGAGGGCCTCGGAGTCGGTGGCGGGCACCGTTCCATGGCCAAGGGGATCATTCCCCTCAAGGCCTTCCGCAAGGTCTACGGAGGCACCTCGCGCCAGCGCATCCGCGCCGCGCTGCACAAAGCCTTCGTCAGCGCGATCCGCCGCGAAGAAGGCTAGCGGCATGCGTCGCTGGGGCTCCCGCGTCGAACTCGCCGAGTCTATCCAGATACGCACCGCTCGATGAAACAAAAAGAATGCCGAGGGTTTCGCGCTCACCCAGGCAGGAGCCGCAACGGGGTGGTGGTGTCAGGTTCTCGCTCCGTTCTCGCGAGGCCCGGGCCCTGCTAGCGCCGCCCCGGGGCAGGCGGTTCGTCGCGCAGCTTCCACACCTGGAAGCGCCCGAACCGGATCTCCCGCGTATATCGCTCGGACACGAAGGCGTGGATGGGGTTTCTGGCCGTTGAGCGCTCGAGGTTCTGAACCGCATAGCGCGGGATGCGCCTCGCGGCGATCATCCTTCGCAGCGATCTCTCTCTCATCACGCGGAGGATTCGTCGAGTGCTCCAGGAGTGGTCGATGGCGGGACGGGTCCCGGTCAAATAATACAACAGGGGTACGTCGTCATAGGCCAGAAGAAAGTCCCCCTCCTCGACCCGCTCGGACAGGTAGCTGGCGATCCCTTCCAGAACTGCGACCCGTGCTGGAGTGGAGCGAATGCCGGCGAATCGGGGATGGGAGAACTCGGCAGTCAATCGATCGATCGGCGAGTCCCCGTAGCTGCGATAGGCCCGGACGGAGCAGCTTCCGCTTCCGACCGCCAGACAGACGGCCCCTGTAAAGAGCCAGGCCAGAACGGTCGACCTGCGCTCGCCGTCGGCTGCCAATGCGCATCGATATACCACGACGACGCCGGAGACGAAGAGGGGGACCATCGCGAACATCCCCTTGAACGCCATCGTGCTCAAGAAGCCGTACAGGAACGCCAGGACCAGAGAGCCCATTAGCACGCTCCAATACGCCAGCCGCCAATCCGGGTCTCCGTCGAGTCTTCCTCGTAAG
>JAZFWH010000379.1:0-7179 GCA_036482635.1 Myxococcota bacterium
GATCTGGGTGCAGCCGGAACCCGTGGTAATGGCGAACATGATGCCGGCGAGCTCCCAGCCTCCCCCGTTGTCGACGAAGACGGCGCCGCCCGAGTCGCCGTTGGCGGCCTGCGCCTCGTCCGTCGTCGCCTGGGGGGAACCGTCGCTGAAGTTCGTGTAGATGGATTCGGTGGAGAACACCGTGGCATAGCCCGATACCTGGTTCGTTCCCCAGCGCATCGTCTTCGGGCCGCCCCATTCGTAACCGATGCGTTTGTTTCCGACGAGGATCTCCGCTCCGCGGTCCCTCCCCTGCCCGATCAGGATCGCCTCCGCACCCGAGATGTTCAGCTCGGCGTTGATGGGGAGAATCGGCAAGGGGGGGCTCGGGTCGATCTGCCACACCGCGAGGTCCGGCTGCGGTCCGCCGCCCGGGTTCGAGAGGCGGATCTTCACGGCGCCCTCGGCCGGCGGGTACCGGACTTCGTCGAAGAAGACGTCCCCGACGCCGACGTGATTCGCCGAGAGCACCCAACCGTTGCCCACGTAGACAACGTTCGTGCCGCCCCGGATCCCCACGTGCGCCCAGCCGGGGTCACCGGGAGGGCCCGCCGGCGCGCCCGTGTTGCCGGTGCCGTCTCCGGAGTCGATGATGACCGAGTGGGCTGGCCAGGCGAGGCAGAGGACGAGGGCCAGCGCCGCGGGAATTCGCATCCGGGGGGTCTCCGTCGTCGCCTTCCGGTGGATTTATACTACAAGGCGGGCGGGCCCGCGAAGCTGGCGTCGGGGCGGACCGGACGGTGCAGCAGGCGGCGCAGGCGATTGCGGGCGCCCGTCACGAGATCGTCCAGCACCAGGTAGAACACCGGGACGACGATCAGCGTCAGCAGCGTCGACGAAAACATTCCCGCACCCACGGCCACCGCCATCGGGGCGCGCGTCTCGGCGCCCGGGCCCACGCCCAGCGCCGCAGGCAGCACCGCGAAGATCATCGAGAAGGCCGTCATCAGGACGGGCCGCATGCGCACCGGCGCCGCCGTGCGCATCGCCTCCAGCTTGTCCATACCCTGGGAGCGGAGCTGGTTGGCATAGTCCACCACCAGGATCGAGTTCTTGGTGACCAGCCCGAGCAGCAGGAGGATCCCGATCAGGCTGAAGATATTGATGCTCATGTTCGCCGCGAACAGCGCACCGAGCGCACCGACCATCGCCAGCGGGAGAGCCAGCATCACCGTCAGCGGATGCACCAGGCTCTCGAACTGCGCCGCCAGCACCATGTAGATCACCAGGATCGCCAGCCCGATGGCCACGCCGAACTCGGCGACCCCCTCGCGGAAGGCCTCCGCCTCTCCCGAGAGCTCGAGCTTCACGCCCTCTGGCAGCAGCTTCGCGGCGATCTCGCGGGCCGCGGCGATCGCCGTGCCCAGCTTCACGCCCTCCAGGTTTCCGCTGATCCTCACGCTGCGCCTGCGATCCGTGCGCGTGATCTCGGACGGCGCGGCGCCCGTGCTGATCTTTACCAGGTTCCGCAGCTCGATGACGTCGCCGTTCCGCGTGCGCACGTAGAGCTGTTCGATCGACGCGGGCTCGTTGCGGTCGTGCTCGGCGAGGCGAACGCGGATGTCGTAGCGCTGCCCCCCTTCCTTGAAGGTCGCGATGTCCATGCCGCCGATCATGGCCTGGATCGTGGTGGCTAGAGACGTGGCGTCGACACCCAGCGCCGCCGCCTTCTCCCGGTCTGGGACCACGCGGATCTCCGGCAGCCCGACCTTGAGGCTCTTGTCGACGTCGACGAAGCCGTCCCGCTTCTCGAGCTCCGCGACGAACTGGTCGGAGAGTCGGTCGAGCTCGTCGAGGTCGACGTTGCCCTGGAGCTCGAACGAGAAGTCGCCGCCGCTGACGTTGCCCATCATGTTCGAAAGATCGAAGACCCGAGCCTTCTGCCCGGGAATCTTGCCCAGGGCGACGCGGGCCGCGGGCACCAGCTCCTGCACGGTGCGCTCGCGGTCCCGCTTGCTCTTCAAGATCGCGAAGGCCATCCCCTCGTTGGAGGCGCCCGGGCCCCGCTGCTGGCCGATCCCCACCCCGGCGAACAGGCCCGCGAGCTCGGGCTGGGCCAGCAGCCACTCCTCGTTGCGCCCTAGGTACTCCAGCGTGGTTTCGAGGGTCGTTCCGGGGGGCGTTTCGAAGCGCACGAAGAACAGCCCGTTGTCGGTGGCGGGGAAGAACTCGGTGCCGAGGCCGCGCGCGAAACCCAGCGCCGCCACGAAGCTCAGCCCTGCGATCGCCAGCGTGGCGCGCCGGTGCATGAGCGCCCAGCCCAGCAGTTGCCGATAGCGGCGCTCCAGCCAGCCGAAGCCCCGCTCGAAGCGGTCGTAGAGGCTGCCGTGGGCGCGCTGCTTGGGAGCCGGCATGCGGGCGGCGAGCATCGGAGTGAGGGTCAGGGCGACGATCAACGAGACCATCACCGAGCTCGCCACCGTCACGCCGAACTCACCGAGGAAGCTCCCGACGATTCCCTTCACGAATATCACCGGCAGAAAGACCACCGCGATCGACACGGTCGCGGCGGTGGCCGCGAAGGCGATCTCGCGCGTGCCCTTGGAAGCCGCCGCGGCGGGCTCCTCGCCCCGCTCGCGGTGGCGTTCGATGTTCTCCAGCACGACGATCGCGTCGTCGACCACGACGCCCACCGCCAGCGCCAGCGCCAGCAGCGTCATGGTGTTGAGCGTGAAGCCCAGCAACCACATCACGCCGAAGGAGGCCACCAGCGAGATCGGAATGGCCACGGCGACGATCAAGGTGGGCCGGGTTCGCCGCAGGAACACGAACACGGTGAACGTGGCGAGCAGCGCGCCGAACCACAGCGCGAAGATGGTCTCCTGGACCGACTCCTTGATCGGAATCGAGAAGTCGGCCACGCCCTCTCGCTCCTGGAAGGTGATGCCCACCGGCGTCTGACCGCGCAGCTGGTCGATGCGCTCATGCACCGCGTCGGCGATCGCAACCGTGTTGGAACCCGACTGCTTGCGAATGCCGATGCCGATGGTTGGCTTGCCGTTGAAGTGAGCGATCGTGCGCCTGTCCTCCGAGCCGTCTTCGACACTCCCCACATCGCCCAGCCGCACCGGGGCTCCGTCCACGTACGCGACGATCAGTCGCTCGAGGTCCCGGATCGAACGGAACTCCGCGTCGGTCTTGACCGTGTACTCGATGCGGCGACTCTCCACCTTGCCGCCGGGCAGGTCGACGTGCTCCCGGCGCACGGCCGCCAGCACGTCGCTCACAGCCAGGCCACGGGCGTGCAGCTCCTCCCCGTCCAGCCAGATCCGGACCGCCCGATCGCGGCGGCCGAACAGCACGACGGACGCCACGCCTGGAATCGTCTCCATGCGGGGCTTGACGAAGCGCCGCATGTACTCGCTCGCCTCCACCATCGGGCGAGTCGAGTTGGCGGGGACCCACATGATCGGCTCGTCGCCGAAGTTCTCCTTGTCGACGACCGGCGGGTCCACGTCGTCGGGGAGCCGGAAGCGGGCGCGGGCGACCTTGTCGCGCACGTCCTGGGCGGCCAGGTCGATGTCGCGGTCGAGCCCGAACTCCACGGCGATGAAGGTCGACCCGTGGGTGGTGGTGCTGGTCAGCTTGCGGATGCCGGCGATGGTGTTGAGGCTCTCCTCCAGGACGTCGGTCACGTCCTCCTCGACCACCTCGGGACTGGCGCCCTCGAGCCGCGCCGTCACGGTCACGATCGGGAATTCCATGCGCGGAAACTGGTCGACGCCCAGGCGGTTGTAGCCGAGCACACCGAACACGACGAGCGACAGCGTCACCATCAGCGTCAGGACGGGGCGCTGGATGAACAGATCAATCGGGTTCACGACGCGTTCTCGCCGGCCTCCGCCACGGTGGGAAGCGACTGCCTGAGCAGGCTTCGGTCCGGATGTCACGGCACCACCAGCTCGCGGTCGACGAGAGCGCTGTGACCGCGCGACACGACCAGGTCGCCGGTCGCCAGGCCGCCCTCGACCGAGGTTGTAACCGAACGCGAGGAGCGACAGCGTCACCATCAGCGTCAGGACGGGGTGCTGGATGAACAGATCAATCGGGTTCACGAGGCGTTCTCGCCGGCCTCCGCCACGGTGGGAAGCGACTGCCTGAGCGGGGTTCCGTCGGGATGTCGCGGCACCACCAGCTCGCCGTCGACGAGAGCGCTGTGACCGCGCGACACGACCAGGTCGCCGGTCGCCAGGCCGCCCTTCACCTCGACCGACCCGTTCCAGTACGCGCCGGTCTCGATCACCAGGCGCTCCACGCGGTTGTCCGAATCGATGCGAAACACGACGGCGCCGTCGGACCGCTGTAGCACGGCCTCCTCGGGGATCATCGGTACGCCCCGCCGCTTGGCGACTCCCAGGTCCACGCGCGCGAACAAGCCGGGCCGCAGCCGCCCGTCACCGTTGGGGAGCTGGGCCTGGACGCGGAGCGTGCGGGTGCGTGGATCGATGGTGGGAGACACCAGGGTAAGGTTCGCGCGGAAGACCTCGCCCGGATAGGGGGCGACGGTCACCTCCACGGGATGTCCGACCCGCACGCGGCTCGAGTCGACCTCGGGCAGGTGGAACTCCACCTGGATCGGGTCGAGCGCGACCAGCTCGAAGAGCTTGTGGCCAGGGGATACGAACTCGCCGCGGCTCACCAGACGCCGGGCGATGAGTCCCGCAAATGGGGCCCGCACCGTGGCGTCCTGCAACGCGCGGCGCGCCACCCCGAACTCCGCCTCGGCGGCGAGCAACCGGGACGCCGCTCGGACGAGCCCCGTCTCGGCCTGCTCGAGCTGGGTCTGGGACGCCACGTTGCGCTCGTGGAGCTCGCCGATGCGCGCGAACTCGCGCTCCTGCTCGCTCCTGGCGGCGCGGGCCTCGTCGAGCCGGGCGCGCGTGCGGTCCCGCTCCAGCTTGCGCCGCTCCGGGTCGATGGTGATCACCGCCGCGCCGAGCTCGGCCCCGCCGCCCTCGTCGATCAGGATCTCGGTGATCCGCCCGCCGACCTCCGCGGCGATCTCGGCGCGATCCTTGGCGAGCAGCTGACCGGAGGCTTCGATGCGCTCGTCCAGGTCCACAGCGAGCACGGGCGAAAGAGTGACCGGTCGGCCGACGACCTCCTCGCTCGCTTGCTCGGCGCCGCAGGCAGCCAGCGCCAGCAGTGCCGCGGCCGGCAGGACGGCCAGTTCGCGCTTCATACGGACGACCTCGGGCGCGCGGGGTCGGCTGGGTTCGCGCCGGGCGCGGCGCGCACCAGCCCGTGCAGCAGGGCCTGGAGCGAGGTCGCGAGCAGCGAGCTGCTCCAAGCGTAATCGGGGCGGCTGGTGCGCAGCGAGATCACACCGTGCAGGAGCGCCCAGAGGCATTGCTTCGCCTCCTCGAGATCCTTCGTGACGAGCCGCCCGTCGCGAATCAGCACCTCGAGGGGCTGCTCAAAGAACGCCTCGGCCTCCTCGGCGGCCGGCGGACGCGGCTCGGACTCCGGCCGGTAGGCGGTGAGCAGGCGGTAATGGGTCGGGTTCTCGAGACCGAAGCGCACGAACTCCTCCGCCAGCGCGCGCAACGTCTCCACCGGATCGCGCTCGCTCGGAATGCCGCGGAAGCGCGCGAGCAGCCGCCGAATCCGCTCTTCGAGCAGCGCGTCGATCAGGCCGCGTTTGTCTCTGAAGTAGCGGTAGATCGTGGGCGCCGTGTAGCCGCAGCGCTCCACCAGGCGGCGCATCGAGAACTGCTCGTAGCCGTCCTCGACCAGCAGCGCCTCGGTGGCGTCCAGGATGGCGCGCTGGGCGTCGGTGCGCTGCCGGAGCCGCCGCCGCTCCGCGGGGGTCTCCGCGATCTGCGAAACCATCGAAGTCTCCGAAACCGGCCCGGGGCGGGCGCGCCCCCTGGACTTGCACGCTGTGAAAGCGACCTAACGACGTTACGGTATCGGTGGAACGTGCGCAACACTTGAACCGCGCGGCCGCCCGGGTGGCACCGAAGCGCGTTTCCCCGTGTAATCAGGCCTCTCGAAGGCCCGGTCCACCCCCGCGGGAGGGTTCCCCCAGGTGACGCCCCGGTTCGATTCCACCCGGCCCCGGTCGCCCGCCGTGCCGCCGGCGTGAGCGGGGCGCGCGGCGATCCCCTGGCCGGGCTGCTCCGGCGCCTCGACCTGCAGGCGCTCGACCGGGACCTGTTCCTGGGCGATCCCGGAGAGGGCACGGGGCGGCTGTTCGGCGGCCTGGTGGCCTCGCAGAGCGTGATCGCGGCCGGGCGCACGGTGGAACGCGACCGCCACCTGCACTCGTTGCACGGCTACTTCCTGCGGCCCGGCCGCCACGACGCACCGATCCGCTTCGTCGTCGACCGCATTCGCGACGGACGCACCTTCACCACCCGCCGCGTCAAGGCCCACCAGGCGGGCGAGGCGATCTTCAACATGTCGGCCAGCTTCGCCATCCCGGAGGAGGGGATCTCCCACCAGGACCCGATGCCCGAGGCGCCCGGTCCCGACGGCCTGCCCGACTGGGAGGAGCTGCGAGCCCGCGCGCTCAACGACCCCTCGCTGCGCCGCAGCGACAGCCCGGTCGAGGTGCGCCTGTGCGACCCGCCAATCGGTGCGGCCACCGCGGGCGCGAGCCCCCGCCAGCGCAATTGGATCCGGGTGCGGGGAACCCTCCCCGAAGATCCCCTCGTCCACACGGCGGTGCTGGTCTATGCCACCGACCGGACGCTGCTCTCCACCGCGGCGCGCCCCCACGGCTTGCGCTGGGGACAGCGCATGGCGGCGAGCCTCGACCACGCGGTCTGGATCCACCGCCCCGTCCATCTCGACGGCTGGCTGCTCTACACCAGTGAGAGTCCCGTCGCCCACGCGGGGCGCGGCATGGTGTTCGGAGGCCTGTACTACCCGGAGCGCGGCCTGCGCGTGGCCTCGGTGGCCCAGGAAGGCGTGATCCGCTTCGCGCGCCGCCCCGCGCCCGGCTAGCGGGCTGACCGCAGGTCGGCCTGCGCGCAGCGAGCCGCGGGCGCTCGGATCACGCGTCCGGGCGGGGGGCGAAGCGCGGGTCCAGGATCTCGAAGACGCCGTCCTCGAGGTCGGCGCGCTCGCGGCGCTCGCAAGCGCGGCAGCGGGTCGCGCCGAGCAGGTCGGCCAGCACCGGCTCGAGCTTCGCCA
>JAZFWH010000380.1:0-2738 GCA_036482635.1 Myxococcota bacterium
GACTGACGAACGCGTCGGCCCGTCTTCTCTTTCACGCTCCAGAAGAGCCGCCGACCGTCGTCAGAGAATCTCGGGTTCAGGGAAGCTCCGAGTGGATCGGCGACGACGATGCGCTGGGCGCGGCTTCCGTCCGCGTCGACGATCCAGAGGTCGTTGTGGATGCCGAACGAGAGGAACTCGAAGCGGGTTTTCGTGTGGTGTTTTCCGGAGACCTGGATCACCATGAACTCGCAGCTCGGATGCCAGGCGGGATTCCCGCGCACGGCCTTCGGCATGTTCTTGAAGCGGCAGGTCACGCAGCGCACATCGCTCCCGTCGGGGCGAATCGTGTAGACCTCGGTGGTCCTCTTGGGTGTGACGGCGTCGAAGGCGATCAGGTTGCTGGCGTGGCACCAGTCGAGGCGGCCGCCCCTGCGCACACCGAGGTCGCGGCTGGAGACCACCTCCGGCACCGCGGCGGTGCCCGAGGGGATCGGCGGTCCGGAGCCCGGCGCGCAGCCGCACGCGGCCGAACCCGCCGCCAGGATCGATCCAGAAACGGCGCGGAGCCAGCGGTGAAGCTTCATTTCCGGTTCCTTCCCGACGGTGGACGCGTCCTGATTATCACATGCCCGCCGCGAACGCCCGGCCCTCCCGCGCCGATTGCGCGGCGTCGGCGGGGCTTCCTTTCGCCGCCAGGATGTGCATCATTCCGGGAATCCCGCTCCGGGTTCCGAGGAGGCGGCGCGTGAGCGTCGTGTATTGGCCGCCCGGTTTCGAGGTCGAGGGTGCGCCCGTTCACACCGTGAACGAGCTCGAGATGGATGCCCCGGTGGAGCGGGTCTGGGCGTGGCTGGTTCGAGCACCCCTCTGGCCGTCCTTCTACGGGAACTGCAAGCGGGTGGTGATCGAGCACGGCACCACGGAGGCCCTGGATCTGGGGACCGTCTTCTCGTGGACGACGTTCGGGATTCGCGTGCGCACCACCGTCGAGGAGTTCGTGGTGAACGAGCGCCTCGCCTGGTCCGGTGTCGCGCTCGGCTCGCGCGGATTTCACGCCTGGGTGCTCGAAACGCGCGCCTCCGGCTGCCGCGTCGTCACCGAGGAGGTGCAGCGCGGCTGGGTCCCGGCTGTGGGGCGAGTCTGGCTGCGCCGCGCCCTGCTGCGAGAACACCAGAACTGGCTGGAGGGACTGGCTCGCGTGGCGCGCGACGGCATGCCGCCACGGGCTGCGGGTACCTGATGCCCCCCGCACGCTTCGGCAAGAGGGCGGTTTGACGCTCGACGACTGGGAACGGGGGGGCGCTCACACCGCGCATCGCGGACACTCGATCTTCTACCGCGAAGAAGGGAGCGGGGACGCGCTGCTCTGCATTCACGGCTTCCCGACGGCGTCGTGGGACTGGCACCGCGTCTGGCCCGCTCTGGTGCAGCGCTTCCGCGCGATCGCCCCGGACCTGATCGGCTTCGGCTTCTCCGCCAAGCCGCGTCGCTACACCTACTCGATCCTCGATCAGGCCGATCTGTGCGAAGGACTGCTGCGCTCACGGGGCGTCTCGCAAACGCGCATCCTCGCCCACGACTACGGCGACACGGTGGCGCAGGAGCTGCTGGCCCGGTTCGCAGAGAGGCGGCGCAAGGGCGACGGGGGGATCGAGATCAAATCGGTCGCCTTTCTAAACGGGGGCCTGTTCCCGGAGGTCCACCGCGCCCGCTTCGTGCAGAAGCTGCTGCACTCTCCGCTCGGGCCCGTCCTCGCACTCCTTCAGGACGAGCGGCGCTTCGCGCGCGCCTTCGCGCCCGTGTTCGGGCCGCGCACCCGGCCCAGCCGCGAGGAGATGAGCGACTTCTGGCGCCTCGTCTCCCGCGAGGGGGGTGCTCGCATCGCCCACAAACTGATCCGCTACATCGCAGAGCGGCGACGCTTTCGCGAGCGCTGGGTCGGTGCGTTGAGAAGCGCATCGGTGCGGCTGCGCTTCATCAACGGGCCCGAGGATCCCGTCTCCGGGGGTCACATGGCCGAGCGTTACCGCGAGCTCGTTCCCCGCGCCGACGTGGTGATCCTCGAGGGCATCGGTCACTACCCGCAGGTCGAGGATCCGCAGGGGGTTCTGCGGGCGCTGTCCGCCTTCTGGGATGGCGGCGCCTGAGCTCCAGGCTGCGTGCTAAGGGGCGGGCGCGCCCGGCGTCGGCGGCGGCAGGTCTTCGAAGACGGGGTGCTCCGGGTCGCCGCCAGCCAGGGTCATCGCGTAGAGAAAGACGCCGGAGCGGGGTGCCTTGCGCCCGTTCAGCAGGACCATGGGCGTGCCGCGGATGTCGTACTCCAGCGCCCACGCGATGTCGTCGCGCAGCTTCGCTTCCGTCTCGGGCGCGCTCACACAGGTGGCCAGCTCCTCGCGGCTCAGGAAGGGCTCGGCGAGTTCGAGGACGAGCTCCTGCGTGAGCACGTGCTGACTGTCAAAGAGCCGTCCGGCGAACTCGAATGCGCCCGGGCGCCCTTCCATGCAGATCAGTGCCCTCGCGCCGAGGCAGCGCACCGGTCGCTGACCGGGGGCGTGCAGGGCGGCGTTGCATTCGCCGTCGAGCGGGAACTGCCGCGGCTCGAGCGCCAGGGACCCCGCGGGGGCGGCCTCGACGAGCTGGGCGAGGGCGTGGTGGAGCTCGGCGCAGTGGCCGCACAGCACGTCGGCGAACTCGGTGACGCGCAAGGGGGCGTCGGGGGCGCCGATCAGGGCGCGCGCGGGCCGCAGCGCTCGCGC
>JAZFWH010000381.1:0-5385 GCA_036482635.1 Myxococcota bacterium
GGCGCCGGCGGCGTGCGCCAGGCCAGCAGCGCGGGCAGCACGACCAGGTTCGTGACCACGGTCCAGGCCATGCCGATCGCGAGCAGCACGCCGAGCGTGTGCATCCCGTAGTGCGACGAGAGGCCGAGGCTCCCGAAGCTCACCGTGGTGGTGAGCGCGCTGTAGAACACGGCGCGGGCCGTGCTGGTCTCCAGCAGCGTCCCGGGCTCTGGGTCTCTACGGCCCGCCCGCTGGACCAGGTGGATGCCGCTGTCGACGCCGATCCCGAACAGCAGCGGCAGCCCCAGCACGCTCACCAGCGTGAAGGGAATGCCGAGCGCGACGATCGTCGCCCCGGTGAGCAGCACCGCCAGCGACACCGGCGCCAGGGCCAGCGCCATCTCCGCGACGTCCCGCCACAGCAGCCACAGCAGCAGCGCGACCGCCAGGAAAGCCGTCACCAGCGCCTGGCGGAAGGAGGCGACGACGGCCTCGCCGAACTCCACGATGTTGACCGGCACGCCGACGCCGTGCGCCAGCGGGCGCACGCCCCGCACGAAGCGCGCGAGGGCGCCGTCCTGCATCAGGTCCTCGCTCGGGAAGACCTGGATGCGGGCGCGCCCGTCCGACGCCAGCATGCGGGCGCGGAGCGACGGCGGCAGGTCGGCGAGCGCGATCGGCTCGGCGTCGAGGGCGCTGCGCAGGCGATCGATCTGCTCCGGCAAGCCCGCCAGCAAGATCTCCTCGAGGCCGGCGAGGGCCGCCTCCGCGTCTCCCTCGCGCTCCGCGCGCTCCAGGAACGCGCCGAGCTGGCGCCGCAGCATCCGCACGCTCGCGGCGAGCGGCGAGCGGTCGGCCCGGATCCAGGGAGCGTCTAGGAACGCGTGCAGGTCGCGCAGCGCCGCGACTTGCTCGGCGACGGGCAGCTCGGGCGCGGACGGGGTGTCGCCCGGCGGAAGTCCCAGCAGCATCGAGACGTCCGCCAGGATCTCCAGCTTCTCCTCCTGGTCGGCGGGGACGTAGTCGGCGAGCGTGATGGCGCGCTCGACCAGCTCGAGTTCCGCCAGCTCCTCCGCGCGCCGCTCGGCGCTCGCCAGGTCGCTCTCGAGCACGTTCACGAACCAGGGTGAGCGCGCATCGGTCTGTTGCAGCAGGTCGTCGAAGGCCTGCACCGACTCGGTGGTCGGGTCGCGGATGGCGACCACATTGGGCTCGAGCCGAGCGCGGGGCAGCACCGCCAGCGAAGCCAGCGCGGCGAGCAGGGCCGCGATGCGCACGCTGCGCGGATGGCGCGCGAATGCGCTCCAGCGGCCCAGCCGGAAGCGCAGAGGGGCCCGCAGCGACGCCGGGTCGACGCGCAGCCAGGAGCTGAGCAGCGCGGGGAAGAAGGTGAGGGTCAGCCCGAGGATCACGAACATGCCGGTTCCCGCGATCAGGCCGAGGTCGGCGAAGCCCACGAACGCGGTGGGCACGAAGGCGTAGAAGCCGATCGCGGTGGTGAACGCGCACAGCACCAGCGAGCTCCCCACGCTGGCCGCGGACTCGCGCAGCGCCTGCTCGTGGGGCGCGCCGGCGCGCAAGCGGTCGGCGTAGTGCATGCCCAGGTGGATGGCGAAGTCGACGCCCAGGCCGATGAACAGCACCCCGAAGACGATCGAGAAGAGGTTGAGCTCGCCGACGGCGGCGGTCGCGAAGGCGGAGGTCCACAGCAGGCCGGTGAAGAGCGTGACGAGCCCCGCGGTGACCAGCCGCAGGGAGCGCAGCGCCAGGTAGAGGACGAAGCCCACCAGGGCGAAGCAGAAGACGCCGGCCGTGCCGATGTCCCAGGCCAGACCGATCATCTCCTCGTAGTTGAGGGCCGGGTTTCCGGTCACGCGCACGCGCACACCCCGCTCGGGCGCCAGGCCCAGCTCGGCGACCGCGTCGCGGATGCTGGCCATGGCGTCGCGCGCCAGCAGCAGCTGGCTCGCGTCGAGCACGGGCTCCGCCACGATCACCCAGCGCGTGACGATCTCGATGGCGGAGCCGCGCAGCAGCAGCTCCTCCCAGGAGATCGTGAGCGGGAACTCCTCGTAGACGGCCCCCGTCGCGCGTCCGATCCGCTCGAGCACCAACGCCCATTCCTCGGTGTCTCTGCCCTCGCGATGGGCGCTCTCGAGTCCCCGCTCCACGAGCGCCGCCAGGTTGGCGATGCTCGCGTCGTGCTCGAGCTCGCCGATCACGGGCTGGAGCCGCGCCATCTGGTCCGCGAACTCCTCCAGGTCCTCGACGTCGCGGTACAGCAATCCGTTCCGCTCGAAGAACGAGCCGCCCCCCGGGATGTAGACCTCGGTGAAGTGGTCCGTCCGGGCTGAGAGGGCATCGAGGAGCGCCTGCGCAGCCGAGCGCGCCAGCTCCGGCGTCTCGCCGTCCACCACCAGCAGGATCGAGTTGTCGAGCCCGGGGAAGAGCCGCGTGAACTCCCGGTAGGCGTCGCGCGAGGGCAGGTTCTCCGAGATGAGGCTCAGGTTGTCGGAGTTGATCCGCAGGTTCAGCGCCGTGTAGACGCCGAGGACAAGGGTCAGCGCGACGATGCCGGCGCAGATCGCCCCGCCGCGGCGGCGGGCCGCGTCCACCCACGCGGTGAGTCCGCGCTCGAGCAGGTCCTCCAGGCGGCCGGGCGGGCGCGTCACGCTCCCATTATGGAGGGCTTCGCCACTCGGCGCTTAGGTCGCCCTTGCGAGCAACACGCGGCCCGGGCACTGTCGCGCGCGTGCGCGAATTCATCGAGGCCATCGAGTCCGTTCCCCTGCTGAGCCTGATGCTCGTGATCGCGCTGGGCTACTCGCTCGGTCGGATCTCGCTGCGGGGGGTCTCCCTCGGTCCGGCCGGGGGGACGCTCTTCGTCTCGCTGGCGCTCGGCCACCTCGGGGTCAGCGCGGGGGCGGACCCGAACCAGGCCGGCGCGCTCACGCTCGGGACGCTGGGCTTCGCGCTCTTCATCTACTCGGTGGGCTTCGACGCCGCGCCGCACTTCTTCTCCTGCTTCCGGGAGGGACGCGGTTGGCGCTTCGTCGCGGTCGGGGTCGTGGCGAGCGCGCTGGCCGTGGCCGCCACCCTCGCCTTCGGCCACCTGCTGGGCCTCGGGGGTTCCGCCAGCGCGGGACTGCTGGCGGGCGCGCTCACCAGCGCACCGACCTACGCGGCCGCGTCGGCGGTCGCGCCCGACCCCACGCGCCTGTCGGCCGCCTTCGCCATCACCTACCCGTTCGGGCTGGTGAGCCTGGTGCTGCTGATCCAGCTCCTGCCGCGCCTGCTTCGGGAAGACCTGGCGAGCGACGCGGCGAGCGAGGACGAGGTGTGGGCGGGTCGCGCCCGCGCGCGACCGTCGACCGGCGCAGCCGAGCAGACGCGCGCCTTCGTCGTCAGCGAGGCCGGTGCGATCGGTCGCTCGCTGCGCGAGCTGGCCTTGACGCGACGGACCGGCTGCGTGATCTCGCGGCTGCACCGCGCCGACGGCGACGTGGTGCTGATCCCCGACGGCGACACGCGGCTCGAAGAGCGCGACCACGTGATCGCCACGGGGCGGCCCGACGAGCTCCGCGCCTTCGAGGGCCTGGTGGGGTCCGAGGCCTTCGAGCGCGAGATCGAGGAGCCGCGCCTTCCGACCCGGCGCATCCAGGTGCGCAGTCGCCAGGCGTTCGGCCGGACCCTCGAGCAGCTGCGCATCATCGGGCGCTTCCACTGCGTGGTGACCAAGGTCGAGCGCGGCACGTTGTGGCTCGAGCCCGACGCGCACGTCTCGCTGGTTCGACACGACGTGCTCGAGGTCGTGGGAGCTCGCGACGACGTGCGAGCGCTCGCGCGCTTCCTGGGGCGCTTCGAGCCGCCGCTCGCTGAGACCGACCTCGCCGTCTACGCCGGCGGCATCGTGCTCGGTCTCGGCCTTGGAGCGCTCCACGTCGAGATCTTCGGCTTCGATCTGCGCCTCGGCAGCGCCGGCGGGCTGCTGCTGGTCGGACTGGTCCTCGGCTGGCAGGAGCGGATCGGGCCGCTGCGCACCCACGTGCCCCGCGAGGCCCGCCAGCTGGTGCGTGACCTGGGCATCCTGCTCTTCGTCGGTGAGACCGGGCTCGCGGCGGGCGTCGGCGTGGCCGAGGCGCTGCGCACCGCGCCCTGGCAGACGTTCGCCGCGGGCGCCGCCGTGAACGCGGTTGCGGTGATCGGCGCGCTGGCCGTCGCCCGCTTCGCGCTGGCGCTGCGCCCGATCGACGCCTGGGGCAGCGTGTGCGGCGGCCTCACCTCGGCCGCGGCGCTCCAGGCGGTGCGGCGCGCCACCGACAGCAACCAGGCCGCCATCTCCTACGCGGCCGCCTACGCGGTGGCGAGCGTCCTGGCGACCCTCGCCGGACCGCTCGTCGTCTTCCTGCTCTGAGTGCCGCGCGGATCGACCCGACGCCGACTCGTTCGCGCGTTGGGGTTAAAAGGGCGGCGGTTACGGAAATCGCCCGAGCGCGCCGATCGAGTCCTGAGCCTACGCTCTCGTGGAAACCACTCCCCTGGGCCGACGGAGATGCCGGAACCCAGAACCGTCGCAAACCACGCTGCCTCTGGGTCCTTCGAAGCGAGGGCGTTGGTCGCCCTGGAGCGACTCGGCTATCGGATCGCGACCGCCGGGAGCTCCACGGACCCGATACGCGACGCGAATCTGCGGATCGTGGACGAGGAGCGGCTCGCCGAGATTTCGGGCAACGAGCCGATCCTCGCGCTGAAGGCGCGCCCGTCGCCCGCTTCCACGGACCGCCGCGTGGTGGAAGCGGTGGTCCGTCCGGCCACACTGGTCGATCTCTACGCGGCCCTACAGCGCGCGCTCGAGACCACACCGCGGCTCGCTCCGCGCATCGTCACCCGGCTGCCCGCGCGCTGCTGGCAGGACGGGCGCTCCTGGTCCGGCGACGTGGTGTCGCTCTCCGAGACCGGCTGCCTGCTGGGCACGAGACAGCAGCTCGAGGGGTGCTCGGGGTTCGATCTGGCCTTCCACCTGCCCTCAGGAGACACCGTCTCGACGCCGGCGCGGGTGGTGCGCCGCAGCGGCCTCAACACCGGTTTCGCCTTCGAGGGCCTTTCCAAGCGGCCGCGCGTCGCCATCGCGCAGTACGTCATCGGCCGCCTCACGGCCTGACCTTCCCGGCCCGCGGCGAAGCCCAGCGAGTTGCCCTCGCCCTGGGCTCGCCGGTGTAGGATGGCGGGCGGAGGGCCACCCCTGGCGCAGGCCACGCTGAGCGAGCTGCGACGCAAGGACTGCTTGCGCTTGCTGAAGTTCGTCTGCTCCTTCGCGTGGGCCGACTTCGAGATCCGGCCCGAGGAGCGGGTCTTCATCGCGCGCATCGTGCAGCGCCTCGGCCTGGACGACGACGCGCAGCGCCA
>JAZFWH010000382.1:0-5986 GCA_036482635.1 Myxococcota bacterium
GGTGCGCTGGGCGGTCACCCGGAGTGGCCCGAGGTGTGGCGCTACGAGTCGCAGCGGGCAGAGCGGGCGCGCTACCGCGGCGAGCCGCTCGCGCTGCTCTTCCGCACGCGCCGGGGGCGCGAGGCCCTGGAGGGCGTGGTGCGCCTGGAAGAGGCCGACGGGCAGGTGTCGCGCCTGCGCTCCTACAGCTTCTGCCCCGAGACCATGGCCGAGGTCGCCGCGGAGCTCGGGCTGCGCGTGCGCACCGGCCCGTACCGCTATCCGACCCCGGCCCCGGGCCGCTACTACGGCGCGCCCGAGGCGCCGCGTGGAGGTGAGCGATGAGTCATCGAGTCGAGAAGACCCTCGTGGTGGCGGTGCCCGTGGCGCGCGCCTGGCGCGCATTCGCCGACTCGCGCGAGCGCTCGCAGTGGGAGGCGGTCGAGTTCGAGATCGACCCGAGGCCCGGCGGCCGCGTGCGCTGGACGCTGCCGGGCATGGAGTGCCAAGGAAGGGTGGTCGAGGTAGAGCCCGAGCGACTGCTGCGCCACACCGAGGGCAGCGGGCCGCACGCAGAGACGGAAGTTGCGGTCCGCTTCGAGCCCGTGGGGGCCCGGACACGCATTTCGGTCACGCACAGCGGCTTCGGCGAGGGCGACGACGCGGCCCTCGCGGTGGAGTCCGTCTCGCTGGGCTGGACCCAGGCGCTCGCCGACCTGGTCGTCTACCTGGAGAGGGGCGTGCCGGCCGACCGCTTCGTGCGGCGCATGCTGCACGCGGGGCTCCAGGTGACGGAGAGCGCCGCCGGCCTCGAGGTGCGCACGATCGAGCCGGGCGGCTTCGCCGAGCGGGCCGGGCTGCAGCCGGGCGACCTGCTGCTGGCGCTGGGCGGCGTGCCGATCTACACGCGCCCCGAGCTCTGGGTCGTGCTGCGCGGGCACGCCCCGGGCGACAAGCTGACGGCCGAGTACGCGCGCGACGGCGAACGCCTCAGCGGAGCCGCTTCGGTGTAAGCTACACAGTTGCTACGTCACTTCGGGGCTCGTCCCGAGCGGAGCCCGGATTGCGGCGCCTGCGACGTCTCGACAGGCTGCTCCTGCTGATCGGCGTCCCGCTCTGGGCGCTGTGCTTCGGCCTCAGCGCCAAGTCGATCCTGGGCCAGACGGCGTTCACCGGGATCTACGTGTCCGCTCACGCGCGGGACTATCCGACCGTCCGTTTCTTCTTCGTCGAGCCTCGAGCCCAGATCGAGGCGTCGGGGCTGCGGGTGGGCGACCGGCTGCTCCGCCTCGGCGAGATCGACCTGCGCGGCGTCGGCTCGGTCGCCTTCGCGGGCGTCGCTGCGGAAGCGGCCGATGCACAGCGCCGCGCCGCGGTCGTCTACGAACGGGCGGGAGAGCGACGGGAGACCTCCTACGCGTTCCGCTCGTACAGGAGCTTCTGGCCTCTGCTGCCCATCTCGTTGGCCTTCGCGCTCAGCGCGGTGCTCCTCCTCTTGCGCGCGCCCCCGTCGCCGACAGTGAGCGCGATCTTCCAGGCCTTCCTGTGCGTCGCCTTCCTGTTCACCATCCGCTTCGGCGCGAATCGTCCGGAGACGTACCTCAAGTTCGCCGTCCTGGTGAGCTCCTTCACCCTGGTCCTCCCCCTGTCCATGCGCGCTCTCTCGCGGTTCCCGAACGGGTCCCAGCCCGCCGGCCGGTGGTCGCGCGTGTGGCCCTGGCTCTTCGCACCATGGGTCTTGCTGGGCACGAGCGGCATGTACGGTTTTCCACTTCCGCCGCAGATCGGGATCCCTGGCGCGTTCGCGGGGCTGGTGGTGGCCTGCGCCACGCTGCTCGCCGTGGGGACGCGCAACTACCGCCGAGCGGATCCGCTCGGGCGCCGCCAGATGCGCTGGTTCTTCTTCGGCATGTACGCCGCCCTGGTGCCCGTGCTGGCCGCCAACGCCCTGGTGTCCTTCGAGCCGCGTTTCGTTCGGCTGGCCTGGCTCAGCTTCGAGGCGCTCATCCTGCTGCCGCTCTCGTTGCTGATCGCGGTGGTGCGCTACAACCTCTTCGACGTCGATCGCCTGATCAGCGCGACGGCCTCCTACAGCGCGCTGGTGATCCTGCTGGCGCTGGCCGGCGAGGTCCTGCTCGAGCCCCTCGCCGGTCGGGGGGCGGCGCTGTTCGGGCTCGAACCCGCCACCGGCCAGGTCGCCTTCGTCGTCTTGCTCGCCGCCGTGCTGATTCCCGCCCAGCGCGCCTGGCGGCCCTACGTGGACCGGATCTTCTTCGCCGAGGGGCGCTCGCGCGAGAGCCAGGTCGAAGCGCTGCTGGAAGATCTCTCGCACGCGGCGGGCGCCCGGAACGCGATCGAGCGCAGCGGCGCCGGCATCGCGCGCGTGTTCCGCGCCGAGTTCTGTGCGATCTACGAACGCGCCGGTGAGGTCTTCGAGCCGACTTGCGTCAGCGGCTCGGGGGATTTCCCGGTGATCCCCGCCGACAGCCAGGCCGTTCGCGCGCTCGAGACGAAGGTGGCGCCGGTCCTGCTGGATCCGCGCGGTGCGCGGCGGACGCGCCCGTCGGCTGCGCTCGTCGCCGGCGCGGCGGTGGTCGCGCCGCTGCGTCCGGGCGGCGCCCCGCTCGCCTTCGTGGCGATCGGGCCGAAGCGCTCCGGCGACGTCTACACCTCCACGGAGCTCGCGCTGTTGTCAGCGCTCGCCCACGCGCTGTCGGAACGGATGGCGTCCAGCTCTTCCTGACCGCTCCGACGAGGGCCGCGTTCAGGGCGTCGCCGCCAGGGCCCCTTCGGGAGCGAAGACCTCGAACACCTGCACCGGCAGGAAGTCGAAGCTCTCGGCCGGCCGGTAGCCGGCCTCGCGCATCTCCTCGACGATCTCGGCCCCCGAACTCTCGTGTCCCTCCTCGCTGAGCAGGCCCATCAAGCCGGTCAGGTCCGCGTTGGGCTCGATGATCGCCACGCGCCCCGTCGGGCTCAGGTCGCCGCGCAGCTTCGCGAAGTAGCCCGGCCGGTCCTCGATGTGGTGGTAGGTGTTCACGATCAGCACCAGGTCGATCCCGCCGTCCGGCAGCTCCGGATCGTCGGTCTGCCCGAGCACCACCTCGATGGTGGCGCCGTCCTCGCGGAAGCGCTCCTCGAGCTTCCCGACCAGCTCCGAGTCCACCTCCACGGCGTAGACCCGGCCGTCGGAGCCCACCGCCTGCGCGAGGTACGGGAGGAAGTAGCCCTCGCCGGCGCCCAGGTCGGCCACGCGGTCGCCCGGCGCGAGGGCGAGCGCCCGCACGATGTCCTCGGGACGCTGCCAGGTCGCGCGGCCGAGTGTCGTGAAGTCGAACTTCGAGACTCCGTTGCAGCCCGCCAGCACGCCGGCGAGCAGCAGCACCGCAATCGTCTGCCTCATGGGAACCTCCTGCCCTCAGCTCGCCGAGGGCTTGTCGATCGGTCGCTCGGCGCGGCTCCAGCCCCGGATGCCGGCGGGCAGCACGGCGACGTTCGTGTAGCCCCCGGCGATCGCCTTGCGCGCGGCGCCGACCGCGGCGCCGCACATCTCGCTGTGGCAGTAGAAGACGAGCTTGCGGCCCTTGTCCGCGGGCAACTCGGCGCCGGGCTCGTAGTCGCGGTAGTTCGAGAGCAGCAGCGCGCCGGGGATCACGCCGTGGCGCGCGCGCGTCTTCGGGCTGTTGGCGTCGCACAGCACCGGCCCGCTCTCCCCCTCCAGCAGGGTGGCCAGCTCGGGCACGGTCAGCGTCACCAGCCCGGTCGTGTCGGCCTCGCAGCCGACCAGGAGCGCCGCGGCGAGCGCGCCCCCGACCAGCAGCGATTTCGCGTGTCTCGACATGGGTCCTCCGGGTTCAGCTCACCGCGGGAGCAGCCCGCGCAGCACGAAGCGGACGACCGTGTCCTCGGCGACGTCGGGATCGATGGGTTGGGGAGCGGGATCCCAGTGGATGTGGACCGCCCAGGTGGCGATCGCCTCGATCGCGAAGCGCGCCGCCACCGCCGTGTCGGGCAGCGCATCGAGCTGGCCCTGTTGGATGCGCGCCTCCAGGTAGCGCACCAGCGCCTCGAGCTGGGTGAAACGCCCCTTGCCGTAGAAGGTGCGAGCCAGCTCCGGGTGGTCGCGGGCGCAGCTGTCGATCAGCTTGACGGCCGTGCGGTGGCGGCTCGACAGGGCGTAGAGCTCGCGCACGATGGCCTCGAGCTCGCCGCGCACGTCGGCCGCGCGGTCGCGCCCGAGGGCGGCAGCCAGCGCGGGCGGCACCACCTCCTTCGCCAGGCGCGCGCGGACCTCGGCCGCCAGCGCCCCGGGCGCCGGCGCCGCCAGCGGCAGGTCCGCCTCGAAAAGGGCAGGGGGCTCGCCGTCCGCGTGCCGCAGCGCGGCGGCGAACAGCGCTTCCTTGCTCTCCACGTACAGGTAGACGGTGCCCTTGGCGACGCCCATCGCCCGCGCCACGTCGGCCATCTGGGTGCGGCGGTAGCCCTGGGCGATGAAGACCCGTGTGGCGCACTCCAGGAGGTCCTTCAGGCGGTGTTCGGGGATCTGGCGGGCCATGCGCGGGGGAATATAAATGACTGGTTGGGTCAGTCAAGTGCTTTCATTGTGGGGGAGCTGGGGGACGCCGGGAGGGGCTTACGGCGCAGCGCGCTGCGGGGCGGCCGGCACCGGCCCGGCGCCGAGCTCCTCGAGCAGCGCCTGAGCGCGCTCCCGGGAGCGCTTGGTCTCGCGGGTGGTGGTGCGGCAGTCGCCGCAGTCGGCGAGCTCGAGCACGCGCTGCTACTCCACGCGCGCCTCCGCCCGGCGCCCCAGCGCGCTCAGGCTCTCGGCGCTCGGGATGAGCGAGAACAGCGCGGCGTCGCGGTAGACCCACCGGTCGGCGAAATCCACCGGCTGCTCCGCTTCGGCGAGCTGCGCGGCGCGGCGCAGGGTCTCGATCGCGTGCGCGTGCCGGCCGAGGCGCGCGTAGGTGCTGCCGAGCCGAGCCAGCGTGGTGGGCCTCGACGGCTGGATGCGGTCCATGTGCAGGTAGAGCTTGAGCGCGGAGGGGTAGTTGCCACTGTTGAAAGCGAGGTCCGCCATGTTGCCCAGGGCGGAGCCGTTGCGCGTGTCGAGCTGGATGGCGCGCGAGAGCCTCTGGGCCGCGAGCAGCTGGTAGCGCTCGCGCTCCGCCGCCGGCGTGCCCTCGCGTTCGGCGAGGACCTTGTAGCAGAAGCCGATCCGCGCCAGGGCGTCACTCGCTTTGTGGCCGAGGTCGCCGGCGCGCCGGTAGGCCTGGATCGCCTCCTCCATGCGACCCGCGCGCTCGAGCGCCTGGCCCCGTTTGTAATGGGCGCGAGCGTGGTCCGGCCGCTGCGCCGCAATCCAGTCGTAGTGCGCCAAGGTCGCCGAGCATCCCGCGCAGCGGCACCCGTTCGTCCTCCGGCCCGGCCCGCGCCAGGCGCGCTTCGAGCAGCGCCAGCCCCTCGTCCGCCCGACCCTGGTTCGCAGCCTGCGCGGCGCGCTCCAGGGTCTGCTCCAGGGTTTCCGCCAGCGCCGTCGAGGCGCACAGCGCCAGGGCGAGCAGGGCGAGACCGAGGTGGCGGGACATGCGGGGGGCTTCGGTTCGCAGCGCACCCGCCTTGAATTGCCGCGCGCCCGGCCGCTCAGACGCGCCCTGGGGTCGCCGATAAGAAGGATGGAACGGAGGTTCGCGCCATGGGCAAGCTCTTCGGCCTGGCCCTGCTCGCGCGCACCGGGCTCGCGCTCGCCGCTGCGCCCTGGTTGGCCTGCCACCCTCCGCCGAGTCCCGCGCCCGCCACGCCCGAGAACGTCGTGCAGATCCTGAGGACCGGGGATGCGATCGGTGTCATCCTTCCGCTCGCCGCCGGGTCGGCGCTGCTCTCGCCGTGTACGCGAGTGAGACCCCAGGGCATCGACGCCCACTGGCATCCCAGCGCCCGGGACGTCGAGCGCTTCGAAGCCGCCCTGCCGGAACTGGTGCAGCACCACAAGCAGTGCTTCGGCGAG
>JAZFWH010000383.1:0-2846 GCA_036482635.1 Myxococcota bacterium
ACTCATGCCTTCGCGGATGTCGAGGTGCGGCGGCCATGGGCGGCCCGCGAAGCGCCGCGTTAGCCTCGCGTCGATGGACCGGGAGGCTGCGATGGGATCTGCGGAGCTGACCTGCGTTGCGGTCTACCAGCGCACGGTGGCCGCGTCGCTCGAGCGGGTCTGGGAGAACGCGCGCGACTGGGAGCACCTCCCCTGGCTGCACCGCAGCAGCTTCCGCAGCATCGAGTGCGTCGACTCCGGGGCTTGGGGCTGGCGGGCGCGCGTGGGGCTCCAGGCCGCGTCGACGGCCGGCGAGATCCTGATCGAGCTGCGGATCGAGCCGGAGCGGCTGCGCTACGTGACGCGCACCCTCGAGGGCGCCGGCCGGGGCACCGAGATCTGGACCCGCCTCGACCCGGTGGACGACGCGCGCACCGACATCGCCGTGGAGTTCCAGCTGCCCGACGTCGCCCCCGAGGCCGCCGACTCGCTCGGCGCCGGCTTCATCCGTCTCTACACCCGGCTCTGGGACGAGGATGAGGCCATGATGCGGCGCCGCGCGGCGGAGCTCTCGAGCCGACCGGCGCAGCCCGACGTCGTGCCCGGGGCGGTGGCGCTCGGGAGCCTCGAGCAGCTGCGCGCGCGGCTCCCGCTGCAGGTCGAGTACGCCGGGCGCCGCTTCCGGGTCGTCGAGATCGACGGAACGCTGCTGGCCCACGCGACCGTCTGCGCCCACGCGCTCGGTCCGCTCGACGACGCCGAGGTCGAGAACGGTTGTGTCCGCTGTCCGTGGCACGGCTACCGCTTCGACGTACGCACGGGTCGCAGTGCGGACGGACGCGGACTGCGACTCGCGACGGCGCCGCGCGTGGTGGTCGACGCGGAGAGCGGGCAGGTTCAGCTGTTGCCGTCATCGCCGGCGGTGCGCCGCCGCGGCAGCCAGCGCGGCACGCGACGGCAGTAGACCTCGTAGTTGCCGCCGAACTTGCGCCGCAGGTGCGGCTCCTCGTAGAGCACCACGAAGAGATGGAAGGCGAGGGCGACGACGGCGGTGTAGCCGAGCAGCGCCGTCGATCCGAAGATCAGCGCCTGGCCGGCGATCATCGCCAGCACGGCCACGTAGCCCGGGTTGCGCACGCTGCGAAACCCACCCGTCACGACCAGCCGCTCGGGCTCCGCGACGGGCGCCGGCGTGCCCCGGCCGTCCCGGACGAAACGAACCAGGAAGTCGAGGAAGACGGGCAGACCGAGCAGGACCAGCAGCGCCCCGATCCAGCGCACGAATCCGAGCCCGAAGAAGGGATCGGCCACGGTCCAGTGGGAGATCAGGTAGGGCAGCAGGACGACCACGCTGCCCGGCGCCAGGATCACGAAGACCAGCGTGCCGAGCGTCGGCCACAGCAGCGAGCGGGGTTCGGACGTCACGGGTTGGCCTTCGCCTCGGCCGCCGGCTGCCGGTACACGTCCGGCTCCAGATAGATCACCCGCGCCACCGGGACCCGCGCCCGGATGGCTGCCTCCACCTCGTCGATGGTGGCGGCGACCACCGCGACGTCGAGCCCGCGGTCGAACTCGAGCTTCGCGCCCACGAGCAGCTCCTCCGGGCCGATGTGCTGGGTGCGCAGGTGGATCAGCCGACGCACGCCGGGCGTCTCCTCGATGGCGGCCAGAATGGCCCGCTGGTGCGCGGCCGAGGCCGACTCGCCGATCAGCAGGCTCTTCATCTCGACCGCCAGGATCACCGCGATCACCCCCAGCAGCACGCCGATGGCGATGCTTCCCAGCGCGTCGAAGCGCGGATCGCCGAGCCACGAGGCCAGGCCCACCCCCAGCAGCGCGATCACCAGACCGATCAGCGCGCCCAGGTCTTCGAGCAGCACGACGGGCAGCTCCGGCTGCTTGGATCGGCGCACGAAGGACCACCAGCCCAGCGAGCCGCGGAGCTTGCGGGCCTCGCGCACGGCCGTGCGCAGCGACCAGCCCTCGAGACCGATCGCGAGCAGCAGCACCCCGATCGCCCAGCCGGTGGAGGCCAGCTCGTGGGGGTCGCGCAGCTTGGCCACCCCTTCCGAGATGGCGAAGAGCGAGCCCATCGAGAAGAGCACCAGCGCCACGATGAAGGCCCAGAAGTAGCGCTCGCGGCCGTAGCCGAACGGGTGCTCGGGGGTGGGCGCCCGCCCCGCCAGGGCGCCGCCGAGGATCAGCAGGCCCTGGTTGGCGGAATCGGCCAGGGAGTGGACCGCCTCGGCCAGCATCGAGGCGGCCCCGGTTGCCAGGAAGGCCGCGAACTTGGCTGCGGCGATGCCCAGATTCGCCAGGAAAGCCGCCAGGATGGCGCGTCTGCTGCCCTCGGTCACGCGGGCCCGATTCTAGGCCGCTTGACGGCCGAGGTGGAGCTGGGTATAAATAGAACCAGAACACTGATTCTATTTCTGGGAGAGACGATGATTCCTTCCCAGGCCGGCCTCCGCTGGGTGCGACCCCCGCAGCAGGCGCGCAGCCAGGAGACGCTCGACCGCATCCTCGACGCCGCCGAGGCGCTCGTGACGCAGAAGGGGTTCGCGGACACGCCGGTGGCCGAGGTCGTGCGCCGGGCCGACTCCTCGGTCGGCGCCTTCTACGCCCGCTTCCGCGACAAGGATGCCTTGCTCCACGCGCTCTACGACCGCTACTTCGAGCAGGCGATGGCGACCTCGGACGCCGCCCTCGACCCCGCGCGCTGGGAGGGTGCCTCCATCCGCGAGATCCTGAGCGCGGTGGTCGGCTTCCTGGTGGAGATCTACCGGGAGCAGCGCGGCCTGATCCGTGCCTTCGTGATCCGCGATCACGTCGACCCGGAGTTCCAGGCCCGGCGCGAGCGTCTCTCG
>JAZFWH010000384.1:0-3706 GCA_036482635.1 Myxococcota bacterium
GCTCGAGGACGTCCTGCGCAAGCACGCCGACGAGGTCGGCGCCTTCGTGATCGAGCCAATCCTGGGGAATGCCGGCAGCATCACCGCGAGCCCGCAGTACCTGAAGGACGCCCGAGCTCTGTGCGACCGGTACGGTGTGGTCATGATCGTGGACGAGGTCAAGACCGGCTTCCGCGTCGCGCGGGGTGGGGTGCAGGAGCTCATGGACGTGCGCGCCGACCTCTGCACGTTCGCCAAGGCGCTCGCGAACGGCTATCCGATCTCCGCGCTCGCCGGACGAGAAGATCTCATGCGCAAGATCGGCCTCCATGGAGTCGCCCAGGGCGGCACGTACGCGGCCCATTCGGTGCCCCTGGCGGCGGCGGCGAAGACGCTCGAGATCCTCGACGAGACCGACGCCCTGGAGCGGATCGAGTCCTACGGGCGGCGGCTTCAGAACGGGATGAGCGAGATCCTGTCCCGCCGCGGGATCGCCCACGTGTTCGTGGGACATCCGTCCATGGGCGGTCTCTTCTTCGCCGAGTCTCCGCCTCGCAACTACCGCGACTGGGCGACCACCGACTACGAGCTCTACAACCGCATGGCCCTGGAGCTGAACGACCTCGGGATCCTGTGCGAGCCGGACTCCCGGGAGCCGTGGTTCATCTCGGCTGCCCACGACGACGCCTGTCTCGCCGAGACGCTGGAGAAGTTCGAGATCGCGCTGGACGTCGCCCTCGAGGAGTCGCGCCGCGAGGGCGACGTGGCTGCCCACCCGCCCGGGTAGGAGGCCAGCGCCCCGGTTCAGCCCAGCAGATGGGCCAGGTCGCGCTTCATCACGCCGTTCAAGACGATCGCCCGCATCATCTCGGAAGTGCCCTCCCAGATGCGGTCCACGCGAACGTCCCGGAACAGGCGTTCGACCGCGTAGTCGCAGCAGTAGCCGCGTCCTCCGAACACCTGCACGGCCCGGTCCGCCACCCGGTTCACCATCTCCGAGGCGTAGAGCTTGGCGATCGAGGCCTTGGTGTGGAGCTCCTTGACGTCGCAGGTGCCGGCGTCCTCCTCCCAGGCCGTCTTGTAGGTGACGAGGCGCGCGCCGTAGAGCTCGGTCGCGGAGTCGGCCAGCATCCACCCGATCCCCTGGTGCTCGAAGAGCTTCCTGCCGAAGGTCTCGCGCTCCTCGCACCACCGCTTCATCTCCTCGAGCAGGCGCTGCGCCGCGCCCAGGCAGCGCGCCGCGATGTGGAGGCGCTCCTCGCGGAACCATGCCTTGCTGATGACGTCGGCCCCGCCACGCCCACCGAGCATCTGCTCTTCGGGCACCTCGCAATCCTCGAACACGATCTCCGGGTGTCCGTCCTCCGAACGGTTCATGAACCGCGGCAGCCGCTTGATCCGCATGCCCGGAGTGCCGTGGTCGACCAGGAAGAGCGTCTCCTCTCCGGGCGCGGTGACGGTGTGCGCGATGACGGCGAGACCCTTCTCGCCCCCGCTGACGAACCACTTCTCGCCGTTGATGACCCAGCGGTCGCCCTTCTTGACCGCGGTGGTCTTCAGGTTGGTCGTGTCCGAGCCGGCGCCCGGCTCCGTGATGGCGTAGGCGGCGGTCCACTCGCCCCGCAGCGCGGGCTCCAGGTACTTCTTGCGCTGAGCCTCGTTGCAGCGCAGCAGCGCGTTGTAGGGGCCGCCCACGTAGCCCCAGAGGTGATTGGTCGCGCGCCCCGCCTGCTCCTGGGCGATCACCTGGGCGAGCACCGAGGAGCCGAGCCCGCCCAGCTCCTTGGGCACGTTCATCGGCCAGAGCCCGTCCGCGATGGCTCGCCGTCGGATGCGCTGCCGCGTCTGCTCCGGCAGCTTCTCCTTCTCGTCCACCTCGAGCTCGTGGGGGACCAGCTCCTCGTCGACGAAGCGCCGGGCCCTGGCCTGGAGCTCCTTCAGCTCCGGAGTCAGCTCGAAGTCCATGGATCACCTCCTGCTCTCGTCGGCCGCCTTCGGCACGATCAGCGCGTCGACGACCACCGCCCGATCCGGCAGCGCGATCAGCGGGTTGACGTCGATCTCGCTGATCGCGTCTCCCAGGTCGGAGGCTAGCGCCGCGAGTCCCATCGTCGCGAGGACGACGGCCTTGGTATCCGCCGGCGGGCGCCCCCGCGCCCCGCGCAGCAGCGCCGATCCGCGCAGGCTGGCCAGGACCTCGTGAACCGCGTCCGGCGTCGTGGGGAGCAGCAGCGTGCGGACGTCCTTCAGGATCTCGACGAAGATGCCGCCGGTCCCGAGGGTCAGCACGGGTCCGAACTGCGGATCGTCCACCACGCCCAGGATCAGCTCGGCACCCGGCGGAATCATCTCCTGGACGAGCACGCGGGGACCGAGCCGCGCCTCGAAGTCGCGGTAGGCGGCGGAGAGCTCGTCGGGACCGGCCAGATCCAGTCGCACCCCGCCCCGCTCGGTCTTGTGGAGATCGGCGCCCGCGGTCTTGAGCGCCACCGGATAGCCGATCTCGCCGGCGGCTCGCAGCGCCTCGTCGACGGCGCCGGCGAGAATCTCGCGCGTGGTGGTGAGTCCGTAGGCCCGCAGGAGCTGCTTGCTCGCGTGCTCGTCCAGCGCTCCTGGGGCGCGCTCCAGCTGCCGGCGCAGCTCGGACACATCCGCCGGTCGCGGAACCTCGCGCACGAGCTCGGCGGTCGAGCGGGTCCGGTTGCGCTGGAACGCGCTGTACTCGAGGGCGTGACGGGCGGCGCGCAGCCCCGTCTCCGTACCCATGAGAACGGGAATCCCCATGCCGCGCAGCTGGGCCATCTGCGCTTCGCTGGCCGTTGTGCTCGAGTGACCGAGGAATGCCAGCGGATTGCGCAAGCGGTCACGGACGGAGGCGATCATGGGCGGGTAGGAGGACTCGGCGCCGTCGTCGAGGGGGCACAGGTCGACGGCGAAGAGCGTGAGGCCCGTCGAGGGATCGGCGTCCAGGGCCAGCAGGCTCTCGATGTAGACGTCCTCGGCGGCGTTGCCCGTTCCCCAGGCGTCGAGCGGATTGATGGGTTCGAGTCCCGGCTCGAGGAGCTCGCGAAGCTTCAGCGTGGTCGATTCGCAGATCGCGCCGAACTCGACGCCTTCTGCGTCGGCCAGGTCGACCATGAGTGCCCGCTGTCCCCCGGAATCGAGCAGTGCGGACACGTTGGTCGTCCTCGGGCGCATGCCGGTGGCGAAGAGCTCGAGCGCGTCCATCATCTCGTCGAGGGACGTGACCCGACGCACGCCGTAGTGCGCGAAGACGGCGTCGTAAACCGCGTCTTCGCCGGCCAGGGCGCCGCTGTGCGCCTTCGCCAGGCGCGCTCCCCGCTCGCTGCGGCCGGTCTTCAGCGCGACCACGGGGACGTCTCGATCGGCGGCTTCGGCGAGTGCCGCGGTGAAGGTCCGCGGATCGCGGACGGCCTCGAGAAATAGACCGATCACCCGCGTGGATTCATCGGCGAGTGCGAACTGCATGTAGTCCGCGACGGTGGTGACGATCTCGTTGCCGGAGGAGACGATGTAGTTGAAGGCCACACCGCGTTGATTCTGAAGGAAGGCCTCCCACACCGATCCGCTGTGCGAGATCAGCGCCACGTTTCCAGCCGGAGTGTCCGGATTGGTGTCGTAGCCGGACACGGCGAGGCGCCGTGCGGGGGAGACGAAGCCCATGCAGTTGGGGCCGCAGACGACCATGTCGTGAGCCTGCGCGACG
>JAZFWH010000385.1:0-6486 GCA_036482635.1 Myxococcota bacterium
CGATTCGATACGAGAAACTTCCTGCATCTGAAAAATCGCCTCTGGTGATCACCCGGAGACGCTCAGCACGGCGGAGGGCGTCAGGCTGTGCACCGGGCTCTCCCGGGGCCTTCCCGGACTCTCTGCCTCGTCAGGCATCCCGGAATGCTCGAAAAGTACGGTCGTCCGCTCGGTTACCTGTCGGAGAGGTCGAGTCTCAGGGAGTGGAATGAAGGTTTCGGCTACGCCTGATCGCTTCGCGCGCTTCCGCAGTGCTTCCGCGACGAGCTGACCGCTCCGAAGGCAGCCTTCTATTCGATTGATTCTAAAGCTGTTTGTGGGGGCAGCCGTAGCTATTGACACTGACAGCCTATCAGATCACCGTGCGGCGCTTCAACGGCCGGGTGCGGGTCGGGCGAGTTCGGTAGAGTCCGCCGATGTTTCGCACCACCGCCGCGCCCCTCGCGGTCGCCCTGACCTCGCTGGCCCTGCTCTCCGCTCCGGCGAGGGCGGAGTCGAGCCTGGTGCTGCCCTACCCCAGCGTTTTCGGGACGATCCCCGCCTCCACCTACGACGCCGAGCGCCACCGGGTGGGAGCGGCGCATCTGGTGCTGGAGAAGCGCGACAACGGCCACGTTCGGATCTTCTCCGAGAGCGGCATCGACGGTGGACCGCGCACGGTCGCCACGGCGGAGCTCGCCCCCATCGAAGCGGGCGAGGGGCTGCGGCTGCTGAGCCAGGAGTCGCGCTCCTTCGACGCCGAGGGCACGCCGATGGGCATTCTGCGCATCGACCACACCACGGCCACCGCGAGCTGTGCGAATCCGAACGGCGACATCGAGGCGCAAATCGATCTGCCCGAGCGCGACCGGGTGGCCAACGTGCCGCTCAACCTGCTCTTCCTCCCCTTGGTCAGCGGCGACGTGGACAGGGTGACGTTCCAGGTGATGACGTGCCGTGGCGGAGCGCGCCTGCTCGACTTCGAGGCGCATCGCGCCCGGCGAGGCGACCGGAACGCAGAGCGCCTGGTCGAGGTGCGCTACGGGCCCAGCCTGGGGCGCGTGCTCTCCGCGCTGGCGGGAACCCTGCTGCCGAAGCTCTCGTTCTGGTTCGACCCGAACGCCCGGAACGCGTGGGTGGCGCACCGGGTTCCGCTCTACACGATGGGACCCGAGGTCCTCGTGGTCCGCGACGGAGTCCCCGCCAACTGGCTGTCGGGAGGCCGCTAGGGCCGCCGCGACGCCGCCGCTCGCGGCACGACGAAGGGCGTCGTATCGACGACCTGGAGTCCCTTCTCCCCAATCAACACCAGGTGTCGGCCCGTGGCGCCGATGCGCCGTCGCGCCGACACGTCGGCGGAATCGACGACGTGCTCGCCGGACGGATCGGTGACCTGCAGACCGCGCGCCCCCAGCAGGAACAGGCGGCCGCCGGCCAGGACCGCGTCCTCGACCTCGCCGACCTCCAGCATGTCGATGCGCGAGAGCAGGCGCGGGCTGGAGGGGTTGGAGAGGTCCAGCCGGACGACCCCGCGCGCGCCCAGGACGATCGCGCTGGAGCCCCGCACGCGCACCCGGCCGGGACCGAATCCCTTGCCGAGCCGAAGCTCCGCCAGCGTACGGTGGGTACGCAACATGGGCAGGGTCGAGACGTACAGGGAAGTCCCGTCGGTGAACAGCAACCGGTCGCCCCGCATGGCGAGGCCGCGAACCTCGCCCTGGACGAGAACACTCGGGCGGCCCGTGCGACCGTCGATGTACAGCAGGCCGCGCTTGCCCGCCGCGAGCCAGTCGTTGCCGACGCTCTCCATCGCGACGACGCTGCCGACCACCTCGCGCCCCAGCGCGAGCTCGCGCCGCGGCTGCGCGTCTGCGATCTGCACGATCTCGATGCCGTCCTCGCCGAACAGGGCCACACGCTCACCGGCCATCCTCAGGCCGCTCCAGCGCGCCAGGTCCCTGGGGCGCTTGTACTCGCCGAGCAGGAGTGGGTTCGCCGGATCGCCGAGGTCGAAGACCTGGAAGTCGCCGTTGTCGAAGAGCACGCTCGCGCGGCTGCCCAGCGCCGCCACGGCCACCGGCGGCCTGTCGAACGCCCTTTGCCGCCTGATGGCGACCTGCGTGTCCCAGCTGGCCACCGGCACGAAGAACGACGACCAGTAGCGCTGCGAGGTCGGGCCGAACAGGATTGAGTTTCCGTCGGGGCGCTCGGCGGCGCTGGCGCGGAAGGTGAACTCGTCGGACCAGATCGGTGCGCTCTCTCCGCTGCGCGCGAGGGTGACGCGGGTGGTGGCGAGGATTCCGGGCGCGGTCATCCGGTCGCCCTTCAGCTCCGTGCTCACCTCGCCCTCGCTGTGGTGGACGGTGATCAGCGCGGGGAACGACGCGGCGCGCGGATCGTCCCGGCCCTGGAGCGGAACCAGCTCGAGGCCCGTGGCCTGGTACTGGCGCAGCGCGTGCTCCGTGAAGACACGGGTGAGGCGGTCCGGATTGGGCGTCGACGCCGCCACGTCCACCAAAAGAGCCACCCGCCGGAAGGCGGTCTGGCCGCGCCGCGTCACGCCCGCGGCGCTGCGGCGGGCTTCGACGGCGAAGTCGCTTTCGGGATGGCGGGTGGCGAACTCCACGAGGGCGTCGGTCTGCCCGGAGCGGCTGTACCGCTCCAGGAACGCGGCGTTGCCCCGGGCGCGGGCGGCGTTCCGTCCGTCGGGAAAGGCGCCGAGGAACTTCCGGTAGGCGTCGACGCTGCCCGACGCGCGCGCGCGGTCGAAGGCGGCGGACTCGACAGCGGGCCGCAGCTCCGCCAGGAACCGGCTGTCCGGGTACTGCATGGCGAAGGCCTGGTAGGCCTCCTGCGTGGGCTTCTTGCGGGCGCGGACGAAGTCGAGCCTCTCGCGCGCTTCCCCGGCCAGGGAAGAACGGGGGTGCTCGCGGAGGAAGCGGTGGTAGCCGGCCGCGGTGTCGTCGGCCAGGGCCTGCTTCCAGCTCCGCGACGCCGCGCACGCCAGCGCGGAGATCGCGAGCAGCACGGTCAGCGCAGTCCTCAGTGAGCGCATGGGGAGCCTCCGCGGCCGCTCATCGGCTCGCGGATCTCCCGGCTTGAGCGTCCCCGAGGGCGCTATTCGGCCTGGAGCCAGGTCAGGCAGCCCGTCTTGTGCAGGATGGGGTCGAGCCGCTCTCGCCCGCCCGCTGCCCGGTAGCGCTGCACCAGCGCGCGGAGCGATTTCGCGTGGTACTTCTGCGTCGATTGCGCAAAAGTTGCACCTTCGAGAGCGACCGAGAACTCGGCCTCCCCGGCGGCCAGCGCCCGGGCGTTGGCGGCCGACCACGGCAGGAACACGCCCGCGACCTCGGCCTGCAGCAGCGGCTCGAGCGTCGCGCCCAGCGTCTGCCAGCCCTCGAAGTCTCCCTCGCCCTTGGGGTCGAGCATGCGCTCGATCCACTCGAGCACGGCGGGAGCCGCTTCGCGCAGCAGGGCGCCGGCCGTGGGATCGATGGAGCACTCGTAGAGCTGCGCGTAGAGGCCGAAGTCGGCCAGGGCCGGACGCCCCCCGAAGAGATACCTGCGCTCGCCGAGATGCGCCTCGAGCAGACGGAGCAGGCGCGTGAAGGACGCCTCGATCTGATCGCGGGTCGAAGCGCTGGAGCCCACGAAGCCGAGCCGGGGGATCATCCGCTGCTTGAGCGACTCGCTCAGCTTGAGGATGGCGTCCTCGGCGGCGCCGGGCAGGTTGGCCCGCGCCAGCCGCTCCGCCGCCGACTGCCGGTCGGCCTCGTACGTCCAGCGGTAGTGGAACATCGGCTTGTTCACCCACTCGTCGGCGTACTCCTCGATCAGGGCCGAGAGGAAGGCCAGCGAGGCGTCCCCGGGCAGGATCGAGGGCTCGGGGTGGAGCGCCTCCATGCGCTCGATGATCGGTGTCGAGTCCTGCATGGCCTCGCCGCTCGGCGCAATCACGAGGGGAATCAGCGGCAGCTTCGCGTGCTTCTGGAACTCGCTCATGTTGTCCATGGTCCGGACCACCCACTCGTGCGGGATGCGCTTGTAGCGGAAGTAGGAGCGGACCTTCACCGAGTAGGGCGAAAGCTCGGCGCCGAAGATGCGATAGGTGTCAGACATCGCTGGTCGGTCTCCTCGCTGCGCGCATCGCGCCGGGCGCCCGTGGGCGCGCTCAGCTGCGCGCTTCCAGTCCCCGCTGCTGCAGCCGCCAGGTGAGCGCGTCGATTCGATCCTGCCCGAAGAACGGTTCGCCCTCGAAGACCATGGTGGGCACGCCCCAGTGGCCCGCCGCGGCGTGCGCCTGCTCGTTCTCGCTGATGATCGCCTCGTACCGCTCGACGTCGCCCGCGATGGCCGCCTCCAGCTCGGCGAGGTCCAGCCCCGCGCTAGCGGCCGCCTTGGCGAGGTGCTCGCCGTCGTTCCAGCCCGCCACCTCGCCCGACCAGATCAGCTGGCTCACGGCGTCGATGAAGGCCAGACCCCGCCCGCGCCGCTCGGCGGCCGCCCCCAGCCGCGTGAGCCGGTGGATGTAGGGCTGTTGCCTGGCGACCGCGCCGGTCTTCATGTCCTGCACGATCGGGTCGGGGCGGGGCCAGTGGAACGGGAGGCCCAGCATCTGGGCGATTCGCGTGGTGTCCCGGAACACGTACGCGGGCCAGAGCGGGTTGACGCGCTGGAAGAAGTCCGGGACCCGCACGGCCAGTGGGTAGACGGGGCGGACCCGGACGTCCACCCGGTGGGTCCGGGCGAGGCCGACGATCCGCCCCGTCGCCAGGTAGGAATACGGGCTCCGGAAGGACCAGAACAGGTCGAAGCCGAGTGTCACGGCCCCCTCCCTGCCGCACGGGCGCCGGGCCGCAGAGGCGCTGGCGCGCGAGCGGCTGTCAGTGGACCGGCCTGAGCTCCACCCGGCGGTTGCGCGACCGCCCGTCGGGGGTCTCGTTGGGCGCGATCGGATTCGCCTCGCCGAAGCCTTCGACGCTGAGCCGCTCTTCGATGACCTCGGACTCGATGAAGTAGCGCCGTACCGCGCGCGCGCGCCGCTCCGAGAGGCCCTGGTTGTAGCCGGGGGGCCCGACCGAGTCCGTGTGCCCCTCGACGCGGATCGAGATGTCCGGGCACATGCGGAGCTTCTCCACCACCACGTCGAGGATCGACCCGCTGTTGGCGGAGACCCTCTCACTGTCGAAGTCGAACTCGATGCCCTCGAGCCGGGTGACGGTCACGCAGGGATCGACGGCGCCGACCGGCGGCAGCTTGGCCTCGCCCACGAAGACGGCGTGGGAGAAGCTCGTGAATGCGGACGGGTTGTTGAGATCGCCGGCGAGCCGCAGCGTGCCGCAGTCCGTGATCCGGCTCAGGCTTCGCAGGAACTCGCGCCCTTCCTGGTCGGTGCCGACGTGCACGGCGTGGATGCAGAGCCCCTCAGGGGAGGTCGGGGGCAGCTCCGCCGCCTGGGCGAGAGCGACCTTGGGATCGTCGGGCATGCCGTCGGAGAAGATGACGACGGCCGTCGGCCCCTGGCCGTTGGCCAGCGCCTGCCCGACCTCGTAGAGCACGGCGTGGAGCGGCGTGGTCCCTCCCCGGCCGCTCAGGTCGCCCATCACTTCCAGGCCGCCCGCCTTGCCGGAGAGGGCGGCGCGATCGAAGGAGCGCAGCGGGGCCTCACTGCGGGCATCGCCGCCGAAGCCGATCAGGCCGGCCTCGTAGCCGCCGGGGCGCTCGCCGCGCACGTCGCCCGCCGGCATCCCCGCCACGAAGGCCTGGGTGAGCGACTTCGCCTCGGGAAACGTCTCGTTCACGTACATCGTCCCGGATGCGTCGGTGATCAGGACGACCCGATCCACCACCCGCCACTCCGTATCGGAGAGAGCGAGGGGCGACACGTTCAGGGGAGCTCGCGTCGGCAGCGGCTTCGCGCACGCCACGAGCGCCAGCAGCGACAGCGCTGCCAGGCCACAGAGGACGGGACGGAGTGACATCGGATCGGATCCTCCAGGAGGAAAACGTGGGCCAGCGATTCTCGCACACGCGCCGCGAGGCACAAAGGGGGGGCGCCCGAACGCGACAATTTCCGCGCTCCTTGTACCCCCCGCAGAGGCGCGTGCTGCTCGGCCTGCCCTCCGACCGCAGCGTTGCCGTACCACCACCGTCGATCGCACCTACGCTCCAAGCGGCTGGAGGAGCTGTACACACGCTGGCGGCTCGAAGACCTGACCTTTCCCCGCAATTCCTGTCCAGGCCGAATGTGACGATTCGTGGCTGGCTGGGAGGAAGGGAAAGCGCATGAAGCGCAAGCGACACAGCGCCGAATAGATCATCTCCAAGCTGCGTGAGGCGGAGGTCCTGCTGCAGAAGGGTCAGGCGGTCCCGCAAGTCTGCCGCCAGCTCGGTGTGACCGCGCAGACGTACACCCGGTGGCGGATAGGAGTACGGAGGCATGCGGGTGGACCAGGCCAAGCGCCTGAAGGATCTCGAGAAGGAGAATACGCAGCTCAAGAAGATCGT
>JAZFWH010000386.1:0-4222 GCA_036482635.1 Myxococcota bacterium
GTGTCTTCTGGCTCACGTCTGGTTCGTCCGAAGGGAGCGGAGGGTAGCCGTCGGGAGAAACGAGCGCCGGGCTGCGCGGCCGCTGGCAGCGCGAGCGGCGCGGAGGCTCAAAAACGCTTGAGGAAGCGGACCACCGTCCCGTCGGTCAGGCCCGTGTGGCGCTTGACGAACGAATGCAGCCGCAACAGGGCGCGATCGGCCACCACCAACGCCTTCTTGTGGGGCGGGTCGTCGGGCAGGGCGCCCGGCTCGATCCTGTGCATTCCGGCGCCCTCCAGCGTCGGGTCTGAGATCAGGCCCTCGATGCCGCTGGCTTCGCGACGAAGTCTACGAACGGCCGGGACTGCATCTCCTCGAACCGCTCGCGGGTGCGGGGCGGCATCTTCTCCAAGTCCGTGAGCGCGAGCGTTCGCTCGTTGTCGTGGTGGTAGTGCTTCCAACCCTCCCCCCGTTCCAGGAACTCGTCGCGCACGGCCGCGGCCGCCGGGGCGAGGCGGCCCCGCGAGATGCCAGAGACGGGCGTCGTGGGGCGAACGGCCCAGGAGCCTTGACGGCCCCGAGCAACCCATCGAGAATCCGGCTGCCTTCAGCCCAGGCGGGCCGTTCCGAGGGAGGAGAGAAGGATGTTCAAACGCCTGTACTGGCTCTTTTCGTATCTCGGCGTGATGACCCTGTCGGCCGCCTTCCTCATGGGCTTCCGCTACGAGCCAGGCGCACCCGTCGAAAACGCGATCTTCAACGTGCTGCTCTACGCCGTCTTCATCGCGGTCCACATCGTCATGACCATGCCCGCCTTCAAGAAGGCCGTCTTCGGACGCCCCGAGGGCACCGAATTCGAGCGGCGGATCTACATCGCGGTCTCGGTCGTCACCTGGGTGGGCATCTACTGGTTGCACCAGCCCGTCGGCGGCTTCACATTTCCCGCTCCGGCCTGGCTCCAGTTCGTCGGGCTGTGCGCCGTCCTGCTCTCGGTGGTCGCCTTCTTCGAGTTCGCCACCTTCGAGAGCCTGGGCAATCTGGTCGGCATGCCGGGCTCGCAGCTGTCCCACTCCGTGGGCGGGGAGACGCCCCTCATGCGGGAAGGCCCCTACGCGCAGGTGCGCCACCCGATGTACCGCGCCGCTGTCTTCATCGTGTTCGCGTCGCTACTGATCCACCCCAACGCCAGCCAACTGCTCTTCGCGGTCCTCGTGGCCGCTTCGTTCCTGGGCTTCATCCCCTTCGAGGAGCGCCAGCTGGTCCGGGCGCGCGGCGACGAGTACCGCGTCTACATGAGCCAGACGACCTACCGGGTGTTCCGCGGGATCTGGTAGGGAGCTCAGGCGTAGCTCTGATACTCGGGCCCGTACCCCCCCGCCTCGGATCGGACCCGGACTCGTCGCTCACACCGGCGGGAATGCCCGGCCGATCTCCCGGATCAGCCCCAGCAGCCGCACCACGTCGAGGCTCAAGAAGGGCTTTCCGGTGGTGAGCAGCGCAACCGCGAGCTGGCGGTCCGGATCAGCCCAGGAGAAGATGTGGGTGAATCCGATGTGCCCGAAGGCGTGGGGCGTCCGCGTGCCGAACAGACTCGCGATCCGCCCCCCCAGCATGAAGCCCAGCCCGTAGCGCAGGGGGAGGCCGAGGGTGAGGTCGAGCTCCCAGTAGGTCTCTTCGGTGGTGGCGTGGCGGATGGTGCGGGGATCGAACACGCGCACGCCGTCCAGCTCGCCCCCGTCGAGCAGGCACTGGTAGAAGCGGCTGAGCTCATCCGCGGTACACACGATGTTGGCAGACGGCACGATCGCGGTGAGGAAGCGGGGATCGTTCGCCAGCTCCACGGCCTCGCGAAACCCCGTGCCCAGGGCGCGGCGAAACATCCAGGAGAAAGGGGGCCAGACGGGCAGGCCCGTCACCGCGTCCCGGGCCACGCGACTGACGTCTTCGGCCGGTACGCCGTAGCCCATCCAGCGCAGGCCCAGGGGCTCGACGATCTCCTTGCGCAGCACCTGGCGGATGTCCTGGCCCGTGGCGCGCCGCACGACCTCTCCCAGCAGGAAGCCGCCCGAGATCGCATGGTAGGCGAGGCGCCGGCCCGGGCGGAAGGCCGGCCGCGACGCGCACAGGATCTCGATGGCCCGCTCCAGGTCCTGGAGCAGCTCGAGATCCATCGCGCCCGGCGGCAGGTTCGGGATGCCCGCGCGATGACCGAGGACGTGGCGGATGGTGATCCACTGCTTTCCGTGCGCGCCGAACTCGGGGATGTAGTCGCAGATGCGATCTTCCAGGTGCAGCATCCGCTGCTCGTCGAGCTTGTGGATCACCATGCCGGTGATGGCCTTGGCCGCCGAGTAGATCAGGATGGGCGTGTCCAGGGTCACGGGTACCCGCGGGCCGTCGCGCGGGTCGCCGGGCGCGTTGCCCGAGGCGTGCCCGATGGCGCGGTGGATCGCCAGCTGACCGCGGTGCCGGATGCAGAGCTGGATCGCGGGGTACAGCCCCGTGCGGTAGAGAGCTTCCGCGGCGGCCCAGACGCGGCCCACGGCGCCGGCGTCCGCCCCGATCTCCGAGGGAATCGCCTCCTCGCCGATGCTCGTGACCGAGTCCAACTCGGAGGGCACCCGGCAGGTGGCCTTGAGGGGCCGAGCCGGGAGCAGCAGCAGGTCCAGGGCGTCCACGCCCACAAGGTACCGGCTCCGCGCCGCAGAGGTCGCGGCGCCGCTCGTGATAAGCTCGCGTCGCGCGCCGGTCGCCCTGCCACGCCAACCGGGAGCCGGAAATGACCGAATTCCAAGGGGGGTGCCTGTGCGGAGCGGTCCGCTACAGGGTGAGCGGGCCGCCGCGGGACCCCACAAACTGCCACTGCGCGACCTGCCGCAAAGCACACGCGGCCGCCTTCGTCTCCTGGGCCACCTTCGACGCGAGCGAGCTGTCGTTCGGCGCCGGCCAACCGACCCGCTACGCCTCTTCGCCGAACGTGACCCGCAGCTTCTGCGGGAGCTGCGGCACGCCCCTCACCTACCAGCGGCGCGATCTGCCGGGGGAGATCGACGTGTCGATCTGCAGCCTCGACGCCCCCGACGAGCTGCCCCCCCGGACGCATATCTGGACCCGCCACAAGCTCGGCTGGCTGGCCCTGCAGGACGGTCTCCCCGCGCACGAGCGGTTCCGATCGGAAACCTCCGCGCTGAGCGCCACTCACGACCACCCCATCCGCGGCCGCTTCCACGCCTGGTTCCTCTCGGCCACCGAAGAGGGCATGCACCGGCTGTACGGAGCGCGGAAGCGGAAGCTCTTCGCGTCGCTGCCGGGTTCAATCGTCGAGGTGGGAGCCGGGACGGGCGCCAACTGCAGATACTACGAATCCGGAACCTCGCTGATCGCGGTGGAGCCGAATCTCCGCATGCACGAGCGACTGGCGGCGAACGCGCAGCACCGCGGCGTCGACGTCGAGATCCGGGGCCTCAAGGGAGAACGGCTCGATCTGCCCAGCCAGAGCGCCGACGCGGTCGTCTGCACCCTCGTGCTGTGCTCGGTCGACAACCCGGCCGCCGTCGTGTCGGAGATAATGCGCGTCCTCAAGCCCGGCGGGCGTTACGTGTTCCTGGAGCACGTGGCGGCACCGGCGGGAACGGCGCTGCGGACGCTGCAGAACGCTCTGCAACGGCCGTGGACCTGGTGGTTCGAGGGCTGCCGGCCGAACCGCGAGACCGAGTCCACCCTGCGCGAGGCCGGCTTCTCCGCCCTCGAGATCGATCGCTTTCGCGTGCGCTCGCCCTTCGTCCACTGCGCGCCGCAGATCGCCGGAGTGGCCACGCGCTAGCCGCGGCGGCGTCGGCGGGCGCGGGGTCGGAACGGCGATGGCGCGCTTCGACGGCCACCGGGGCGTCCGCCCGGCGACGGCTAGCGGGCCGACCGCAGGTCGGCCTGCGCGCAGCGAGCCCGCAAGCCCGAAGGGCGCGCAGCGAGGCGAAGCCGAGCGGAGGCGGGCCCCTGCAAGACAGGCGAGCGGAGTTTCAGCGGGCTAGAAACGCGGCGCGCGCGGCCGCCCGCGCTTCCAGCTGCCGAGCACGCGCCTGACGTAGACCCGCGTCTCCGCGGGGATGCGGTCCGACTCGACGCGGCCGGGACCCGCGTGGTATCCGGCCAGCGCGCGCGGCCAGCTGCCGAGTCGCTCAAAGAGCTGGCGGAGGTAACGCGTGCCGGCGAGGATGTTCTCCCGGGGGTCGAAGGGACACACGAC
>JAZFWH010000387.1:0-26345 GCA_036482635.1 Myxococcota bacterium
GATCCGGGCCCGCCTCGCCCAGGGTCAGCCACGGGACGGGGTTCCAGGACACGGAGGCCACGGTGCGTGGCCTGGAGGAGATGTCGCCGGTCGCGGCGAGGAAGGGGGCCGCCGTGTCGACCGCCTCCCCCTCGAGAGTGAGGGAGGTCGCGTCCGAACCCGTTTCGTCTACCTGGAACTGGACGGAGGCCTCGAGGATCGTCGCCCCCGAAGGAACGGGGACGCCGTCGAACCGAATCCCCACGACCTGGTTGCTCCCGCCTTCGAAGACCAGCTCCAGATCGCTGCTGCCGCGATCCACAGCGCCCAGCGCGTCCTCCTCGGCGTCGTCCGCGCTGGCTTCGACGCGCGTCTCGACGCGCACAGCCGGCCCGCTCTGCGCCCGAGCTGTGCAGCTCGCCGCCAGGACGAGGACTCCTGCCGAAATCAGCAGCGCGCAGGAGAATGGGGCAGGTGTTCGGATCATCTGGACGATGGGGTTTTGCTCGCTAGTGGCACACTACACTTGGAAGGGACCGACAGTAAAGGCTAAGCCGTCGTCAACCGTTAAGAGCACTCTACGCAATTCGCGCGCAGGTCCGCCGGCTAACCCTTCGCCTAGATGATGGTTTGCGGAGAAGACCGCCGGGCCTACGACCACCATTTCCGCAGTCGCGCAACGATTTCCAAAGAGGCCAAAGAGCGGCTCAGCGGGCCTTCCCGATCCTCAACCGGATCCGGTCCGAGCCAGCGACGCCCGCACCGTCGCTCACCGACGCCGTGATGGTGTGCTTGCCGATGGCTGGAGAGCGTGATGCTGGCACCTGTGCCGAGCACGCCGTCGTTGCTCGACGTCCAGGTCAGGTTGCCCGAGAGGTCCCCGTCCTCGGCGTCCGTCGCAGTGTCGGTCAGCGTGACCGCGGCCCCCTGTGCCACGCTCGAGCCGTCGGGCGGCGCCGTGATCGTCACGGCGGGCGCTTCGCTCAGATGCTGGTTTGCGGATGACGCGGCGGCTGATGCGCAACACCCGCGCAAGACTCCGACGAAAGTGGCTTTCCGACGCTGTGAGCCACGAAGCGGGATCGAGACGCACGGCCCACGCCCGCCATCACGGTCTCCGAGCGCGCGCTCGCGCGCATCGCCCTCGAGATGCACGCGGGAGGCCAGCTTCAGGTCCTGGTCGGCGGGCTCGGGCTCGGATACACGGCGTGGGAGGCCCTTCAGTCGACTCGGGTCGCGCGTGCCCCGGAGCCGGCGGAGCCGCCCTTCGATCTGATCCTGATCGAGGTGGACCACTCCCCCGCCGAACACCTGGGAGACTCGCGCAACGGCGGCTTCTACACGGCCGAGGGCCTGCGCGCGGCGCGGCGCCACCTCGCGCTGTGCTCGGCGTGTACACGCCCGGCGGCGTCGTGCTCGCCCGGGACGAGGCGCGCCGGCGTGAGCGCCCCGTTCCCCGCCGAGGAGCGCGAGGCACTCGGGAGCGGCCCTACTCCGGCGCTTCCTCGGGGAAGCGCTCTCTCAGCACGCGCTTCAGGATCTTGCCGGTCGGGTTGCGGGGAATCTGGTCGACGAAGTAGCAGCGCTTCGGGAGCTTGAAGCGCGCCAGCTTGCCTTCGCAGTGGCGGAAGATCTCCTCGTCGGTGAGGGTCTCGTCGGCCCTCACCACCACCGCGGCCGCCGCCTCGCCCCAGCGCGCGCTCTTCTGACCGATCACCGCGACCTCCACGACCTTCTCGTGGGACAGGATCGCGTTCTCCACCTCGGCCGGGTAGACGTTCTCGCCACCGGAGATGATCATGTCCTTCAAGCGGTCCTGGATGTAGATGAAGCCGTCCTTGTCGATCGTGGCGATGTCTCCGCTGCGCAGCCAGCCGTCCTGGATGGCCTCGGCCGTCTCCTTCGGTCGGTTCCAGTAGCCCGTCATGATGTGCTTGCCCCGCACCAGGACCTCCCCGGCAGCGCCGGGCTCGACGTCGCGCCCGGCTTCGTCCACCACGCGGACGTCGGTGTGGAAGAACGCCTTGCCGGTCGACCCGGCCCGGGCGATCGCCTCCTCGGGGCTGATCAGGCAGGCGGGGCCGCACGTCTCGGTGAGCCCGTAGACCTGGTGGATCTCGATACCGATCTCGGCGAAGGCACGGATCAGCGTGATCGGCACGGGCGCCGCGCCGCTCATGCACCAGCGGAGACTGCTGCAGTCGTAGCGCTCGCGCCCGGGAACGTGGAGCATGAAGGTAAGCATCGCCGGCACGGCGAGCATGGTGGTGATCTGCTCGCACTCGATCAGCTCCCAGGTCCGCAGCGGGTCGAAGGTCCGCATCACCACGTTGGTGAGGCCTCCGAGCACGCCGCCGGTCAGGGGCGTGAGCGCGCCGACGTGGAAGAGCGGGAGCGCGACGAGGTAGCGGTCCCGGTAGCGCACGTCGGCGGTCGAAGCGATGGTGAGCAGGGCCCACAACGCCGTGTTGTGGGTGTGGACGGCGCCCTTGGGCAGGCCCGTCGTGCCCGACGTGTACATGATGTAGAGGTCGTCGTCCTCGTCGCCGCCGATCGGGGGCTCCTGCTCGGAGGCGTCGGCCTGGAGCGCGCCGTAGTCGAGCGCCCAGTCGGCACGGCTCTCCGCGTCGCCCACGTGGATCCACTCGCGCACGTCGGTGGCGTCCGCACCGCGCCCGCGAAGCTCGGCGGCGTTGGCGGCGAACTCGGAGCCGTAGATGAGCGCTCGCGCCCCCGAGTCCTTGAGGATGAACTGGAGCTCGTCAGGAGTCAGCCGCCAGTTGAGCGGTACCGTGACCGCGCCGAGCTTGGCCAGCGCGAAGAAGCACTCCATGTACTCGACGCCGTTCATGAGCAACAGCGCCACGCGGTCGCCCTTCGCCACCCCGAGTGAACGCAGGGCGTGGGCCGTGCGATTGCAGCGCCGGTTCCACTCCGCGTAGGTGAAGCGGCGGTCCGTGTCCGCGTCGACGAACCCCTCCAGCTGAGGCGAGAGCTCGGCCCGCTTGCTGAGCAGGAGCCCGACGTTGTTCCTCATGCACTCCTCCGCAGCGCTGGTGGCGCGCCCTTCTAGCGGAAACCGAACGGAGCGGGGTCGACTAGCGCCGGCGCCCGACGAATCGGAGTGAGGCGCGCCTCTCGAGATGGGAGGGGGTCACGACGTAGTCGCCGCCCAAGCTCCCGCGAAGGATCGGCCCCGCGATCTTCGTGTCCCAGGTCCAGAGCCAGGCCAGGCTGGTGACCGCGAGCCCTCCGGCGGCGTAGGCCACCTTGAGCGGGGCGTACACCAGCGTGCACAGGGCCGCGCCGAAGCCGACCAGCCCCTGGTGGGCGAGGCTGTCGGACTCGGCCCGCGCCGGGAACGGCGCGGCGGCGACGGCCACGGCCAGCGCCGCGGCGAGCGTCGCGCTGCGAAGCGGCGAGGAACCTGCTGCCATCCAGGACCTCCGTTCGCGCCGCGCTGCGGGCACCGCCAGCTCGGCGCGCTACTCGAGCTCCCACCCCCGGTGCCGGTCGTCGTCGACCGGATCGCCGACCAGCAGGAATGTATCGCTGACGCCGTTGATCGTCACGACGTAGAGGCCCGCGGGAAGCCTTTGCACGTTGAGGGTCACCTTGCGCTCGAAGGGCCGGGCCCCGGGGACGCAGGCGCCCGAGTAGCGGCGCGTCGTCATCGTCAGCTCCAGCCGGTGCCCGCGACGGTCTTGATCGATGCGATCGATCTGCGTGCACGCGTCCGGCAGTCGGCCCGTCGCCACCAGCCAGGCCTGGGGCGGCCACGAGCGCAGGGCGGTGACCTCGATCCGCTCGATCTGGGCCAGTCCGGCCGTGTAGGGCCGGTCCCGTTCGCGGGCCCGCACACCTGCGCAGCCGACCAGCCCGGCTGCGATCAGCAGCCCGAGCAGCGCCCGCCCAGACCGCAGTGGGGGCGCCGGAGCGACCCCGGCGGGCCGGCCCGGCACCCCCGCACGGGCTACGCCGCCGCGCGAGCCGCTTCGGGCGGCCGGCGCAGGATCAGGTAGAGCAGCGGCCCCACCGAGCCGAGCAGCGCCGTCAGCACCAGGAACGGGGCGAAGGCGGCGCCCCGCTCGCGGGCGTCCCGGTACATCCAGACGACGGTCAGGGCGAGCGCGATCACCAGGTCGGCGAACAGGGTCCGCGTCGCCCAGTTCGCCGTCGCCAGCTCGAAGAAGCCGGCGTAACCGTGTGCGTAGACCGCCACCCCGCACAGGGCCGTGAAGGCCGCGAGCACGGCGCAGAGAATGATCTGTGTGCCTGACATCGTGCACCTCCTTGTCTGACGCCTCCCGAGGAGCAAGCGACGTGCCAATCGCGAAACGGGCGCTCGCGCCGCGACCCGGCAGCGGGGCGTGGCGCGCCTGCAACGGGTGAGGCGATCGCGCCGCGCTAGTACACGCCGCCCAGCTTGGTGTGGTCCCAGGAGACGATGCGCTGCGGCGCCACGCGGATGCACACCCGCTTGCCCGCGGTCCTGCGGATCCCCTCCTCCTGCGCCCGCCGCGCTTCGGAGTCGTCCGGCGCGACGGCCCCACCCATCGCCGCCAGCAGCGTCGCCACCACCGCCTCCAGGTCGTCGACGATCTCCGCTCGGCCGTAGATCACCACGCCCTTGAGCTGCGCGTACTCCACTCCGGATTCGGCCAGCAAGCTGACCCTCGGGTCGCGCTGGATGTTCTTCACCTTCTGGCTCTTGCGGAAGGTGGTCATGCGGATGGCGCCGTCCGCGTCCACGCTGAACCACATGGGCATGGGGTGCGGATATCCCCCAGATCCTATCGAGTTCAGGATGATGGTCTTGCTGGCGCGGAGGAACTGCCGCGCCTCCTCGTCGCTCATGCGAATCTGGTCGCGTCGGGACACGCAGCTCTCCTCAGTCCGGGTACTCGATCCGGATCTTCGGGCTTACGCAACGGGACTGACAGGTCAGCACCCAGCCCTCCTCGAGGAGTTCGGGTGTGAGGCAGTCGTTCGCCTTCATGCGCACCTCTCCCTCGACGAGCTTGGCCATGCAGCAGGAGCAGTAGCCCTCCTCGCAGGAGAAGGGCGGGTCGAGCCCCGCGCGCCGGGCCGCCTGAAGCACCGATTCCCCGGGCGCACAGGGCACCTCGTGGACCGCGCCGTCGAGTGCGACGTGGATGGACGCGGGCGCGGATGCGCCACCCGCCTCGGGCAGCGCGGCGGGCTTGGCGCCCTCGGCGTCCGGGTCCGGGGGTGAGGCGAAGTGTTCTACGTGGATCCGCTGCCGATGGACGCCCAGCTCCTCGAGCGCGCCCTCCACCGTGGCCATGAAGGCCCCCGGGCCGCACAGGTAGAACTCCGCGTCGATGGCGCCTTCCACGTGGCGCACGACGTCCTCCAGCCCGAGGAAGCCGTCGACCTCGTCGAGCGAGTGGACGAGAGCGAAGCGCCCGCTGTGAGCGCGCGCGAGCCGCTCCAGCTCGGCGGCGAAGATGATCGATGCTGCGTTGCGGTTGGCGTAGACCAGCTTGAGCGGGCGCGCGCTCGTGACGAGCGCCGATTTGATGATCGAGATCACGGGCGTGATGCCGCTGCCTCCGCTGAACAGCACGATCTTGCTGTCCGCGTCGTCGAGGAGAAACAGCCCGGCGGGCGGCGTCACCATCAAGGTGTCACCGGCCCGGATCGTGTCGTTCATCCAGTTGGAGACGCGACCGTCGGCGATGCGTTTGACCGTGAACTTGTGGGCGGCATCGAAGTGGGGTGAGCTGGCCAGCGAGTAACTGCGGACGAGTACCTTGCCATCGAAGGGAATCGCGAAGCTGAGGAACTGGCCGGGCGCGTAGGCGAACGTCGCTTTCAGCTCGTCGGGGACGTCGAGGACAAAGGAGCGCGCGTCCGAGGTCTCCTCGACCACCTCGCGCACGCGCAGCGCGTAGTACGAGGCCGTAGCCCGCTTCCACTCCGCTTCGTCAACGCCGGCGCGCTTCGGGTCGACCGTGGCCATTGGGGTGTTCTCTGGGCCTCGACTGCCGCTGAGCGGGGCCGGAGCCTAGCGCATCCGGGCGCGCGACCGCTCCGGAACGCTGCACCGGGATTGCCGCTCAGGCGGGTTCCTCGCTCTCCGCCGGCAGCAGAGCCCCCGGGTTCAGCAGGCCGTCGGGATCGAGAGCGCGCTTCAGCGCGCGCAGCACGGCCACCCCCGCGTCGCCGACCTCGCGGGCCAGAAAATCCCGGCGCACGCGCCCGATCCCGTGGTGATGGGCGATCCCGGCGCCCAGCGCGAGCGCCGCTTCCAGCGCGCGGCGCCAGCACTCGCGGTAGGTCGCCGCCATCTGCGCGCGCTGCTCGGGGCGGGCGGCGAAGCTGAAGTACAGACAGGTGCCCGAGCGGTAGTGGTGGCTGGCGTGGGCACTGGCGACGAGTACATCCGGAACCTCGCGCAACGCGCCGGTCACCCGTTCGTAGAGCGCGCCGGCCCGGTCCCAGGTGCAGGCCATCTCGATGGTGTCGACGACGATGCCCTTCTCGAGGAACCCGCGAAAGCCGGGCACCCGGTTGCGGTGGTCGAGCCAGGCGTCGACCGCCGCTGGATCGGCCTGCGCAGCGCCGACAGCCCGGCAGATCGCCGCGGCGGCATCCAGCTCGGCCGCGACGAGGGAGGTGGGCCCCTCGTGGAGCAGGATCAGCAGGGAGCGGCCTTCCCGGCACGTCCCGGCGAACTGGCGCTGGGTCTCGCCCGCGTCGTAGAGGCGCGCCACCGGGGGACGCCAACCCTCGCGCAGCAGCCGGCGGAGCGCTTCCAGACCCGCGCCGAAGTCGTCCAGCTGAAACGCCTGCCCGCGGCGCGCGGCGGGAAGCGGGCGCAGGGAGAACGCCACCTCGGTGATCACGCCCAGCGTCCCCTCGCTGCCGAGGAAGAGCTGGCGCAGGTCCGGCCCGGTCGCAGCGCGCGGGGTCCGTCGCGTGCGCAGGATCGCGCCGTCGGGGAGCACGACCTCCAGGTCCAGCACCAGGTCCTCGACGCTCCCGTAGGCCGTGGAGAACTGCCCGGAGGCGCGCGTCGCGACCCAGCCGCCGACCGTCGAGAGCTCGATCGACTGCGGCCAGTGCCCGATGGTCAGCCCCTCCGCCTGCACCGCGCGCTCGGCTTCCATGCCCTGGGTGCCGGCGCGAAAGCAGGCGGTCAAGGCGTCCCGGTCCAGCTCGACGAGGCCGGTCAGCTGGCGGGTCGAGAGGACGACGGCGCCCTCGGGTACGACGATGGCTCCGCACACGCCCGAGCCGCCGCCGAACGGAACCACGGGCACGCGCGCCTCGCGGCACAGCGCCAGCGTCTGCGCCACGTCGGCCGCGCTGCGCGGCTCGACCACCGCGCTGGGCAGCGGGGAGTCGCGGCCCTCCAGGTCGAAGAGCTCGGAGAGCACCCAGCTGTCGCGGCGGTGGTCCGCGAGCACCTGCGGGTCGGTGCGCACCCGGTCGCCCAGCGCCGCCGCGAGGCTCGCGGCGATCCCGGACACGGCTAGGCGGCCTCCGCCACGGGTCGCCGCTGGCGCAGGCGCGCGGCGACGCGCAACCCCGACGCGCCGAGCACGACGCCCGAAAAGAACGCGTAGAGCGGAGAGTTCAGCGTGCGGGGCAGGAGCGTGACTGCGAAGATGAACCAGATGTAGTACGCACCGAAGCGGTGCAGGCGCCGCCAGCGCAGCGGACCGAGCCAGCCCGCGCTGCGGTCGAACGAGGTGGCCACCATCAGTGCCAGCAACACGTAGGCGAACCCGCCGAAGATCAGCCCCTGGGTCCCGGTCTCGAAGTCGTCCCCCAGCAGCAGCGCCAGGCTCGCGATCATGAGCGCGTGATAGGAGTGCGAGACGCCGAAGGACACGCCGAGGTAGCGACGGTTGCGCAGCAGCCAGCGGCTCGCCGCGCTCGGCCACAGCTGCGCGAGCGACGAGGCCGTGAAGGCCGCGCTGAAGAGCAGCAGCGACGTGCGCGCGGTGGCCCGGATCGCAATGCGCAGGCCGTCTTCCCCGCTGCCGACGCCGGTCAGTATTGCAGCGCAGATCGCACCGATGGCGAGGGCGGCCCAGCCGACCAGCGGCCATCCGCGCAGTCGCCGACTCACTCGCGCTGCCCCAGGAAGGCGAGGTCGGCGCTCAGACGCGCGCGGCTGCCGGCGATCTCGGCTCGGCGGCGCTCCTCGCTCCAGTCGAGCAGGGTCGCCATGCGCTCCGCGACCCGCTCGACGGACGCCTCGCGCGCCTCGGGTGCGTAGAGCGCCGTGCGGATGCGCCGGTACACCACGTCCTCGACCGTGGCGGCCCCCTCCACGCGCACCGCCCAGTCCACCTCGCAGGCCAGCTCGGAGCTGCCGTCCACCAGCGGCTCGCTGCCCCCGCGCGCGACCTCGCGCGCCTCCGTGCCGTACAGGCGCACCATGCGCGCCGCGCAATTCCTGGCCACGCCGGCTTCGCGGACCAGCGCGTCCTCCAACGGCGCCAGGTCGCCGTCGAAGTCGCCGCCGGGCAGCGGACGCTCGTCGGTCGGTGCGGGCGCGAGCGGAAGCCCGCACACCTCCGCGGTGCGTTCCACGGTCTCGCGCGCCAGGGGCCGGTAGCCGGTGAGCTTTCCGCCCGCGACGGTGACGACCCGCGCGGGGCCCACCAGGACCTCGTCGCGCCGGGAGATCTCCTGGGGCTTCTTGCCGGGCTGCGCGATCAGCGGGCGCAGCCCCGCCCAGGCTCCGACCACCTCCTCGGGGCGCACCGGGTCGACGGTGAAGTAACGCGCCGGCGGCTCGAGCAGGTACTCGACGTCTTCGATCTCGATCTCCGGCCAGACCTGGTGGCCGGGCGCGTAGGTCGTGTCGGTCGTGCCGATGTACACCACCTCACCGTGGCGGATTGCGAAGATGGTGCGGCGATCGGGCGCGTTGAGGATCAGCATGTTGCGGATCGGCAGGCGCTCGGCCTTGACGACGATGTGGACGCCCTTCGAGAGGTGGAGCAGCGGCCGTGCGCTGGCGTCCTCGAGCCGCCGCACCGCCTCGACCCACGGGCCCGCCGCGTTGACGACGCTGCGGCCGCGCACGCGGAAGCGCCGGCCGGTAAAGCCGCACACGGCCTCCACGCCGTTCGCGGCGCCGTTCTCCCGCGCGATCGAGTCGACGCGGGCGTAATTGAGCAGGGCGGCGCCGCGCCCCGCGGCGGCCCGCAGGTTGGCCAGCACCAGGTGCGCATCGTCCGTCAGGTACTCCCGGTACACGCAGGCGTGCTTGTAGACCTGGCGATCGACGATCGGTTCCTCGCGCTCGAGGTCGCGGCGCGACCAGTTGCGGTGCAGATCATCGCCCTCGACGGCGCCCAGCTTCTCGTAGGTGGCGATCCCGGCGCGCAGCTTCAGGAGCCCCGCGTAGGAGCGCGCCGGCACCACCATCCAGCGGCGCCGGGCCAGGTGCGGGGCGAGGCGGAAGATCTCCTTGCGCTCCAGTGCCGTCGTGCGCACCAGCGCCACGTCGCCCATGGCGAGGTACCGAAGGCCCCCGTGGATCAGCTTCGAAGAGCGGCTCGACGTGCCCGAGGCGAAGTCTTCGGCGTCGAGCAGGGCCACGGAGAGTCCGCGCTGCGAGGCCTCGTGCGCGATGCCGGCGCCCGAGATGCCACCGCCGATCACGATGCAGTCGAACCGCTCGCGCTCCAGGCGATCCGTCGTCTCGCCTCGCGCCGCCGTGGAGATCGCGCCCGTCGCCATCAGCTCCCCGACGCCCGCAGGTCCAGCACCGCCCCGTTCTCCAGGTCCCGTTCCAGGAGCCCCCAGAGCTCGCGCGCCACCGGCAGCGGATCGCGCAGCTCGCCGCCCTCGTGCAGCTCGACGAAGCGGGCGACCTCGGGGAAGTCGTGCGCCGGGGTGGCGCGGATCTGCTCCTGCATCGCGGTGGCCACCACCCCGGGCGCCACGGAGAGGATGCGGCAGCGCCCGCCCCGACGCGCCTGCTCGGCCCCGACCGTGCGCACCCACTGGTCCACGGCGGCCTTGCCCGCACCGTACGAGCTCCAGCCCGGGTAGACGCTGCGCGCCGCACCCGAGCTGAGCATGACGATCCAACAGGGCGCCTGGGTCTTCGCCGCGGCGCGCAGGAACGCCGCGCCCAGGACCTGGGGCGCGGCGCTGTTGAGCAGCACGTTGCGCGCGTAGCCGCCCCCGTCGACCTCGCCGGCGAAGCCAATCGGCTCGAGCGTGCCCGCGCTGTGGACGAACACCGCGCGCTCGCCCGCGTAGCCGTCCAGCTCCCGGGCGAAGAGCTCCCCCACCTCGGGCCAGGCGGCCGGGTCGGCCAGGTCGGCCGCGAAATGAGTGCAGCCGGCGGCGCCGCGGCGGCTGATGTCGATCACCCGCGCCTCGGCGAAGGGCAGCGTACGGGCCAGCGCCTCGCCGATCCCGCTGGACGCGCCCGTGATGAAGACGAGGCTCTCGGCCACGGCCGGGAATCTAGTGGACACCGCGCGGCCCACCATCCCGCCCGGCGATCCGCGCTGTAGCATGCGCGAGTGCCCCGGGGAATCGGCGCAGACGCGACCCGGCCGCACGAGCTTCGCGTCCGCGTGGGCGGGCGCAGCGGCCCCGAGGTGCTCGACGAGCTGGCGCAGACCAGCGCGGACTGGGCGGAGCGGCTGCGACGAGGAGTCCCTTCGCCCGGCTTCCGGCCCGGACCCAGCGGCGCGCGTTCGCGGCGCTGGGGAGACCCCTCCAGAGCGACGCGGCGCCGCAGGGGATCCTATCGTTCGAGCGGGCGGGCGATCTCGCCAGCGCGCAGGCCATGGTCGAGTCCTGGGACGAGCGCGCCCGCCTCGCCGCCGCGCTGGGCCTCGGCGCCGACTACCTCTTCCTGCTCGCGGCCCCGGGCTTGCGGGCAACGCGTGCCTCCGGTATCAGGCGCGTGTCCCGAACTGGAGGTCCCCGTGTTCCGAACCCCCCAGCACGCATTCCGCCGAACCCTCGTCGCGATCGCCCTGCTCGGCCTCGCGCTCAGCCTCGCCGCCTGCGGCGCCACCCGCGGCTACCGGCGGGGCGTGACCGAGTCGGGCTTCCTGGGCGACTACTCCGAGCTCAAGCCCCGCGAGGGCTACGACGCCCAGGAGGTCTACATCAACCCGAACGCGGACTGGTCGCGGTACGACTCGGTGGTGATCGACTCGGTGTCGCTGTGGATCACCGGCAAGTCGGACCGGAAGCTCTCCGACCAGGACCGGCAGATGCTCACCGACACGGTCTACAAGGCGCTGCACGATGCACTGAGCGAGTACTTCGTGATCGTCGACTATCCCCAGCCCGACGCCGTCCGCCTGCGGGCCGCGCTCACCGAGGTGAAGGGCGCCAACGTCGCGACGCGGACGCTCACCACCGTGGTGCCGCAGCTGCGCGTGGCCTCGACAATCGCGGGCCTCGGGGCCGATGTCGCCTCGACCGTGGGCACGGCGACGGTGGAGGTCGAGGTGCTGGACTCGGTCACCGGCGTGCGACTCGCGGCCGCTGTGGATTCTCGCGCCGGCAACAAGGCCCTGTTCAGCGGCCGCACCTTCCAGAAGTGGGGCGACTTCGAAGCGGCGGCCCAGCACTGGGCGAAGCGGGCCGCGTACCGGCTGGCCACTTTCGGCGTGCGCCGCAAGCCGGGCGCGCCCATGCCCGAGGCCTAGGACCGCGCGCCACCCCGGCCGGGCGCTGCGTCCGCGCCGGCCCCGGGCGGCACCAGGATCGGCACCACGCCGGGCTCGAGCTCGAGCGCGACGGGCGTCTCGCCCCAGTAGTCGCCGTCCACCTGGACGGGGACCGGCTCGTCCGCCTCGATCTCCACGCGGCGCGCCGTGCGGTACGCGACACCGGGTAGCTGCGAGACGCGCCCGGAGCGGCCGGCGATCCCGATGCGCGCGATGTCCAGCCGAGTCGCCCGTTCGAACAGACAGACGTCCAGCTGGCCCGAGTCGCAGCGCGCGCGGTCGGCGATGGTGAAGAGCCCCCCGTAGTTGCGCACGTTGCTCGCCAGCACGAGCGCGGCGGGCAGCGGCTCGCCGCCGTCCAGCCTGACGCGCAGACGCGGCGGCCGGTAGCGCGCGGCCGCCCTGAGGATCGGGACCACGTAGCCCAGGAAGCCGAGCGTCCCCTTGCGGGTGGCCCGGATCACCCGGGTCACCTCGGCGTCGAAGCCGCTGCTCACCAGCAGCAGGAAGCGCTGCTGGCCGATCGTCCCCAGGTCGAGGCGACGCGTCGCGCCCCGCTCCACCACGTCGGCTACTGCCTCTGCGCTGAAGGGAATCCCCATCTCGCGCGCCAGGATGTTGGCGGTGCCGAAGGGCATCTGGGTGAGCGGCGTCCGCGACGGATCGGCGAGTCCGTTGACGATCTCGTTCAGCGTGCCGTCACCGCCGACGGCGACGATGCGATCGACCGCGTCTTCCAGCTCGGCGGCCCGCCGCCGCGCGTCGCCCGCGCCGCGGGTGTAGAAGCGCTCCACCTGGTGACCGCGCGCTTCCAGCAGCGCGGCCAGTGCCTCGGCGCCCGAGCGGGCCCGCCCGCCGCCGGCGACGGGGTTCGCGATCGCGAGTATCCTCATTGGGTACCAGTCTAGTCGAGACAGCGGCTGCTCTCCGATAGACTGGCCCGGCCCATGCACCTCGACTTCACCCCCGAGCAGCGGGCCCTGCGCGAGCGCCTGGCCGAGTACTTCGCGCGGCTGATCACCCCCGAGCTGCGCGCGGGCCTGCGCCGCGACGAGGGCGGCGCGCTCCACCGCGAGATCGTCCGCAAGATCGGCGCCGACGGCTGGCTCGGCATCGGCTGGCCCCGCGAGTACGGCGGCCAGGGTCGCACTGCCCTGGAGCAGCTGATCTTCTTCGACGAGGCGCGCCGCGCCGGGGCGCCGCTTCCCTTCGTGACACTCAACACCGTCGGGCCCACGCTGATGGCCGCCGGCAGCGAGGAGCAGAAGGCCCGCTTCCTGCCGGGCATCCTGAGCGGCGAGATCCACTTCGCCATCGGCTACACCGAGCCCGAGGCGGGCACGGACCTGGCGTCCCTCCAGACGCGCGCCGTGCGCGACGGCGACGACTACGTCGTGAACGGCACGAAGATCTTCACCAGCGGCGCCGATCACGCCGACTACGTCTGGCTGGCGGTGCGGACCAATCCCGAGGCCCCCAAGCACCAGGGCATCTCGATCCTGATCGTCGACACGCAGCTGCCCGGCTTCCGGACGACGCCGATCCACACGCTCGGCGGCGGTCACACGACGGTGACCTACTACGAAGACGTCCGCGTCCCCGCGGCGCTGCGCGTCGGTGCCGAGAACGAGGGCTGGAAGCTGATCACGCTACAGCTCAATCACGAGCGCATCGGGCTCGCCGCCTGGGGCGGTGTGGCGCTGCGCCTGCTGGACGACGCGATCCAATGGGCGCGCGAGACCGAGGCCGACGACGGGCGGCCGCTGGCCGAGCAGCCGTGGGCGCAGATGGCGCTGGCCGAGGTCTACGCGCGGCTCGAGGCACTCAAGCTGTTGAACTGGCGCATGGCGTGGGAGCTCGGCGAGGGCCGGCTCGACCCGGCGCGAGCCTCCGCGGTCAAGGTGTACGGGTCCGAGACCCTGATCGAGGTGTACAGGCTGCTGCTCGAAGTGCTGGGGCCCGTCGGCGCGCTCCAGGAGGGCTCGCCCGGCGCGGCGCTGCACGGCGAGATCGAGCGCGAGTGGCGCGGCTGCCAGATCAACACCTTCGGCGGCGGCGTGAACGAGATCCAGCGCGAGATCGTGGCCGGCTTCGGGCTCGGCCTGCCGCGCGGAAGGCGCTGAGGGGCGGGCGGTGGCGGACGAGAAGGCGGAGCTGCTGGCGAAGCTGCGGGCGTTCGAAGGCCAGCCGGCCGGTCGCGCGCGAGAGGCCCGCGATCCCGTCAACCAGCCGATGATCCGCCACTGGTGCGACGCCGTGGGCGACCGCAACCCAGTGTACACGGACCCCGAGTTCGCGGCGCAGTCGTTCCACGCGGGGATCGTGGCTCCGCCCACCATGCTCCAGGCCTGGAACATGCCGGGCCTCGCTCCGCGCCCCGAGCGGGAGGTGCCGGCGCGCGACGGGCAGGCGGGGCTCTTCCAGCTCCTCGACGCAGCCGGCTTCACGTCCGTGGTGGCGACGAACTGCCGCCAGGAGTACGCGCGCTACCTGCGACCCGGGGATCGGCTCACGGCCGCGACGGAGATCGAATCCGTCTCCGAGGAGAAGCAGACGGCGCTGGGCACGGGCCACTTCGTCAACCAGCGGATGACCTACCGCGACGGTTCCGGGGCCGTGGTCGCGACCATGCAGTTCCGGCTGCTCAAGTTCCGGCCCGCCGCGGGCCGGGCCGCGCGCTCGCAGGCGCCGGCCGCCGCGCCCCGCGCGCGGCCCCAGCCGGCCGTCACGCCGGACAACGCCTTCTTCTGGGAGGGGGTCGAGAAGCGCCGGCTGCTGATCCAGCGCTGCGCCGGGTGCGGGAAGCTGCGCCACCCGCCCTGCCCGATCTGCCCCGTCTGCCGCTCGCTCGAGTGGGAGGCGCAGGAGGCCTGTGGGCGCGGCCGTGTCTACAGCTACGTGGTGGCGCACCACCCGCCCGTACCGCCCTTTGCGTACCCGCACCTGATCGTCCTGGTCGAGCTCGAGGAAGGCACGCGGCTGGTCTCCGAGCTCGTGGGCGTGGAGCCCTCGCAGGTCGAGATCGGCGCCCCGCTGGAGGTCGAGTTCGCGGAGGTCGAGGGTGGCCGGGTGCTCCACCGCTTCCGACCGGTCCGGGAGTAGCGAGCCCATGGACTTTTCGTTCAACGAGGAGCAGCAGGCGCTGGCGGCGCTGGCGGGGCGCATCTTCGCGGACCGCGCCGGCCACGAGCGCCTGCGCGACCTGGAAGCGGCCGGCGAGGGCTTCGACCGGGAGCTCTGGGCGGAGCTGGCCAGGGCCAACCTGCTCGGCGCGGCGCTGCCGGAGGAAGTCGGTGGCAGTGGCCTGGGCCTGCTCGAGCTCTGCCTGCTGCTCGAGGAGCTGGGCCGCCACCTGGCGCCGGTGCCGCTCTTCCCGGCGCTGGTCCTCGGCGCGCTTCCCCTCGCCGAGTTCGGCAGCGCCGAGCAACGCGGTCGCTTCCTGCCGGCGCTGGTCCGCGGCGAGCTGGTGCTCAGCGCCGCGCTGCAGGAGACGGGTGGCGTCGCTCCCGAGCGGCCGCGCACCGCCGCCCGCCGAGCGGGTGCAGACTGGCTGCTCGACGGCGAGAAGGTCTGCGTTGCCGCGGCGCCCGAGGCCGAGCGGGTGCTGGTTCCGGCGCGAACCGGAGAGGGGGCGGTCGGCGTGTTCCTGGTCGACCCCCGGGCGCCGGGCGTCTCCCTCGAGACCCAGCGGGCCACGAACCGCGAGCCGCTGTCGCGTCTGACGCTGAGCGGCGTGCGCGTCCCGGGCAGCGACGTGTTGGGAGATCCGGCCCTCGGCGCCGCCGTCGTGCAGTGGACCCTCGAGCGTGCGCTGGTCGGCCTGTGCGCCGTGCAGGTCGGCGTCGCCGAGGAGGCGCTGCGCCGCACGGCCGAGTACACCGGCAGCCGCCGGCAGTTCGGCCGACCCATCGCGAGCTTCCAGGGAGTCGCGCTGCGCGCGGCCGACGCCTACATCGACGTGGAAGCGATGCGCTCGACGCTGTGGCAGGCGGCCTGGCGCCTGGCGGAGGGTCTCCCCGCCGAGCGCGAGGTGCGCGCTGCCAAGTGGTGGGCCTGCCGCGGCGGGCAGCGCGTCGCGCACACCGCCCAACACCTCCACGGCGGGATCGGCTCGGACGTGGACTATCCGATCCACCGCTACTTCCTGTGGGCCAAGCAGATCGAGCTCACGCTGGGCGCAGCGAGTCCCCAGCTGGCGCGGCTGGGTGCGCTGCTGGTCGGCGCCGCCGAGGCGCGGCCATGAGCGGTTCGCGCCGCACGCTCGGCTACGACCAGGTGCGCGTCGGCGACGAGCTGCCCGAGCTCCGCATCGAGCTCACCCCGACGGTCATCATCGCGGGCGCGCTGGCCTCGCGGGACTACCAGGACGTCCACCACGACCGCGACCTCGCCCGCCAGCGCGGCTCGAAGGACATCTTCATGAACATCCTCACCACGAACGGCTACGTGGGCCGCTTCGTCACCGACTGGGCCGGACCGGAGGCGATCCTGCGCTGCGTCGACATCCGACTCGGCGAGCCGAACTACCCGTACGACAGCATGTGCATGAGCGGGCGGGTGACGGCGAAGTCGCCGGAAGCCGGACTGGTCTCGGTCGAGGTGGTGGGCACCAACGGGCTCGGCCATCACGTGACGGGAACCGTCGAGCTGCTGCTGCCGGGCCAGACCAAGGCGCAGCGGGCATGAAGTCGCTGGCGAGCCAGCTGAAGGACCGCGCCGCGATCGCGGGCATCGGCGCCACGGAGTTCTCGAAGGACTCGGGGCGCAGCGAGCTGCGGCTCGCGGTGGAGGCGGTACAGGCCGCACTCGACGACGCCGGGCTAGCGCCCGAAGACATCGACGGCATGACCACCTTCAGCATGGACAACAACCCCGAGGTCGAGATCGCCCGCAGCCTCGGGGCGGGGGAGCTGACCTTCTTCAGCCGGATCCACTACGGGGGGGGCGCCGCGTGCGCCACCGTGCAGCAGGCGGCGCTGGCCGTCGCCGCCGGCGTCGCCGACGTGGTGGTGTGCTACCGCGCGATGAACGAGCGCTCGGGGCGCCGCTTCGGCACGGGCGTGCAGGACCGGCGGCCGGAGCCGACGGCCGAGAGCGCCCACTTCGGCTGGTACACACCCTTCGGGCTGCTCACTCCGGCGTCCTGGGTCGCGATGTCCGCGCGGCGCTACATGCACCAGTACGGCGCCACCACCGAGGACTTCGGTCGAGTCTCGGTGGCCGACCGCAAGCACGCCGCCTCGAACCCGAACGCCTGGTTCTACGAGCAGCCGATCACGCTGGAGGACCACCAACGCTCGCGTTGGATCGTCGAGCCGCTGCGGCTGCTGGACTGCTGCCAGGAGAGCGATGGCGCGGTGGCGGTCGTGGTGACGAGCCTCGAGAGGGCGCGCGACCTGCGCCAGCCGCCGGCGGTGATCCGCGCCGCGGCGCAGGGCGCGAGCGATGGGCAGCAGATGATGACCGGCTACTACGCCGACGAGATCGCCGGGTTGCCCGAGATGGGCCTGGTGGCTCGGCAGCTGTACGAGACGGCGGGGCTGGGCCCGGGCGACATCGAGACGGCCGTGATCTACGACCACTTCACGCCGTTCGTGCTGGTACAGCTCGAGGAGTTCGGCTTCTGCGGGCGCGGTGAGGCCGCGGACTTCGTGCGCGACGGCAACATCGAGCTCGGCGGCCAGCTCCCGATCAACACCCACGGAGGTCAGCTCGGAGAGGCCTACATCCACGGGATGAACGGCGTCAGCGAGGCGGTGCGCCAGATCCGCGGCACGGCGGTGAATCAGGTCCGGGGCGCCGAGCACGTGCTGGTCACCGCCGGAACGGGCGTCCCCACCAGCGGTCTGATCCTGGGTGTTGCCTGAGGAGGCGCCGGATCACCAGGCCGTGCCGCACTCCTTGCAGTGGCGGCGGTTCGTCCAGAGCACCAGGGGCCCGCGGCCGTCGTGCGGCCGCACCTGCGTCTCCCGCGAGACCGGGGTGCTCGACGCTGCTGGGGATCCGCAGGAGGGACAGGCGTCGCCGAGCGCCAGCGCCGGATGCGAAGTGTCGACGCCTCGCAGGTCGGCCGAGTGATCCCGCGATATCACCTCTCGCGCCTCTTCCGCGTAGTCGGAGGGCACGCAGAGCTTCACGCCGCCGATCGCGTCGGAGTAGAGCCACTGCACCCCCGCCAGGTGCTCATCGGCGAGAAAGGCCGGAATGCCCTCGGCCTCGAGCTTCGCCCGGGCGATGTGGGCCGCGTGCGGTTCGCGGAAGCTCGCGATCGTGGTGAAGGGCGAGTGCAGCGGAGGACCTCCCAAGTCGGGCTCCGGGCCGGCGCCCGTCGAGGAGTCTACCGGGCCGCCCGTCAGGGCGCGACGACGACCTTTCCGTAGGTCTTGCGCGAAGCCAGCGCCTCGAGGGCGACGGCGACCTCGTCGAGGGAGTAGGACTTGAAGATCACGGGCTTGATCGCGCCGTCGGCGTACAGACCGAGCAGCGCCTCGAGGGTCTGGTCGATGCGCTCCGGCTGATGGGCCACGTGGGCTCCCCAGTGAAGACCCACGATGGCGATGTTCTTGAGCAGGATGCGGTTCACCTTGACCTCGGGGATGCGGCCGCTCGCGAACCCGATCACCAGCAGCCGCCCGTTCCAAGCGATGCACTTGAGCGACTTGTCGAAGACGTCGCCGCCCACCGGGTCGTAGATGACGTCTGCGCCCTTGCCACCGGTCAGCTCCTTTACGCGTGCGACGAAGTCCTCCTCCCGGTAGTCGATGGTCTCGGAGGCGCCGTTGCGCCGCGCGATCTCGAGCTTCTCCCTGCCGCCCGCGGTGGCGATGACCCGCGCCCCCAGGGCCACGCCGATCTGCACGGCCGCCACGCCCACGCCGCCGGCAGCGGCGTGCACGAGCAGGTTCTCTCCGGGCTTCAGGTCGGCTCGAAACACCAGCCCCGCGTACGAGGTGGGGTAGATGATCGGCAGCGCCGAGCCCTCTTCGAAGGACATGCCGTCGGGCATGCGGTACGCGCCGCGGGCCGGCACCACCGCGTACTCCGCGAAGCCGCCGAGACCGGCGGTGGCGAAGACGCGATCGCCCGGCGCAAACCCGCTCACGCCCTCGCCCACCTCGCGCACGACCCCGGCGACCTCGGCGCCCGGCACGAAGGGAAAGGGGGGCTTGACCTGGTAGTTCCCCTGCACCATCAAGATGTCGAAGAAGTTGCAACCGGCGGCGCGGACCTCGACGACGAGGGTCCCGGGCGCGACGGCGGGCTCCGGGATCTCGCTCACCTCCAGCTCTCCGGGCTCCATCCAACGCTTCACGACGACGGCGCGCATCGCTCCTCCCATTCCGCTCGAGATCCGGACCCGCGGATTCTACACCCAGCCCCGCCGCCGCGGCGCCCGGGGCCGGATTTCCGGGCTGGAAGCCCCGGCGGTACACTGCCGGCCGGCGGGCGCCCGGCGCGCAGCCGCGCGCCGACTGCCGCGAGGTGGTGCCGTGGACGTCGAGACGCTCAAGCGAGAGGTGTGCGCCAGCGTGGACGCGATGCGTGGCGATCTGCTGCGCCTCTCCCGCGCCATTCACGCCAAGCCGGAGCTCTCCTTCGAGGAGCACGAGGCCGCCGCACTGCTCACGCAGACGCTGCGCGACGCCGGCCTCGAGGTGACCAGCGGCGCCCACGGGCTGGAGACGGCCTTCGCAGCCGAGTTCGGCAGCGACTCGCCGTGCGTGGCGCTGCTCGCCGAGTACGACGCGCTGCCGGGCATCGGGCACGCCTGCGGACACAACCTGATCGCCGCTGCGAGCGTCGGGGCCGGGCTCGCGCTGGCCGCGCTCGCCGAGCGCCTGCCCGGCCGCGTCCGCCTGCTCGGCACCCCCGCCGAGGAACGCGGCGGGGGCAAGGAGCTGATGGCACGGCAGGGCGCACTCGACGGCGTGGACGCGGCCCTGATGATGCACCCCGCCGGGGTCAACCTGGTGAGCATGCCCTGCATCGCGATCGGCGAGGTCGACGTCCGCTACACGGGCCGGGCGGCCCACGCGGCGGCGATGCCCGAGCGCGGCATCAACGCCCTGGACGCGCTGATCGTCGCCTACCAGTCGATCGCAGCCCTGCGCCAGCACATCCGCTCGACCGAGCGGATCCACGGCATCGTCACCGACGGCGGAGCCGCACCCAACATCGTGCCCGAGCGCGCGGCCGGGCGCTTCTTCGTCCGCGCGGCCAACGCCGACGAGCTGGAGCCGCTCAAGCGCCGGGTCGAGGGCTGCTTCCGGGCGGGGGCGTCGGCGACCGGCGCCGAGGTCGAGATCGAGTGGGCCCCGGTCGACTACCTGGACTTCCGCTTCAACGCGCCGCTGGCACAGGCGTTTCGCGCCAACGCGGAGACCCTCGGGCGCGAGTTCTTCCCCTTCGACAAGATCCCCGCGAGCATCCAGGGCAGCACCGACATGGGCAACGTGAGCCACCGCGTTCCGTCGATCCACCCCATGCTGGCGGCGGCTCCGCTGCACTGCACGATCCACAACGCGGAGTTCGAGAAGTGGGCGGGCTCCGAGATGGGCGACGCCGCCGCGCTCGACGGTGCGAAAGCGCTGGCGATGACCGCGCTCGACTTCTTCTGCGACGCCGAGCTGCGCCGCGGCGCCCGGGCCGCGTTCGAGGCGGCCGGCAACGCGTGAGCTCCCAGCGCCGGGGTCCGCTGCTCTCCATCCACGCGAGCGCCTGGGTCGCGCCCAGCGCCCAGGTCTACGGCGCGGTCGCGATCGGGCCGGACTCCTCCATCTGGCACAACGCGGTGCTGCGGGCCGAGTGCCGGGAGATCCGCATCGGACGGATGACGAACGTCCAGGATTTCTCGATGATCCACGTGGGCTACGACGCAGCCACACGAATTGGCGACTTCTGCTCGATCACGCACCACGCCACCGTCCACGGCTGCACGGTCGGCGACGCCTGCCTGGTCGGCATCGGCGCCATCATCATGGACGACGCCGTGATCGGCGAGGGATCGATCGTGGCGGCCGGCGCCGTGGTTCCCGAGGGCAAGACGTTCCCGCCCAAGTCGGTGATCGCTGGCGTGCCGGCGCGGGTGATCGCCGAGCGCGACTGCGCCCGGCCGAACCGCATGAACGCCTGGCTCTACCAGCACAACGCCCAGGCCTATCGCCGCGGCGAACACCGCGCCTGGCAGGGGGCGGAGTTCGAGGCCTGGCGCGAGGCCAAGCGGGCCGAGGTCGACGCCGACCGCGATCTCTAGCCAGATTCGCCGAGGCGGGGCTCGACGCCGGGCGCGCCCGGCTGGACCGCGCGTCAGAGCACCTGGCTCTGGTGGCCGCGCCAGTACGGCTCGCGCAGCACGCGCTTGAGGATTTTGCCGGAGCCCGTGCGCGGGATCTCGCCGACGAAGGAGACCGAGCGCGGCACCTTGAAGCCCGCCAGGTGCTCGCGCGCGAAGGCGACCAGCTCCTCCTGACTCAGCGCTTCGCCGGGCCGCGCCACCACCACCGCGTGCACGCTCTCTCCCCACTCCTCGCTCGGTATGCCGAAGACGGCCACGTCGAGGACCTTCGGGTGGTGCTCGAGGCTCGCCTCGATCTCGGCCGGGTAGATGTTCATGCCGCCGGAGATGATCATGTCCTTCTTGCGATCGCAGATGAAGAAGAAGCCCTCCTCGTCGAAGGTCGCGATGTCGCCGACGGTGTGAAACTCCCCGCGCCGCTCCCGCTCGTACTGGTCGTGGGCCTTGTAGTAGGTGTCGAAGATCGTCTTGCTGCGTGCGAACAGCTCACCGGGTACGCCGGGCTGGGTGATCTCCGCGCCGTCCTCGTCGAACAGCTTGAGCTCGACGGTGGGCGACGGCTTGCCGCAGGAGCCGGGCTTCCGCAGCTGGTCCTGGGGCGCGAGGATGGTGTTCACGCCCAGCTCGGTGGAGCCGTAGACCTCCCAGAGCGAGTCCTCCGGGAAGTCGGCGAGGTAGGCCTTCTTCAACGCGAACGACCACGGGGCGGCGTTGGCGACCATTCGCTTCAGGCTGCGGCAGTCGTACTTCGCCTTGGTCTTCGCCGGCAGGTTGCAGACCATCCGCAGAGGCGTGGGGGCCGAGAAGGTCGTGGTGATCGCGTACTTCTCCACGAGCCGCAGCCAGTCTTCCGCGTCGAACTTGCGCTGCACCACCACCGTGTTGCCGAGATTCTGGGCCAGCAGCATGAAACCGCCGGGGCCGGAGTGGTAGAGCGGTCCGGTGGTCAGGTAGATGTCGTCGGCCGTGTAGCCGATGTACTCGACCATGCGCCGCACCTGCTGGCGGTCGCCCAGCCCGCGGCGCAGGGCACCCTTGGGCTTGCCGGTCGTGCCCGAGGTGTAGATCATCGTCGCCGCCATCCCGCCCTCCCCGGGCTCGACCTCCGGCTCCGCGTCGCTCGCCCCGCGGATCAGCTCGTCGCCGTCGAGCATGTCCGGGCCGGGCTGGCCGTCGAAGACCACCACGTCGCGTACCTTGGGGATCTCGGGTCGGATCTGACCCAGCACGGCCACGAACTCGGCGTCCGCGTAGATGAGCGTCGCGTCACAGTGGTCGATGACGTAGGTGGCCTCCTCGGGCGTCAGGCGGTAGTTGAGCGGAACCGCGGTGGCGCCGATCTTGCGCGCCGCGTGCATCGCGCGGATCACGCCGATCGAGTTGCGCCCGAACCACACGAGCTTGGCGTCCCAGCCGACGCCCCGCTCGAGAAACGCGTGGGCCAGGCGGTTCACCTCGCGGTTGAACTCGTCGAACGTGAGCCTCGCCACCGCCTCGCCCGGGCGGTCGTCGATCAGCGCCAGCTTGTCCGGAGTTCGCGCGGCGTGGATCGCGAGAATGTCGGGGGGCGCCATCAGGTCTCCACACCGATGCCGTGGAAGAGCAGGTCCACCGAGGCCTCGATCGCCTGCCGACAGTCCCGCTCGCTGAGCTGCCCGTTCGCCCAGGAGATGCGGGCTCCGGTGGCCATGTGGAACAGGGCCCGCGCCGACGACAGCACATCGACACCGTCGGCCAGGTCGCCGCGCACCCGCCCCCCCTGGAGAATCTCGGCCAGCAGGCCGATCGCGCGGTCGTTGAGCGCCAGCACCCTGCGCGCCACGCGCGCCTCGGGAAAGGTCGTCGCGCGCAGCGCGATTACCGTGAGATCGGGCACCTGGGCCAGCAACTCGTGCTGGCTCTGGAAGAACCGGTGTACGCGCTCCTGCGTCGCCGAGCCGCGGTCGTCGAGGCGCCGGAAGCGCGTCCACGCGTCCTCCTGCAGGTCGGCGAGCTCGAGCACGAGAAGCTCCTGCTTGGTCTGCACGTGCCGGTAGATCGAGCTCGCCCCCATGCCCGCGCGCTCGGCGATGGCGCGCAGCGTCGCTCCGTCGAAGCCGCGCTCGCGGAACAGCGCGCGCGCCGCCTCGCGGATGCGTTGTCGGCTGCGCCGGCCGCGCTGCAGGCGGCCGTCGTCGGGCCGCAGCTTCCCAGTGCGCCGTGACGCCGCCGTGGGCGATCCGGTTGTGGGCTCCATCGAGACCGCAGCATCGCATGCCTCAGCGACCCGGGGCCAGCACCGGGCGAAGGCCTCAACGACGAAGGCCCGGCCAGTAGCCGGGCCTTCGGACACAGCGCGCTGACCCTCCCCAGAGACAAAATGGGTGTACGCGCGCGCGTCTATCGCGGGCTTCCCCAGAACCGCCCGCAGGACATTCCTTAACGCAACTTTCGTGCCCATCGGCCGCTAGGCGTGTAACGGCCCGTTTTCTGGTGGATTCCCCGAAAAAGGCCAGGCGGGCAAGAGAACAGATCTTCCACAGTCGTGGAAATCCGCTTCCACTCTGCTCCGTCCGGGCGGTGAAACGGCGTGCCCCGCCCTGCCACGGAACCTCAGTCGAGCTCGTCGAGCAGGCGACGCAGCGACTCCGAGGCGCGCCCCTGTAGCACCAGCAGTCGCCGGCGCATGTGGAGGATCACGTCGACACCGGCAGCGTTCACGCCCAGCTCACGCACCAGGCTAGCGGCGACGCGCAGCTCTTCGGCGTCCTCCGCCCCCAACGCGTCGTCTTCGAACAGGCCCTCGTCGCGCAGTGCGCGCAGCAGATCGGGATCGTCGATGCCCAGGAAGGCGAGCACTTCTTCGGCTCGCGCGCGCTGCGGCATCAGTTCAGCTCCTGGCGCAGGTCCGGCGGGTCGAACTTCGCGAGCTCGTCCAGGTGGGTGGCCGTCTCGGCGTCGAGGCCGCGGGGTACCCGGATGCGGACCAGGACGTAGAGGTCGCCCGGGGGCCCTCCCGACGGATCGGGGATGCCCTTGCCGCGCAGGCGCAGGCGGGTGCCGCCGTCGGTGCCCGGGGGAACCGTCACGGTCGCGCGGCCGCTCAGGGTCGGAACCTCGACCTTCGCCCCGAGCGTCGCTTCGCGCACGGAAACCGGCAGGTCGACGTAGAGGTCGCGCCCTTCGCGGCGAAAGATGCGGTGGGGTCGCACGCGGACCGTCGCGTGCAAGTCGCCCGCCGGGGCACCACCCGCCCCCTCGGCGCCCTTGCCGGGGATGCGGATGCGGCCGCCGTCGGCCACGCCCGGGGGAATGCGCACCGTCACCGTCTCCTGGCGAATGCCCCCGTCGGCGGTGGGTCGGGCGATGACCAGGCGCTGCTCGACGCCGCGCGCGGCGTCGAGGAAGTCGAGCTCGAGCTCGGCGGAGAGGTCCATGCCGCGCCGCCCGCCCTGCACCCCCGCCCAGCCGCGGCGCTGGAAGAGGTCGGAGAAGAGACCGTCGAGGCTGCCGTAGCTGAAGCCCTCGCCGCCGGGCGCAGCGGCAAAGCGGTCCGCACCGAAGCGGGCGCCGAAGGCCTCGCGCGCCCGGCGCGCCGCCCCGGGATCGAAGCCCCCCTCCAGCGACACCTCGCCGAACTCGTCGTAGGCGCAGCGCTTCTCGGGGTCCGAGAGCACCGCGTAGGCCTCCGAGACGTCCTTGAAGCGCTCCTCCGCCTCCGCGTCGTCGGGGTTCACGTCCGGGTGGTGGCGGCGCGCGAGCTTCCGGTAGGCCTTGCGGATGCTGTCCTCGTCGGCGTCGCGCGGGACGCCGAGCGTCGCGTAGAGATCCCGCTTGTGCTCCCCCGCCACTAGCCGGTGTCCGTCGGTTGCGGCGTCACGACCAGCTGCTCGGGGCTCTCCAGGCGCTCCCGGATCCCCGCGAGCGTGTGGTAGGAGTAGAGCCCGTCCTCGACGCGCTCGTCGTAGGTCCAGGCCACCGTCATCTTGCGCCGCCCGCCCTCGCCGGGCTCGACCTTGCCCATCACGCCGAAAAAGGACGCGGTGCCGTACTCCCAGAGGTGGTGGAAGCCGGCCGGGTAGTCGATCGAGCCCAGGTTCGCGAGGAAGAGCGTGGTGAAGAGGGGATCGGCGTCGATCATCGCGCGCGGCAGCAGCCCGAAGCGGTCGGCGACGCGCGCCAGCCCGAGCAGAGCCCAGGTCGCGAAGCCCGGCAGCCGCAGCATCAGCGACATCTCCTTGTCGCTCGTCGTCTTGCGTCCCGCCCGGCCGGCGCCGAGCTTGTCGTAGAGGGCGTCGACCATCTCCTCCAGGCTCTCCTCCTCGGGGTAGAAGCGCCGCTTGATCGTGATCAGCGGCGAGCCGTCCACGATCTCGCGCTTGGCGCTGAACGTGATCCAAATCCCGTCGCGCTGCCAGAGCCTCCCGCCCTTGACGAAGCGATTCACGCGGGGCCGCAGGTAGAACGCCTGAGAGACCGAGCGAAGGAAGAGGTGCCAGAGCGTGATGCGCCGCTCGGCGGGGCGCTCGCGGTTGGCCTTCGCCAGGAACTCGAAGGCGGCTTCGACCTGGATGTCCTGCATCATGTAGAAGAGCGAATCGTTCCGCCGCGGCGAGATGTACGGCATGAAACGCCGCATGGTCGGCAGATTCGTCACGAGCGTGGCGTCCGGTCGCCTTCCAAACATGGCTTCCCTCCTCGCGAGGTCGCGAGTCTAGCCGCCCGCGCCGGACGACCCGAGCCGCCGCGCCGGCCGGCGCATGCGCCAGACCCGCGCACCGAGCACCTCCGCCTCCCCCTCCACCTCGAAGCCCGCCCGCGCGTAGAAGCCCACGTTCGCGAACACGTCGGTCTCCAGGTAGGCGTCGGTCGCGTCCCGATCCGCGTGGGCGAGCCAGCGCCCGACCAGGGCCGTCCCGACACCGCACCCTTGGTGAGGCGGATCGACCCCCAGGGTTCCCAGGTACCAGTGGGGCTCGAGCGGGTGGAGCGCGTCCAGCACCTCGAAGACCTCCCGCCAGCGCCGCCCCACCCGCCGGCCCTGTCCGACGAGGCAGCGCAGGCGCGACGCGAGAGAGGGCGGCGGCAGGGGATAGGCGTGGGGCGGCGTCGCGATCAGCGCCCCTGCCAGCGATCCGGCCGCGCGGGCCCCGAGCACGAAGCCGTGGGCCAGCGCCACCGGAAGCAGCGAGCGCATTCCGCACAGGTTCGAGGCGAGCCTCCGCTGCGGGTCGCCGGCCCCGATCACCGCGACGTTCAAGGGGTTGTCGCGAAACGCGCGGGCCAGCAGCTGCGCCGCGCCGGGCCGCTCCGGAGCTGCGAGCGGCCCAGTGGTCGGCGAGACGAGCGGGGCGGGAGCGCTCACGCCCGCCGAGCGTAACAGCTCGCGCGCCCGGTCG
>JAZFWH010000388.1:0-5563 GCA_036482635.1 Myxococcota bacterium
CAGCTCGCTCTCGGCCCAGCGCAGGAACTTCGAGCCCCGCATCACCACGCCCTCGAAGGGCGGCGGCTGGGCGATCCGCTCGCCCTCCACCCGCCAGTCCAGGATCAGCTCGCCGTCGCGGTGGAGCTGCGCTCGGGTGCGGCCGCCGACCCCGCCCACGCGGTCGGGCACGGCGATGTCGTAGAGGCGCCGCTCGCGGTCCGCGGCCGCGTGCGACACCGCGAGTCCGGCCAGATCGAACAGGTGGGTGCAGTTGGCGCGCGGATTGGTGTGCCCGCCCACCGCCGTCGAGCGCAGCGAGAGCGGCATGCCCACCAGCGCCTTCAGGGGCAGGGTCGCCCCGGGGCACTGGGTCCACGGGTAGCGGATCGCTTCGGCGCGGATCCCGCCGACGGCGCGGCCGTCGTGCTCCAGGAAAACCCGGAAGCGGTGGAAGTCGTCTTCCATGTCGGCGACGACGCGGCCGGGCGCGGTGCGCCGCAGCAGGAAGCGCCGCCGGAACACTCCCTTTCCGTAGGGAAGCCGTTCTTCCGCGGTCATCTCGTTCAGCGGCCGCTGCCGGGGTACCCGCCCCCGCCGAAGCGGGCGTCCAGCGCCTCGTAGTCCACGGCGAAGCCCTTGCGCGGCAGCGCGTCGATGAACTCCACGGACTTCGGCTTCTTGTAGGAGGCGATCTGGGCGCGGCAGTGCTCGATGATGTCCTCCGCCGTCGCGCTCCCGCCTTCCACGAGCACGACCACCGCCTTCACGCTCTGGGTCCACTTCGGATCGGGAACGCCGATGACCGCGCAGTCGGCCACCGCGGGGTGTTGCTTGATGCAGCCCTCGACCTCCGCCGGGTAGATGTTCTCGGCGGCCGACTTCACGATCCGCGTCTTCGGGCCGATGAAGCTGATCGAGCCGTCGGACTCGCGGCGCCCCAGATCGTTGGTGTGGTGCCAGTCCCCGGCCTGGCGTGCCGCGTTCTCGTCGGGGCGCGCGTGGTAGCCGTTCATCAGCGTCGGCCCGCGGGCCACGATTTCGCCCACCTCGCCCTCGGGCACCTCGTTTCCGTCGGGGTCCACGATGCGCACCTGCACCAGCGGGGTCGAGCGGCCGGAGCCGCCCTGGGCGCCGATGCCGAGCGCGGCCAGGGTGAGCATCCCCATGCACTCGGTCTGCCCGTAGCCGCCGGGGCGCTGACCCCAGGGGCTCGCGTCGGGCGACGTCATCTCGTTCCAGGCCGGCATGGCGCGGAAGGAGCGCAGGCTCTTGAGGTCGTACTTCCCGTCCTGGTTCGCCTCGATGATCTGCCCCATCGCGGGGCCCACCACGAAGGCGCCGGTGCACTTCTCGGTCTCGATCAGGCCGCAGAGCTCCTCGGCGTCGACGCGGCGCGTGAATACGTTGGTGCCCGCCCACTGGAAGGTGGCGAGCGTGGTCATGAAGGTGGCGATGTGGAAGAGCGGCCCACAGTTCAAATAGACGTAGTCGCCGCCCACGTCCTGCATCTTCGACATCACCAGACTCTGGAGGATCATCGCCGAGTGACTGAGCTGCGCGCCGTTGGGCCGCCCGCTGAAGGCGGCCGTGTACATCTGGAGCAGGGGAAGCGAGGGGTCGATCGGGGTGTCGGGGTCGTCGGCGGAGGCGGCCGCCAGGAACGCCTCGTAGGAGCCATCCCCTTCGCCGTCGTGCTGGAGCCACAGGGCCCTCGAGCCGCTCTGCTTGCGCGCCTGGCGCACCGCCTCTCCGATCTCCTCCTCCTGCCAGATCACCAGCTTCGGATCGCTGTCGCTGAGGATGAAGGCCAGCTCGTCGGGGGTCTGGCGCCAGTTGGCGGGGCAGAACACCCCGCCCAGCTTCGCCGCGGCCAGCAGTCCCTCCAGCAGGCGGTGGCAGTTCTGACCCAGCCACAGGATCCGGTCGCCCTGCGCGAAGCCGGCGGACCGCAGGCCGTTGGCGACGCGGTTCACCCGGTCGTCCATCTCGGGGTAGGAGTAGCGCTCGCTCCCGCAGACCAGAGCCGTCTGCCGGGGGTGGCTGCGCCGGTGCTCGCGCAGCACGTCGCCCAGCGAGATCGAGTGCAAGACGTCCATGGGCGCATTGTAGAGCAGAAGGGGCTGGCAGAGGGCCCCTTTGCGGCGGCCTAGAAGACAGGGACCTTCCCGTCGTCGACGTCTTCGATCAGACGCTCGATGCGCTCCCAGACGTGATCGATCTCGCCTTCGGTGAGTCCGAACTGCACGGTATTGCCCTCGCGCAGCGCTCCCTTGTCGTCGTCGAGGGACTCGCCGGGGGCCACAACGTGAGCCGCGCCGTCTGAGCCGATCTCGATCTGCGCCGCCACCTCCAGGAAGTCGAGGTCGCCCCGCTCGAGCTTCCTCAGGCGATTGATCGTCTCCTTCCTCACCGCCGCCACGCGCAGCACGTTCCAGTTGGGCACGAAGTAGTTGTAGCCGAGCGGGTTGAAGCTGCTGCCGTTGTCGATGGCGAAGACCTGCCGGCGCGCGTCGTCCTTCGAGACCAGGAAGTTCCCCTCGCGGCCGTCCTTGTGGCCGATCACGTAGGTGAAGACGTTGAAGTTCGACAGGAAATAGGCGTAGGTCGGATCGGTGAGGAAGCGCTGCTCATCGTAGAGCGGGTCCGGAAGGGTGACGTTCTTGAGCCATAAGGACACGGCCAAGAGCACGCAGTTCGTTCCCCCGAGGGTGGGTTCGGTCGCCGGGTGATTCCTCTCCCAAATCTCGAGGGGCGCGCAGTAGACGAGGGTGCTGGGCACCACGTAGTCCTCGGGGTCGAGGAAGAGCCGCTGGATCACGTACGCGGCGAGCTCCTTGCGCGGGGCGTTGTTCACGCCGTCCAGGTCGCGGGGGATGCGCTTGACCTTGAACTTGACGTCGGCGCCGAGCGAGGGGAAGGCGATGTTCGCCTTGTAGGCTCCGGACGTCCCCCCCACCGAGGTGTCCAGCGCGCGCACCTCGAACGGGGTCGTCTCGAACAGTCGCAGATGCTCCAGATAGGTGAAGGGCGGAAGCGGCCAGTGTGGGAAGCGCTCCGCGCCGTCGGGCGAGGGCGCCTCGCTGAAGTGCACGGGCTGGTGGGGCGCCGCGGGCGAGAAGAACGCACACCCCGCGAGGGTAGGCAGCGTGAGACAGGTGAGAGCGAGGGCGATTCTCATGCGATTGCGAACTCCCGCCGCATCCCTCTAACGACGCGCCTTCAGGCTGTCAAGAGACTCGCCGGCCCCAGCGTGGATCCGTGTCGGTAGAAAACCGCGGCGGATCTCCTGTAGGCTGACCGGCGCCCACACCGGCGCGACGAGCTGGAGGAGAGCGCTCGCCATGGCCGACAAGCCGTTCCGCGTGCTGCCGAAGGTCACGCGGCGCAACGAGCACTTCTGGAAGGGCGGGGCGGACGGGCGGCTGCACCTCCTGCGCTGCCGGAGCTGCGCACACTGGATCCATCCGGCGCAGCCGATCTGCCCCGCGTGCCTGAGCAAGGACCTGGCCCCGGAGGCGGTGTCGGGCCGGGCCCGCGTGTTGACCTACACGCTGAATCACCAGCCCTGGGTTCCCGCGCCGGACCACCCCTACGCCATCGCCATCGTGGAGATCGAAGAGCAGCCGAGCGTGCGCCTGATGACCAACATCGTGAACTGCCCGGCCGAGAGCGTGGCGATCGGCATGCCCGTGCAGGTCGTGTTCGAGCAGCACGAGGACGTCTTCATTCCCCTGTTCGAACCGGTGGCGAGCTGATGGAGATTCTCGAGCGCCGCGCGGCGATCACCGGAATCGGGCAGTCGGACGTCGGCCGCAGGCTGGGCCGCGAACCCCTGGAGCTCACCCTCGACGCCTGCCTGGCCGCCATCGAGGACGCGGGACTCACCCGCGAGCAGATCGACGGACTCGCGACCTACCCCGGGATGATGGCCGGCGCGCCGGGCTTCACGGGCGCGGGCATCACCGAGGTGCACGACGCGCTGCGCCTGAAGCTCGACTGGTTCACCGGCGGCCTGGAGCTGCCGGGGCAGCTCGGGTCCGTGATCAACGCCTGCACGGCGGTCGCCTGCGGCCTGGCCACCCACGTGCTGTGCTTCCGCTCGGTCTGGGAGGCGACGGCCCAGGGCAAGGGTGGTCGCGGGCCGATCGGGGGCGCGACCGGTGAGGGCGACGGCCGCCGCCCCCGCGTGAGCGGGATGATGGAGTACACGATCCCCTTCCGCTCCTACTCGGCCGCCAACTGGATCGCGCTGTTCGCCCAGCGGCACTTCCACGAGTACGGCACCACGCGCGAGCAGCTGGCGCAGATCGCGCTCAACGCGCGCAAGAACGCCGCGGGCAACCCGAGGGCGGTCTACCGCGACCCGATGACGATGGAGGACTACTTCGCGGCGCGCATGATCAGCACCCCGTTCTGCCTGTTCGACTGCGACGTGCCCGTGGACGGGGCGACGGCGGTGATCGTCTCGCGCGCCGACGCGGCGCGCGACCTGCGACGGCCGCCGCTGCGCGTCGAGGCGGTCGGGTCGGCGCTGCACGGCCGGCCCTCCTGGGACCAGTTCGACGACCTCACCACCATGGCGTTGCGCGACGCGGGCGCCATGCTCTGGAAGCGCACCGACCTGCGCCCGGCGGACGTCGACGTGGCCGAGCTCTACGACGGCTTCAGCTTCATCGCCCTGGCCTGGCTCGAAGGGCTGGGCTTCTGCAAGAAGGGAGAGGGTGGCCCCTTCATCGAGGGCGGCGTGCGCATCGCCCTCGACGGGGAGCTGCCGCTCAACACCGGAGGCGGTCAGCTCTCGGGCGGGCGCCTGCACGGCTACGGGATGCTTCACGAGGCGTGCGTCCAGCTCTGGGGCGAGGGGGGCGAGCGCCAGGTGCCGGGCGGCCCGCGCGTCGCCGTCGCGGCCGCCGGCGGTGGCCCGCTGGGGGGCTGCCTGCTGCTGGTCCGGCCCTGAGCGTGCGCGCCCTCGTCTGCGACAAGAGCCTGCCGCGCGTCGCGCTCACGAAGGCGTCCGACGCGTCGCTTGGCTCAGAGGCCGTACAGCTCGATCGCGGTTCCCGCCATGATCTGATGGCGATCGTCCTCGGGCACGCCATCGAAGGCCTCGTCGATGTACTTCCAGGAGTGGGGCCAGGTCGAATCCGAGTGCGGGTAGTCGGTCGACCACATCATGTTCTTCAGGCCCACCTCGTGCCGCAGGCGGATCGCCGCAGTGTCCTCGATGAAGGTGTTCACGCACTGGCGGTCCACGTAGAAGCTCGGCGGCTCGCGCAGGGGCGACTGCGTCCAGTGCCGGTGGCGCTTGAAGACGACGTCCATGCGCTCCTTGAAGTAGATCAGCCACGACGCCCCCGCCTCGGTGAACACGAGGCGCAGGTTCGGGTAGCGCTCCAGCACGCCCGAGTAGACCAGGATCGCCATGGTCTCCATCAGGCCGGACGGCGAGAGGGAGATGAAGCTCATGGCCGTCCCCTGCTGATTCGGCGCCAGCGAGGCCATCGACAGCGCGCTGCTGCGCGGCGTGGAGATGTGGATGTGGATCGGGTAGCCGAGGTCGTCGGCCAGCTGCCAGAAGGGC
>JAZFWH010000389.1:0-4183 GCA_036482635.1 Myxococcota bacterium
GCCATGCGCTCGGGATCCGCGAGGACCTGGTACTGCTTCACCCCTCCGCCGATCGGAATCACCTGGGCGACGCCCGGGATCGTCAGCAGGCGCTGCCGGATCACCCAATCCGCGATGCTGCGCAGCTCGAGCGGGGGTGTGCTGCCGTCCTTGCTCGACACGCCGATCAGGAGGATTTCTCCCATGATCGAGGAGATGGGACCCATGAAGGGCGCGATCTCCTCGGGGAGATTTTCTGCGGCCAACTGGAGCCGCTCCTGCACGAGCTGGCGCGCGCGATAGATGTCCATGCCCCAGTCGAACTCGATGAACAGGATCGAGAGACCGATCCCGGAGTTGGAGCGCACGCGCACGACGCCGGGCGCGCCGTTCACAGCTGTCTCGAGCGGCCACGTGACCAGCGTCTCGACCTCCTCCGGCGCGAGTCCAGGAGCCTCCGTCAGGATGGTCACGAGCGGGCGGTTCAGATCCGGAAAGACGTCGACCGGAAGATCGCGAATCACGATGATCCCGTAGACGAAGACCAGCAGTGAAGCGGCGAGCACGAAGAGGCGGTTGCGTAGCGAAAACTCGATCAGGCGGTTCAGCATGGCTAGCGCGCCTCGGGCGCGGGCCGAGATCGTCCGCGCAGCATCCGCATGCCGAGTACTGCAACCACGAGGGCGCCAAGAACCCCGAGCGCCCAGAGAATCGCGGCCGGAAACGGGCCCTCCGAGTGCGCATGGGCCTCGCCCTCACCCGCCGAAACGGGGTCTGCTTCCTCGCTCTCCTCTTCTGCGATCGGCGCCAAGTACTGGAGCGAGTAGTTCCCCTCCGAGACGACGCGCTCGCCCGGGTAGAGCCCCTCGATCACCTCGACGAAGCGGTCGTTGGAGACGCCGAGTACGAGCGGGCGGCGCTCGAAGCGCTCCGGACGGTCCTCGTCCTGGACGAACGCGTAGAATTGGCCCGCCTCTCCTAGCAGCGCGCTCTTCGGGATCGCGAGCGCGAGCTCGGCCCCGCCAGTGAGGAGGCTCAGCGTGGCGCGCATGTGCGGGCGCAGGCGTTCGTCGGCGTTTCCGACGCGCACGTAGACCGCGAGCGAGCGGCTGTCCGCATCGAGCTTGCCTCCGAGCCGCTCGACCACGCCCTCGAAGACGTCGCGCGGATAACTGGGCACTCGTACCCGCACCTTCTGGCCGACCGAGACCTGCCCGATCTGGCCCTCGAAGACGCGGCCGATCGCGAGCACTTCGGAGAGATCCGCCACCTCGAAGAGATGCCGGTTCGGCTCCACGTCGTCGCCCACGACGACGTGGCGGTCCGTCACGACCCCGCTCACCGGCGAGGCGTACCGCGCCCGGGGAGGTGGGTCGCCGAGCTGGAGGCTCTCGACCTCGACGAGCCGCTGGCCCTCCTCGACACGCTCGCCCTCCTGGGCGAAGACGGCCGTGACGCGACCGGAGATGCGGCTCGAGACCGTCCCCGAGCGCGCAGGGTCCCCCTGGATCTCGCCGATCACGCGAAGCGTCGTCTCGACGGCGCGCAGCTCGGCTTCTTCGACGGCGAGGCCGAGGTTGCGCTGCGCGACCTCCGAGACCTCGATCGGCCCGGTGGCCGCGCCCGCCCCGGACTCGCTTCCGGGGGCGGCCGCGTGATCCTCTCCCTCGTGTGGGAGCGCCGGGCTCGCGACGCAGAGGACGAGCACAATGCTGTAGAGGAAAAATCTCATGGCGTGCCTCCCTGGCTCCGCAGTTCGTTGAGATGGGGGTTCGTTCCCGTCGCCGCTTCGAGATCGATCGTCGCCTGGCGCAGATCACCAAGCAGTTCGAAGTAGAGCGCGCGGCTCTCGTTGTATTGGCGTTGCGCTTGGAGGAGCTCTGCGATCCCGACCAGACCCTGCCGGTATCCCCGCTCGAAGAGCCCCTGCGAGCGGGTCGCTTCGGGGAGGATCTCCTCGGCGTACGCATCCACACTCGAACGCAGGGTCCGAACCCGCGCCTCCGCGGCCCGAACCTCTTCCGCGATCCGAAGGACCAGCGCGTCCCGAGAGCGTCGGGAGCGTCGGAGCTCCGCCTCCGCGACCGCGATCCGGCCCTGCTGGCGGTTCCACAGCGGGATCGGAACCGTGACGCCGAACGAGAGGAAGGAATCCCGCTTGATGCCGATGGGAGCGTCGAAGACCTGCCGCTCTCCCTCGTAGCCGAGCGCCACCGTCCAGTCCTCCCAGACCTCGGCGCGGGCGAGGGCCCGGTCCGCCTCAGCGCGCTCGATCTCTCTGCCCGCCGCTTCTAGGTCCGGACGATCCCCCGAGTCGGGGGCAACGGACGGCGCCGCGGGCGACGGCATCGCGCCGGGGTCGAGCTCGCCGACCGGCGTCAGCCCCACCGGCGTCGAGCGCCCGAGGAGCCGCACCAGCCAGGCGGCCGCAACCTCCCGCTCGCGGACCAGCCGCTGCGCGTCCTGCTCGAGCCGCAGTCGCTCGATTCGCAGGAGGCTCACCTCGGCAGGAGACGCCTCTGCCGCGTCGACGCGCCGGGCTGTAGCTTCCTCCACCTGCCGAACGGATTCGATCAGCTGGCGATTGACGTCGAGCCGCTCGTCGAGCGCCCGGACCGAGAAGAAGGCGCTCTGGACATCCGCTACGAGCGTTCGGGCAAAGTCGCGAACCTCGGCCTTGGCGATCGTGACGTCCTTGCCCGCGACGTCCTTCTCTCGGGCCAGCCGCGCCGTGACCGGGAAGCTCTGCGCGAAGCCCGCGGATCCGGCGCGCTCACCCTCCGACTTGAAGGCGAAGTCGTCCGCGTAGGCAAGCTCGAGCTCGGGGTTCTCCAGCCGCCCGGCCTGGATCAGCCGGCCTCGAGCCACGTCGATGGCGAAGCGTGCGGCCTGGAGATCCCGGTTCGCGGCCAGGGTCTCGCGCACGGCCTCGTCGGCCGTCAGCGTGTTCTGTGATGTCTCGGACCTTGCGGGACCCGAGGCCCCGAGGGCCAGCGCTGCCACGACGGCTGCGCACAAGAGCGGTCGCATAGCACCTCCAGGTTCAGAAAGACCCCGGCATGGCCGAGGAACGCCGATGGGCGTCGAACCTGGAGGCGTCTAGATCAGCAGCGGACGGCGCGTGCGCGCGTACGGAAGTAGCGGTGGTTGCTGGCGTCGGAGCTGCGCCCCGGTTGCGGAAGCGTCGGGCCGAGCCGTGACAGCGAGGAAAGCCGGGAGGACCGCTGTGGAGAACTTGGGGCGCGGCTGCGCGTCCTTGAGGACCGCCTGGACCGCGGGCGTTTCGGGCCCGCGCTCGCAGCAGCTCGGGTCGTCGGACGACGTGCCCTGTGCCTGGCCGGAGTGGCCTCCCGCCGCCGCGTCGTGGGACCCGTGACCGTGGTCGGCGTGGGAGTGCGAATGCGGGGCCGCCTCGTCCGAGTCGACGTGCGCGTGGGCCGCGGCCCCCCGCGCATCCGACGGACACGACCATCCGGTGGCCGGCACCATCCAGGCGACCACGAGGACGATCGATGTGAGGGCACGCCGCATTTCAGTCTCACGATCTCGGGTCGGCTGCACGAAAGCCACGCCCGGCCTTCCAACCATCGGCGCCCCGATCTGGAGCCTTTAGACCCCTCCTTGGTCCGTTCCATTCATCCCGAAGCGCCAGGAAGGATATGCCCCAAGGGGGTAGCCAAGCTAGCAAATCCCCGGCTCCGGGGAATCGCATCCAGGGCTCCTTCGGCTCGCCCCCTCCCTAGATCCAGAACCACTAATGGGAATCGCGACGTTTCGACGTCTCATGGCTGAACCGCCCGGTCGAGCGACGGGACACCCGGGGCGTGGCACCTCCCGCATCGGGATCCCCTCGCGGAAATTCTTCTTGTTGAGGTCTCGCAGCTAATCCAGGGCGAGCTTGGTGGCGGCGTCTCGCTTGCGCGAGTCGGATGAGTGAAGGTAGAGCGAGGTAGTCGCTACGTCGGCGTGGCCGAGTACATCGCGAACCACCTCGAGATCTGCGCCAGGTGACGCAATCGTTGGCGAGAGCAGCCGACAATGCGCTTCGACCCTCACGCCAAACAAAGACCACCGGCAACTCTGTATCAAGCTGACTCATGATGACTCACGGTTGCTGGATAGCAGCCGGGCAGGTACCGTGCGTAACCAATTGGAAATGCGGAGGAATTCGGCCGAGCACCCAGGCGACTTTCAAGACCGCTGC
>JAZFWH010000390.1:0-2321 GCA_036482635.1 Myxococcota bacterium
GCGCCGCGGCCGGCAGCGGCGGATCTTTCAAGCGCTGGTGGGCGACGACACCGGCAGCGTGACCCTGACCTGGTTCCGCGGCGGGGAGGCGCTGGCGAACCTGGTGCGCAAGGGGGCGTTGGTGCTCGTGACGGGCGACGTCACCCGCTACCGCTTCGAGAGACAGCTGGTGCACCCCGAGGTGGAGGAGCTCGCCGCGGAGGCGGAGCCGCTCGAGGTCCGCGGCTTGCAGCACCAGCGCATCGTGCCCGACTACTCGACGCCCGAGGGGATCAATCCGCGCGCCCTGCGCCGCACCGTGCAGCGCGCCGTCGAGCAGTACGCGGATCTGGTGGCCGGGCACCTGCCGGCGGCCGTCGCGCGTGAGCGCGAGTTGCCCGAGCCCGCCCTGGCACTGCGGGCCCTCCACGCGCCCGGTGCCGAGGCCGATCCCGAGGCGCTGCGCGCGCGCGGCTCGCCCGCCCACACCCGGCTCGTGCTCGAAGAGCTCTACCTGCTCGAGCTCGGCCTCGCGCTGCGCCGCGCCGCGCGTGCCCGCGAGCCGGGGATCGCGATCGAGGGCGATGCGAGCCGGGCGGCGGCCGCGGCCCGCGGGCTGCCGTTCCAGCTGACGGCGGCCCAGCGCCGGGCCGTCGCGGAGATCCGCGCCGACCTGGCGCGGCCGCACCCGATGAGCCGCCTGCTCCAGGGCGACGTGGGCAGCGGCAAGACGGTCGTCGCCTTCCTGACCGCGGTGGCCGTGGCGGCGAGCGGTCGCCAGACGGCGCTGATGGCGCCGACCGAGCTGCTGGCGGAGCAGCACGAGCGCACCCTGCGGCGTCTCGCCGAGGCCGCCGAGGGCGCGGCGGGGCTTCGGGTGGCGCTGCTGACCGCATCGCTGGCGCGGCCCCGGGCCGAGGCCATCCGGCGCGACCTGGCCGCCGGCGCGGTCGATCTGCTGGTGGGGACCCACGCGCTGCTCCAGGAGGCCGTGGCGTTCCGGGACCTGGCGTTCGTGGTGGTCGACGAGCAGCACCGCTTCGGCGTGCTGCAGCGGGCGGCGCTGTCCGCCAAGGCGGCCGGCGGGCGCTCGCCGCACACGCTCGTCATGACGGCGACGCCGATCCCGCGCACGCTGGCCCTCACGCTCTACGGCGACCTCGACCTGTCGGTGCTCGACGAGCTCCCGCCGGGGCGCCGTCCGGCGCATACGCTGTTGCTGCGGCCGGGCGAGGGCCAGCGCGTGGTGGACCTGCTGCGCGAGACCACCTCGCGCGGCGAGCAGGTCTTCGTCGTCTACCCGCTGGTCGAGGAGTCGGAGAAGATCGACCTGCGCGCGGCCAGCGAGTCCGCCGAGCGGATTCGCGCCCACTTCCCGGCGCTCGTCATCGACCTGGTGCACGGACGCCTGGACGCCGAAGCGCGCGCCGCCGCCATGGCCCGCTTCGAGCGCCGCGAGACCCACGTGCTGGTCTCGACCACCGTGATCGAGCTCGGCGTCGACGTGCCCAACGCCACGCTCATGGTCGTCGAGCACGCCGAGCGCTTCGGGCTGGCACAGCTCCACCAGCTGCGGGGTCGCGTCGGTCGCGGCGACCGGCCCGGCACCTGCGTATTGATGGCCCGCGGCGTCACCGAGGGCAGCGAGGCGCGCCTCGCGGCCCTGCTCGAGACCACCGACGGCTTCGCCATCGCCGACGCGGACCTGCGCATCCGCGGGCCTGGTGAATTCCTCGGCACCCGCCAGCACGGGCGCCTTCCCGACCTGCGCTTCGCCGACCTCACCCGCGACGCGCGACTGATCGCCGTCGCGCGCGAGGCCGCCCTGGCCGCGGTGCGCGACGACCCCAGCCTGCGTGGCACTCCCGGGCTCGCGCGCGCGGTGCGCGCGCGCTGGGGCGAGCGCCTGTCGCTGGTGGGAGTGGGGTAGGGAACGAGCGTCCGGTCAGGCGCGCAGCCGCTCGCGGAAGAAACCGAGCACGCGGTCCAGGGCCTCTCGGGTGGGGTGACCCTCGCGGTTCACCAGGTCCCGCGTCAGCACCGAGTGGGCGGTGCGCCGGATGCCGTGCGGATTGCCGCGCGAGGAGTCGATCTCGATCGCCTCGAAGCCGGCGCCGAGCTCGCGCCGCAGCGTCTCGAAGCGCTCGCGCGGCACCAGGGCGTCTGCCGTGAAGCGCAGGCCCAGCACGCCGCAGCCGGCGGCCGCGCGGCGCTTCACGATCTCGAGGTCCGCGTCGGAGAGGTGAAGCGCGGCGCGGTGGGCCGCGCTCACCGGGAAGGGGAGGGAGGGCTGGCTCAGCACCGGCGCCATCACGCACTCGTCCACCATCAGGGCCAGGGCG
>JAZFWH010000391.1:0-7561 GCA_036482635.1 Myxococcota bacterium
GTCCACCTTGTTCATGAACACCACGATGTGCGGAACGTTCACCTGACGCGCCAGCAACACATGCTCGCGCGTCTGCGGCATCGGACCATCCGCCGCGCTCACCACCAGGATCGCGCCGTCCATCTGCGCCGCCCCCGTGATCATGTTCTTCACGTAGTCCGCGTGACCCGGGCAATCCACGTGCGCGTAGTGCCGAAGATCACTCTGGTACTCCACGTGAGCCGTCGCGATCGTGATCCCCCGCTCCCGCTCCTCCGGAGCCTTGTCGATGTTCTCGAACGCTACCGTCTCGGCTAGACCCTTCAGCGCCTGGCGAGCCGTGATCGCTGCCGTCAGCGTCGTCTTGCCATGGTCCACGTGACCAATCGTTCCGACGTTCACATGCGGCTTCGTTCGCTCGAACTTCTCCTTGGCCATGCCCGTTCTGAAACCTCTCTCTGTTTGCCCCCATCGGGAGGCTTCTTGATTCGCTCGATGTCCTGGAGCCCACGAGCGGACTTGAACCGCTGACCTCGTCCTTACCAAGGACGTGCTCTACCACCTGAGCTACGTGGGCCGAACGCGGGAGAATGCGGAGCGGGAAACGGGATTCGAACCCGCGACCCCGAGCTTGGAAGGCTCGTGCTCTAGCCAACTGAGCTATTCCCGCGCGCGTGCCTCCGTTCACCGTTTCTAGCGATCCGCTCCACCCACCCGCCGGATCGCCGGACCGCCCAGATCGCCGGTGGGTGGAGAGGGGAGGATTCGAACCTCCGAAGGCTAAGCCAGCAGATTTACAGTCTGCCCCGTTTGACCGCTTCGGTACCTCTCCAATTCCTGCCCCATCGGAAAAGCGCAAAAGACCCCGGCCCGCGCTGGCCATCGTCTGCGGAGAGATGGCTCGCGCGAACGCAGGGAAGGCCGAGCTGCGCTGTTTTCGTGCCCCGGCCTCCCACCTCGGCCGGGTCCGACTGCCATTCTCGATAAGCGTTCCCCGGTGCGCTCTTCGGGTTCGCCGTGGACGGTCCGTCTCGGTCCTGGAGCTGGCGATGGGACTCGAACCCGCAACCTGCTGATTACAAATCAGCTGCTCTACCCGTTGAGCTACGCCAGCCTGGAGATCCTGGAGACGACCGTCCAGGAAATGTACGCCGCCCCTCACCCCCCGGCAACGGGAGGCGCCAAAACCCGCTCATAAATAGGACAATTGGACCTCAGCCGCCAGCCGGGTCCGGCGCCTCAGCTCGTACAGGACCACCGCTGCGGCCGACCCCGCGTTGAGGGATGCGACCTCGCCGTCCATGGGAATGCGGACCCGGTGGTCGAGGACCTTGACGACACCCCGCCGCAAGCCCCGTCCCTCCGCCCCGAACACCACCACCCGGTCGCCGCGCAGCAGCCGCTCGGGCAGTTCGAACAGCTCCTCGGGCGCCTCGGGGTCGCTGCCAAAAACCCAGAAACCGTTTTCTTTCAAATCGTTGAGGGCACGGGGCAGGTTCGGCACGCGGCTCGCCGCCAGCCACTCGACGGCCCCGGCGCTGGCGCGGGCCACCGCGGGGCTCAGCGGGGAGGAGCGCCGCCGGGTCAGGATCAGGCCCTGCGCGCCGCAGGCCTCGGCGGCGCGGGCAATCGCACCCACGTTGCCGGGATCCTCCAGGCCGTCCAGCGCCACGAGGGTGCGGGGCGAGCTCCCCATGCGCGCCAGGGCCGGCAGCGGGAGGGTGGGGAGCGGGCCGGCCACCAGGACCACACCCTGGCTCTGGACGCCCGGCGCGAGCCCCCGCGCCAGCTCCTCGGCCGCCACGCGCCGCACCGGGACGCCGAGCGCCTGGGCCGCGCGCACCACCCCCTCGACTTCTGGCCCGGCGCGCCCGTGCCGCACTTCGAGCCGCCGCAGCGTTCGTCGCCGGGCCCGCAGGGCCTCCAAGACGGGATGGATGCCGTAGACGTGCTCGACTTGCGGGGCGCTCCGGACAGAGCTCACGCGCGGCGAGTGTAGCGGGCCACGGCGGTGGCGAAGGCGCCCACCCCGGACCGGCGCCCCCCTAGAGCTGCGCCCGCAGGCCCTCCATGGCCTCGAGGAACTCGTCCGGGTCGTCGATCTTCGGGTGGTTCATCAGCTCGAACTCGAGGTAGGAGACCAGCTCGCCCAGCGCGAGGCCCACCTCGCGCTCGCGCTCGCCGGGGAAGCGCAGGGCGCGCTCGATGATCTGCTCCGGGTCGAGCACCCCACCCGGCGCGACGCGCAGGTTCGAGAGCAGCTCCGGGTAGCGCCGCGAGGCCTCCTCGGCCACCCGCTCGAGCCGGTCGCGGATGCCCTCGCTGCCTTCCACGGCCACGATCGGGGCGGAGAACTCGGCGAGCAGCTTGACGTGGGCGATCACGCAATCCCGCACCGCGTCGTCTGCGGCCGTCGCCGCGTCGCCGCCCGGCTCCTCCGCCTTGAAGACTTTCACGGCGCCGAGCAGGCCGAGCAGCTGGAGGGTCCGCGCACACGAGAGCGGATCGAGCTCCGCGCGACGGTACAGGCTGGCGAAGCGGTCGTCCCCCTGAAGCGCTTGCACGACGGCGCGCTCGGCCCCGCTCAGGCTGGCCGCGGGCCTGGCCGTGGCTGCGATGCGCACACCGGGGTCCTCGAGCCACGCCAGGTACTTGAGCAGCTCGTCTCGGCGCTTGAGCCCCTCGCCGATCAGGCGACGCGTGGGAAGGGAGAGTCGCACCACGTTGTCCGGGCGCACCTCACCCTCCCAGAAGCAGACGGTCCCCGAGCCGTAGGAGAAGAGGGAGCGAACGATCTCCTCGACCTGGAGCTTGACCCCGTTCCACAGCTCGCGAGGCGTCAGGAAGCCCCGGTCGACCAGGAGCCGTCCAATCTGGGTCTGCGGCGTGTAGGCCGCGCGCGCCTCACTCAGCTGCTCCGCCGTGATCACGCCCATGCGCAGCAGGCACTCGCCCAGGCGGTCGGCGTTCTGGTTCGAGGTCGCGAACACCACCTCGCCGTGGTGCAGGTAGACCGCCTTGGTGTGGCTCTCGTCCTCGAAGAACAGGAAGCCGGACTTCGCGGCGGCGTGGATCAGGTTCAGCAGCTCGGGCAGTGGGAAGGCGAGCACATCCGCCGTGAGCACGAGGTCGCGGTCCCAGGGCAGCGCCACCGGCGAGGCCCCGCCGAAGCGCTCCAGCAGGATGGCGCGGGCGCCCGAGGCCAGCACCCGCACCGACTCGTGCTCCTGGAGGCCGAGCCAGCTTCGCAGGTCGTCCGAGAGCTGGGGCGCAGCCCCCGGGCCGTCCGAATCCCGAGCCATTGCGTGCCGCCTCCACCCCGCATCCCGGCTGCCGGGGCGGCGTGTCCCCGCCTCTCTTCGACCCCCGCCGGAGTCCGCTTGAGGCGCCCGAGCGGGCGGCCGCCCCCCCCGATCGGGGGCCGGGCGGCGCGATCGGCCCTCAAGCTGCACGCGGGTGTCGGCCGATCCTTCCCGTGGGGGGATGCAACCATGACGGACTACAGCTCGTCGCGCCGGCACCCGCGGGTCGAGGCCGCGATACCGATACGATTGTCGACCATCGAACCCGAACGGGATCCCTGGACGGGGCGCCCGTTCTTCCGGGCCACGCAGGAGACCTCCGGGAACCTGTCGCGGGGGGGTGCCTTCGTGCGCACACCGGAGCCCTTGGCTCCGGGCCGGCGTCTGCTGGTGGAGCTCCAGCTTCCCAACGGGAGGCAGCTCGAGACGGTCGGTCGGGTCGCCTGGTCGAAGAAGGTGATGACCTCGCAAGGCAGCGAAGGCGAGTCGGGTGTGGGGATCGAATTCATCGGGGGCAGCGAGCAGTTGTCGGAACTCGAGAGGTTCATCGGCGGCGAGGAGAAGCCGAGCGGGGGTTCCAGCACGGAGCGCTGAGCGCCCGCTCGAGCTCGGGCGCAGGGCCTCGAAGGGCCCCATTGAAGGGGGCTCGTTGTTGCGGGTATTCTTTCACCCGGCATGAGGCAGCGCGGAACCTTCAAGATTGCGAACCGGGGTCGTGAGATTGACACGTTCCTTGACCCGATCGTGCGCAGCGACCGACGGGTGCGGCTCATCCTCGACTCTCTGCGCAGCGAGATCCTCGAAGGTGGAGGGGGAGCGAACCTCCGAATCCGCCGGGTCTTTCAGACTCCGCGCGAGATCTACCGCCTCGAGCTGCAGTTACCCGCGCTCGGGTATCAGCGCACCACCTTGCTCGACCGCGACGCATTGGAGGAGCTGTTGGAAGCCGACGAGGTCCGCGCGGTCGTACGCAGATCGGCCCTCGGCCCCACGGCGATCGACGCGTTTCGAGAATAGGCGGCTCGGTCGGTGGAACCGCCCCGCAGCGAGCCGGCGCGCGCGGCGGGGCGACGGGTGCCCGGGGCAGGATTCGAACCTGCATGGCCGTTGGCCAGGCGATTTTAAGTCGCCCGCGTCTACCGATTTCGCCACCCGGGCCGTCGATTTCGCCCAGTCTAGCTGCGGCGAGGGAGAAAAGGGGGAGCGATCCGCCGTGTTCCACGACAAGAAGATCGTGGTCGTGATGCCCGCCTACAACGCGGCGAAGACCATTCGCCGCACCTACGAGGAGATCCCCCTCGACCTCGTGGACGAGGTGGTCGTCACCGACGACGCGAGCGACGACGAGACCGTGCAGATCACCAAGCGCCTGGGACTCCACACCCTGGTTCATCACGAGAACCGCGGCTACGGCGCGAACCAGAAGACCTGCTACACGGAAGCGCTGCGCCTCGGCGCCGATGTGGTGGTCATGCTTCACCCCGACTACCAGTACACGCCGAAGCTCATCCCCGCGATGATCAGCCTGATCACCGACGGCCCCTTCGACGCGGTGCTCGGCTCCCGCGTGCTCGGAGGCCGCGCCCTGGCCGGCGGCATGCCGCGCTACAAGTACGTGGCGAACCGCTTCCTCACCGCCGCCCAGAACCTGCTGTGCGGCGCGAAGCTCTCCGAGTACCACACCGGCTACCGCGCGTTCTCACGCTCCGTGCTCGAGGCGCTTCCGCTCCTCGAGAATTCGGACGACTTCGTCTTCGACAACCAGATGCTCGCCCAGATCCTGCTGTCGGGCTTCGAGATCGGCGAGGTGAGCTGTCCGGCGGCCTACTTCGAGGAGGCATCCTCGATCAACTTCAGCCGATCCGTCCGCTACGGGATCGGCGTGCTCGGCGTGTCCCTCCAGGCCTTCCTCCACCGCAAGAACCTGTCGCACTTCCGGCTGTTCGATCCCAAGGGGCGGCGCCTCGACCCGGGGGCGGAGCGCGAGAATACGACGGTGCTTTCGGTGGGCTGAATCCCGCTCGCCCCCCGAGGTCAGCGCGTGGACATCTACACGGCATCGCGTCGAATCGCGGACTGGTTCACAGTCGACCGCAAACCCCTTGCGGAGGGACAGCACGGGGCCATCGGCGATGGCTTCACCTGCGCGCTGATCGGCATCGACGGCTCGGTCGACTGGCTGTGTCTGCCCCGCTTCGACTCGCCCAGCGTATTCTGCGCCTTGCTCGACCCGCGGCGCGGCGGACGCTTCCGCGTCTCGCCCGCCGCGGCGACCTACCAGAGCCTTCAGGCCTACGACACGTCCACCAACGTGCTCCAGACGCTGTTCCGCGAGCCGGATCACGGTGTCGTGGTGCTGACCGACTACATGCCGTGGAACGGCGACCCCCGCTCGGCGTTCCACGAGCTCCACCGCCTGCTGGAGGTGCGCGAAGGCTCGTTGGAGATGGAGGTCGTCTTCGATCCGCGCTTCGACTACGGGCGGGGCGAAACGCGGGTCGAGCCGGCGGAGGAGGGAGTCGCGGCCGAGGGCCCGAACGGCGAGCGCATGTCCCTCTCGATCGGGGCGGGAATCCGCTTCCAGCCGTGCCCCGAGGGCGGCGCGGCCGCCCGCTTCACCATGCGCGCGGGGCAGCGCTTGTGGACGATCCTCAACTGGCGCGCCAAGCGCCCGGAGAAGATCGCCGCGCACCGCCCCTTCGACCACCTGCGCGCCACCCGGCGCTTCTGGCGCTCCTGGGCGGCGCGCCTCGACTACGACGGTCCCTGGCGCCACGACGTCCAGCGCTCCGCCCTGATGCTGAAGATCCTCCAATACGCCCCGACCGGGGCGATGGTGGCGGCCCCCACCACCAGCCTGCCCGTCTCGGCGGGCGGCGACCGCAATTGGGACTACCGCTTCTCGTGGACCCGCGACAGCGCCATGGCGATCCGTGCCATGAACCTGATCGGCTACCCGGAGGAGGCGCGCGGCTTCTTCCACTTCGTACGCGACAACGTGCAGGTTCGAGGCAAGCTCGACCTGATGGTCACGATCGATGGCGGGGACGTGCCCGACGAGACGCTCCTCGAGCACCTGTCGGGGCACCGCGGGATCGGACCCGTGCGGCTGGGCAACGCCGCGCGCCTGCAGACCCAGCACGACATCGTCGGTCCACTGCTCGACGCGGCCTCGTTGCACGAGCAGGCGGGAGGCACGCTGGGTCTGGGCCTGTGGCGCCAGATCCGCAAGCTCGTGAACCGGGCCATCGAGCAGGCCAAGGAGCCCGATCACGGCATCTGGGAGCCGCGCTCGGAGCCTCGCCACCACGTCCACTCGAAGCTCATGACCTGGGTGGCGCTGGACCGCGCGCTCCACCTCGCGCCGCTCTTCGGGGGCGACCGCTACCAGCGCACCTGGCGCCAGGCCCGGGAGCGGCTGTTCGCGGAGATCTTCCAGCGGGGCTACGACTCCGCCAGCGGGACCTTCGTGCGCGAGTACGGGGGCCAGGACGTGGACGCCACCCTGCTGCTGCTGCCGATCTACGACTTCCTGCCGCCGCGGGATCCGCGCGTGCACCGCACCATCAAGCGCGTGATCCAGGAGCTCGGCGAGGGTCGCTTCCTGCGCCGCTACAAGACCGGCGACGGCATCGCGAGCGCCGAGGGCGGATTCGTGCTGTGCGGCTTCTGGCTGGCCGAGGCGCTCGCCCTGGCGGGCGACCTGGACGAGGCGCTCGAGGTCTTCCACAACCACCTCTCGGCGGCCAACCACCTGGGGCTGTTCGCCGAGGAGGTGGATCCGAGCAGCGGCGCCCCGCTGGGCAACACGCCCCAGGCCTTCAGCCACCTGGGGCTGATCCAGGCCGCGGCGCGCCTGGACCGCGCCCTGCGCCTGCGCGACGAGGGCGTCGACGAGCCGCCGCGGCTGGCCTTCGACTCGCCGACCGGCCGTTGAACGGCTCGCGCAGCGCGCCCCGACGCGCGCTCGCCCGGCCGTGGCAGCGGAGGTGAGGGAGGCGGCGCCCGGATTCGAACCGGGGATCAGGGATTTGCAGTCCCGTGCCATGAATTACACCCATCCTCGCCCGTCTACGCTTGAGTGCTCTAACTACACGTTTTCGTGAGCATTATCTCGGTTCCATCGCTACCCTTGAGCACGAGGACCTACGCTCGATTTTGCTTCCGGATGCTTCCGTAATGCTTCCGGGAAGCTCGCAGCGACGCGGGGAGGATCGACAAGTGGCGAAGCTAACGAAGCGAGTTGTCGAAGGCGTTCGCCCGCGCGAAAAAGAGGTATT
>JAZFWH010000392.1:0-3123 GCA_036482635.1 Myxococcota bacterium
CCACCAGCAGGCCCGGCTCCTCCGCCGCGACGGCAGCCGCCATGCCGGCCAGGCCGGCGAGCAGATCGGGAATCTGGGTCTTCTGCTGCATGCGGGCGAAGTGGCGCGCCTTCACGTGGCCGATCTCGTGACCCAACACCCCGGCCAGCTCGTCGATGCTGCCGGCGGCGAGCACCGTGCCGCTGTGGAAGTAGATGTACCCGCCCGGCACCGCGAACGCGTTGAGGGAGGGGTCGTTGATGACGCGAAAGCGGTAGATGAACGGCTGCGGCTCGATCGTCCGCACCATCTCCTGCCCGAGGTCGTTGATGAACCCCGCCACCACCGGGTCGTTGATCACCTCGACGTGCTTGCGGATCTCGCGATCGAATCGCAGACCGATCTCGCGCTCTTCGTCCACGCTGACCGTCGTCAAATCCTTGATCGGATTGAAGCGGCCGCCGTCGTCCTGGACGCAGGCGGCCACCACCGCCAGGGCGGTGAGCCGGATCAGGTGCGCGGCGCGGGTTGCCATCGGAGCACCGGTTGGCGGGCGGCCCGGGTCTCGTCGAAACGCGAGCGGCGCGTGTGGTGGGGCGCCGTGCGCACGAGTTCCGGATCCTCGCGGGCCTCCTGCGCGATTGCGCGCAGGGCTTCCACGAAGCGATCGAGGCCCTCGAGACTCTCGCTCTCGGTGGGCTCGATCATGATCGCTCCGTGGACGATCAGCGGGAAGTAGACCGTGGGGGGGTGGTAGCCGTAGTCGATCAGCCGCTTCGCGATGTCCAGCGTGGTGACGCCGGTATCCTCGAGCTCGTGGTCCGAGAGCACGCACTCGTGCATGACCGGGCGATCGTAGGGCACGTGGTAGACGTCGCGCAGCCGCGCCAGCAGGTAGTTGGCGTTGAGCACGGCCATCTCGGCGCAGCGGCGCAGGCCATCGGGACCGAGCGAGCGAAGGTAGGCGTAGGCCCGCACCAGCATCCCCACGTTGCCGTAGTTGGCGTGGAGCCGGCCGATCGAGTGGGGGAACTCGTAGTCGAGGGTGAAGCCCTCGCCCTCGGTGCGGCCGAGCTTGCGGATCACCGGGATCGGCAGGAAGGGCGCGAGAATGTTCTTCACCGCCACCGGACCCGACCCCGGCCCACCGCCGCCGTGGGGCGTCGAGAAGGTCTTGTGCAGGTTGATGTGGATCACGTCGATGCCGAGATCGCCCGGCCGGGTGATGCCGAGCAGCGCATTCAGGTTCGCGCCGTCCCCGTAGACGAGGCCGCCCCGGGAGTGGACGATCTCGCAGATCCGCGCCAGGTGCTCCTCGAAGAGCCCCAGCGTGCTGGGGTTGGTGATCATCAGCGCCGCCACGTCCTGGTTCATCGCGCGCTCCACGGGCTCGGGGTGCAACAGCCCGTCCTCGTCCGAGGGGAGGGAGACGATCTGGTAGCCGTTGAGCGCCGCGCTCGCCGGGTTCGTGCCGTGGGCCGAGTCGGGGACCAGGACCTTGCTGCGGCGCTCGCCCCGCTGCTCGTGATAGGCGCGGATCATCATGATGCCCGCCAGCTCGCCCTGGGCACCGGCCGCGGGCTGGAGCGTCACGCGGTCCATGCCGCTCACCTCGGCCAGCAGCTGCTCGAGCTCCCAGCACAGCTGCAGGAAGCCCTGCTGGAGGGCGACCGGCTGCAACGGATGGGCGTTCGCGAAGCCCGGCAGACGCGCGATCTGCTCGTTGAGCTTCGGGTTGTACTTCATGGTGCAGGATCCGAGCGGGTAGAGCCCCAGATCGACCGACGCGTTCCAGGTCGAGAGGCGCGTGAAGTGGCGGACGACATCCACTTCGGAGAGCTCCGGCAGGCCGGGGAGCTCGTCGCGTACGTGACCCCTGGGCAGTGTCCGCGCCGGGTCCGCCGCGGGCACGTCCAGCTCCGGCAGCGAGTAGCCGTCCCGACCCGGGCGGCTCTTCTCGAAGACGAGCGGTTCCTCGTAGGCGAAGCCGTTGCCCGTGTTGCCCACCCGCGTGCGGTGCGTCGGGGGCGTCACGCCGGGCTCCCCGCCAGCGCGGCGACGAGCCGGTCGATCGACTCGCGGCTCGCCAGCTCGGTGGTGCAGACCAGCACGGCGGGCCCGAGATCCGGCGCGTGGGCGGCGAGATCGAGACCGCCGATCACGGCGTCGCTCAGCGCGCGCTCGAGCGCCTGCTCTGCGGGCCCGCTCAGACCCACGACGAACTCGTTGAAGGTCGGCGCCGCCAGCGGTAGCGAGAGGCCCGGCGTCTCACGCACCCGCGTCTTGGCGTACTCCGCCTTGGCCAGGTTGATCTCCGCCAGCCGGCGCAGCCCGACGGGACCCAGCAGCGAGAGGTAGACGGTGGCCATCAGCAGGCAGAGTCCCTGGTTGGTGCAGATGTTCGACGTCGCGCGCTCGCGGCGGATGTGCTGCTCGCGCGTGGCGAGGGTGAGCACGTAGCCGCGCCGGCCCTCGCTGTCGACGGTTTCGCCCACCAGCCGCCCGGGCAGCTGGCGCACGAATTTCTGGCGCGCTGCGATGAAGCCGAGATGCGGTCCGCCGAGCGACATCGGCACGCCGAAGCTCTGGGCCTCGCCGCAGACGATGTCGGCGCCGAGCCGCCCCGGCGCCTCGAGCAGCGCCATCGAGAGGGCCTCGGTGACCGCGATCACCAGTCGGGCGCCCCGCGCCTGGGCGGCCTCGGCAGCGGTCGCGAGGTCCTCGACCGCCCCGAGGAAGTTGGGCTGCTGGAGGATCACGCAGGCGGTGGCGTCATCGACCAGGTCGGCGAGCGGTGCGGTGCGGCCGTCGGTCGCGCGGGCCGCCTCGACGATCTCCGCCCCCAGTCCGCCGAGATAGGTTCGCACCACGTCGCGGTAGTGCGGGTGCAGCGCATTCGCCATCACGACGCGCGAGCGCCGGGTCGTGCGCATGGCCATCAGGGCGGCCTCGGCCGTCGCGGAGGCGCCGTCGTACATCGACGCATTCGCGACCTCGAGCCCCGTCAGGCCGCAGATCATGGTCTGCCACTCGAAGACGGCCTGCAGCGTCCCCTGGCTGATTTCGGCCTGGTAGGGCGTGTAGGCGGTGTAGAACTCGGACCGCGAGATCAGTGCGTCGACCGCGCTGGGAACGAAGTGCGCA
>JAZFWH010000393.1:0-3972 GCA_036482635.1 Myxococcota bacterium
GCCCGGTGGGCGACGCCGACCTCCTCGTCGGAGGCCTCCTCGGAGATGCCCAGCGCGTCGAAGTCGTCCTGGGAGCGGATGCGCTCGCAGAAGCTGGTGAGCTCGGCCAGGGCGTGCTCTTCTTCCAAGGCGACCCCGATGGGCTCGACTTCGGCGGGCGGGGGAGTCGTGGGCGCGAGCTGCGGGCTCACGCGGGACAGCACCGAGGGCTCGATGAAGGGCAGCGGCTCCTCCGCCGGCGCTGCCAGGGGCTGCGCCGCCTGCGAGGGTGGCTCCAGGAAATCGGGGAGCGGCTCCGCGGGCGCTCGCTCCGGCGGCTCCGCGGGCTGGTCGGCGCGCGCCGGGGGCTGCGGCTTCGCGGGCTCTCGCTCGGACGGTACCGGGGGCTGCGGCTTCGAGCTGCGCGGTGGCGTGTCCGTCGCCAGCTCGTCGAGCAGCATTACCACCGGCTCCTCGTGGAGCAAGAGCAGCCCCGCGACGAACAGGCCGTAGAGGGTGCGCTCGTCCAGCTCGCCGGCATCGAGCACCTCCTGGACGCTTCGATCGCCGTACATGTGTTCGAAGAAGACCCTCTGCGAGGACGAGAGCTCGAGGTTCGCCCGATCGCAGGGCGGCTCGTCCACCGTAGAGACGAACAGGGAAGAGCGTTCGCGCAGCGCGTGTGCCACCGACCGCTCCGGGGACCAGTGGAGCGCTCCCTCGAAGAGGAGCTCCGCCGGGTTGCGGTCGATCTCGAGGGCACTCTCCGCCTTGAGCTGCTTGCCGGGGAAGTAGCGGAAGTAGCCCGACGTCCAGCGGAAGGTCTGGAGGAGCTGCTCCTCGGCCCGCTCGCAGAGCGCGGTGCTCAAGTCCTGTTCGGAGAGGGCGCCCATCGCGACGAGTATCTGGCCGCTACCACCCTCTCCGGCGGCCACGCGCTTTTTCACCGCCTTGCGCTGCTTCTCGGTGATGAGGCCCCGGCGTACGAGAAACGCCTCGGGCGCCTCGACGTCTCCACTGGAGCTGATGGCCACGGGAGAGCCGTTGCGCAGCTCGACGGCCCGCTTGTTCTCCTCCTGCGTCGCGGTCAGGACGCCGCTCGCCGCGTCCTGGCGCAGGCGGTGCAGGACCTCCGAGATCGGGTTGTCGTCCAAGTCGCCGGTGAGTGCGGCCTCGCCGGCCGGCGCGCTGCCCGACTGCGCGGGATCGACGGCCGCCGGCTCCGCTTGCACGCCCGCGAACTGCAGCACGCTCTCCAGCAGCTCGGCCTTCAGCACGGGCTTGGTGAGGAACTCCTTCGCCCCCAGCTCGAGCGAGCCGCCGTAGAGCTCCGGAGAGCGCTCGCCCTGGGTGAGGACGATGATGGGTACCTCGGCGGGCCAGCCTCCGTACGAGCGGATCTCCTCCATCAGGGCCATCCCGTTGCAGGTGGTGAGCATCACCTCCATCAGCACGAGATCGATTTCCTCGACCCGTACCAGCATGAGCGCCTGGTCGGGGTCGGAGGCGTGGAGCAGGTTGTACCCCGCGGCCGATAGCTCTTCCTCGAAGCCCGCCGGGAGCTGGTTCTCGTCGTCGATATAGAGAATGTTGCCGCCCACGCCCGTGTCTGCTCCGAGGTCGCTTATCGTCCGGGATCCGCCCGAGCTGTGGCGCGCGTCCGGCGCGGCCGGCTGCGCGGGCCCGACGGTGCGCTTCGCAACCGGCAAATACACTCGTCAACTGTTTGAAATCACGCGAGAATTTATCGAAGCCGGCTGCGTCTCAGGCGAGCACGTGGCCCGGCAGCGCGCCCGTGTGCCGGCCCTCCTCGAGCAGCAGCTGGCCGTTGACCAGCGTCGCCACGTAGCCCTCGGACTCGACGACGTAGCGCTGTGTTCCCGCCGGAAAGTCGTCTGCCAGTCTGGCGCGGTGCGCCTTCAGGCGAGCGGGGTCGATCACGAGCACGTCGGCCCACGCCCCTTCGCGGAGCAGCCCGCGGTCGACCAGGCCGTGCACGCTGGCCGGCATCAAGGTGTTGCGCCAGACGGCGTGCTCGAGGCTAAGGGTGCCGGGCACCCAGTCGGTCAGCAGGCGCGTGGTGTAGTCGGCGCCGGTGAACGAGGCCAGGTGGGCGCCGCCGTCGCTCGAGCCGGGCATGACCAGCGGATCGGCGACGGAGGTCTCGACGACGTGGGCGATGAACTTGCGCGCCAGATCGCCCAGCCGCGTCTGCCAGCAGGTCTCGAGCTCCTCGTCGAGGGAGACGTCGAGGAAGACGTCGAGCGGGTCGGCGCCGCCCCGCTCGGCGGCGAGCTCCGTCACGCTGCGGCCCACGCGGTCCTGGTAGGCGGGGTCGCGCACGGCCTCGACCTCGAGGCCGTCCCACTCGAAGCTCACCGCGCGGCTCGCCGGGTCGTCGAACTCGGCGCGCAGCGCGGCGCGCAGCGTCGGCTCGCGCAGGCGCGCGGAGCGCTCGGGCTCCGGCAGGGTGAGCACCTCGCGCCAGTGGGGCATCTCGTCGAATACGAAGGTGTCGCCGAGCTTGAGGTGGAGCTCGAGGTGGTTGGTGGTGAACTGCGGGTGGAGTCGGATGCCCTCTTCGGCGGCTTCGCGGCAGAAGTCCAAGGTGGCCTGCCAGCCCATCGGGTGATGCGGATTCGGAACCAGGATGTTGAGCTCGATGGGGCGGCCCGAGACCCGGTAGAGCTCGCGCAACAGGCGGCGGTCCGCCTCGTCGTAGCCCTGGCTGAAGCTGCGCGGAATGATCGCGATGGCGCCGCGGTCGAACTCGGCCAGCACCGAAGCGAGCTCGACGATCTCCTGGGCCGACGCGTGGTTCGAGGGCACCTCGCGGCCGTCCTCGCCCACGTGGACGGCGATCTGTGAGGTCGAGAAGCCCAGCGCGCCCTCGCGCATCGACTGGCGCACGAGCTGCTTCATGCTGGCGATCTCGTCGGCGCTGGCCTCGCGTTCGGAGGCAGCGTCGCCCATCGCGAAGCGGCGCACCGCACAGTGCCCCACGTAGGAGCCCACGTTGATGCCGAGCGCGCCCTCGAAGCGCTTCCAGTAATCGCCGAAGCTGCCCCCGCGGAAGCGCAGGCCCTCCTTGAGGGCCGCGCGCGACATGCCCTCGACGCGCGACAGCATGCCGGCCAGCCAGTCGACGTCCTCGGGCTTCGCCGGCGCTAGCGTGAAGCCGCAGTTGCCCGCCACGACCGAGGTCACGCCGTGCCAGGAGGAGGGCGTCGCCAGCGGGTCCCAATCGAGCTGGACGTCGTAGTGGGTGTGCACGTCGATGAAGCCGGGCGTCACCCAGCAGCCGTCTGCGTCGATCTCCCGCGCGCCCCGCTCGGCGACCCGGCCCAGGCGGGCGATGCGGCCGCCGGCAATGGCGACATCCGCGCTGAAGGGGCGCATGCCCGTCCCGTCGACCACGCGCCCACCGCGAATCACCAGATCCCAGCCCATTGAACGCACCTCCGGCGACCCAGTCTCCGAGCACCGGCAAGGCGTGTCAACGCCGCCGCGGCGAGCCCGCGGCGCTGCTGCCGAAACGTCTCGCCGGAGTGTGCTCAGGCTCCTAAAGTCGGGCCGAAGGAAACCCGATAGCCCTTGATTGTCCAGCCTTTGCGCGATTCGCGCCGTCGGCAAACGAGCTGCCTGAGCTGACTGCCATGAGCCGAGGGAGTTCGCCCTGGTGACAATGCGCCGACAACAACCGACGCTGGAGACGGAGCGACTGCGGCTGCGGCCGTTCCTGGCGGAGGACGCCCCGGCCGTGCAGCGCCTGGGCAGTGCGCGCGAGATCGTCGACACGCTGATCTCGATTCCCCATCCCTACTCCCTCGACGCCGCCAAGGCCTGGATCGCGGGGCAGGCGTGCTCGTTTCGCATCGGCCGCTCGTTCCACTTCGCGATCGAGCGACGCGAATCGGCCGGACTGATCGGTGCGATCGAGCTCTCGGACATCGATTCCGAGCACGCCCAGGCCGAGCTGCGCTTCTGGGTGGG
>JAZFWH010000394.1:0-5796 GCA_036482635.1 Myxococcota bacterium
GCGAAGACGGCCGCGGCGAAGACGGCGAAGGCGACTGCGGCCAGGCTGCTCCAGGTGAAGATCTCGTCGTACCAGTGCCAGCGGTCCGCGATCAGCCAGGTGAGCGCCGACAGCGCGCACAGGGCGATCCCCACCGACTCGCGCCGCAGCCAGAGCGCAGCGCAGCCGAACAGGACGCCGTAGTAGTAGCTGGTGAGCTCCGTCGCGATCGGGATCAACCCGATCCCCAGGGCCGCGGCGACCCAGAGCTCCCGCCCCTCGGCCGCGCGCGCGAGCAGGACGACGAAGCCCAGCACCAACCCCCAGAACAGGACGCGGCGGCCGGCGAAGACCGCGCGGCGCTGCTCCTTCCAGGGCGCATAGGGGTCCTCGAGCGACGCGTCGCGGGTGAGGGACGAGCGACCGGCCGGGTCGTAGGAGAGCACTGTGCGCAGGCCCACGTGGTTGCGCAGTGGCGTGCTCAGGTGGATGCGGCTGTTCTCGACGAAATCGGCCCACGCCCCCAGCCCACCCGCGCTCAGGACGGAGAGCGGCAGCACGAGCGCCACCGCCAGCGCGCAGCCCAGCGCGAAGCGCCGCAGCGGCTCCGGTAGGGCGAGCTGCCGCCGCCGCCACGCGTGCAGACCGGCGCCCAACCCGATCGCCACCACGATCAATCCCGGAAACACGCGCAGGAAGCCGGCGTAGGTGAGCAGGAAGCCCCCCGCCGCCGGGTGGCCCCGGCGCAGCAGACAGATCGCGACGATCGCGGCGACGAGCCAGTCCTGACGCAGGTATCCCCCTCCCGTCCAGCCGAAGGGCGCGAAGTGGTTGGTGCCCCAGAACAGCAGCGCGATGCAGGTCGCCCGCCAGCCGAAGGCCCACAGCCAGCTGCCCCACATCGCCAGCAGCAACAGCGGATCGAGCAGCGCCAGGGCCAGCAGCTGGCGGTCCGAGGCCGGGCCGGTGCGGGCCAGCAGGCTCCCCGCCATTCCCCAGGCGGGGGTGGCGTTGTAACCGTGGTCGACCTGGGCGAGCCGCCAGCGCCGCGCCGGCACCCGCCCCCGGAACCAGGCGATGTCGCGCTGGAAGGCTTGCCAGCGCGGGGGGGAGAAGTGCCCGGTGCACCGGGCGGGATCCCCGAGCACGGCCGCGGTCGACCCGAGCCGGTTCGTCTCCAGGTCGCGGATGCGCCGCGCGGCGACCTGCTCGGACAGACCCGCCCGCGCGTCAGCGAGGGCCGTGCATTCGTAGAGCCGGGTGTAGCCGAGCTCGGGGAAGTACTTGGCGCCGATGTAGTAGTGGTAGGTGTCTGCGGGGTGCTGGAAGCCCGGGTAGTGGAACGCCAGGAAGTTCCACCAGGCCAGCCCCCCCACAGCGCCCAGCGCCAGCAGGAGCCCATCGCGCAGCCGCTGGAGGGCGTCGGGGCGCCCGACCCGGCGCAGGGCCGCACCCCAGACGAGCAGGGCGAGGCCGCACACGGCGATCGCGCTCTTGCCCCCGCTCACCCGTGCCAGCGTGACGAAGCCGCGCGAGATCGGCGGCGCTGCCAGCGAGCCCGCCGGAATCGAGCGGGTGACCGGTGCATCCCCCCGGACCGGGGCCTGCGCGGCGGCCCCCCGCGGCCCGGCCAGGGCCAGGCCCGCCAGCGCGAGCAGGATCAGCGGAAGGCGGCGCCAGCGGGGTGCGAGGGGCATCTCAGGGGCCTTGTAGCACCGCGGGCAGCCCGGGCGGCGCTGGGGGTTGACGCCGGGGGGCCCGACCTGCTAGCCAGTTTACGTGAACTGGCAAACACCGGCCGCCGAGGCGCTGCTTCCGATCGCCGAAGTGCGTGAGAGAACGGGCCTTTCGGCCCGTACGCTGCGCTACTACGAGGAGCTGGGCCTGCTGCCCGGTGTGCGGCGGCGGGCGGGCGGGCGGCGCGTCTACGGGGCCGACGAGCTCGAGCGCGTGCACTTCATCCAGCGGCTCAAGGCGCTGGGGCTGACGCTCGCTGAGATCAAGGAGCTGAACGCGGTGTACGCCATCGGAGGCTCGACGCGCGCCATGCTGCAGCGGCTCGAGGAGCTGCTGGGACGGCACCTCGGGGAGCTCGGCGCGCGCATCGGCGAGCTGGTCACGCTGCGCGGCGAGATCGAGAGCTACCGCGCGCGCGTGGCGGGGCGGATCGACGGGGAGCGGCCGGAGGAATGACGGTGGAATCGGCGCGGGTGGCGGCGCTGCATCGCCCGCCGGAGCGGGTGCGCGTGGTGACGGCGGCCTCGCTGTTCGACGGGCACGACGCGGCCATCAACATCGTGCGGCGGGTGCTCCAGTCGCAGGGTGCCGAGGTGATCCACCTGGGCCACGACCGCTCCGTCGCCGAGATCGCCGATGCCGCGGTCCAGGAGGACGCCCACGCGGTGGCCGTCTCCTCCTACCAGGGCGGCCACATGGGGTTCTTCCGCTACCTGGTGGACAGCTTGCGCGAGCGCGGCGCCGACAATGTGCGCGTCTACGGGGGCGGCGGCGGCACGATCACCGCGCAGGAGGCCCGCGAGCTCCAGGACTACGGCGTGACGCGCATCTTCGGCGCCGAGGACGGTCGCGCGCTGGGTCTCGAGGGCATGGTCCGGACGATCCTCGACGACTGCGCCCAGCGCACGATCGAGTGCGTCGGCGACGAGGTCGCGCGGCTCGCCCCGACGGATCCCCGGGCCGTGGCTCGGCTGATCACCTGGCTGGAGGCCGAGGCTGGCGACGAGGGCGGCGCGGCGGCGCGCCTGCTCGAGCCGCTGCGCGGTCGACGCAAGCGGCCGCCGGCGCCAGTGGTCGGCTTCACGGGCACCGGCGGCTCGGGCAAGTCGAGCGTGGTGGACGAGCTGGTGCGGCGCTTCCGTTTGGACTTCCCGGAGCGCAGCGTGGGCCTGCTGCTGGTCGATCCGTCCCGTCGCCGCTCCGGTGGCGCGCTGCTCGGCGATCGCATCCGCATGAACGCGATCCACGGACCGGGGGTCTTCACGCGCTCGCTGGCCACGCGTCGGGCCCACCTGGCGCTCTCGCGCGCGGTCGCGAACGCCGTGCAGGTGCTGCAGGCGGCCGATTTCGATCTGATCCTGGTGGAGACGGCCGGCATTGGCCAGAGCGACTCGGAGATCGTCGACTTGGTCGACATCTCCGTCTACGTGATGACGCCCGACTACGGCGCGCCCTCCCAGCTCGAGAAGATCGACATGCTCGATCTCGCCGATTTCACGGTGCTCAACAAGTTCGACCGACGCGGTGCCGAGGACGCGCTGCGCGACGTGCGCAAGCAGTGGAAGCGCAATCACGCGCAGTTCGACCTGGGCGACGACGCGCTGCCGGTCTTCCCCACCATCGCGCGGTGCTGGAACGACCCCGGCACCGGCCGCCTCTACGCGGCGCTGCGCGAGCGGCTGTTCGGGCCCGGCGAGGCGACCGAGCGGCGCGCCGAGCCCGAGGCGGAGCGGGCAGAAGCAGCGGTCGAAGGGAGCGCCGCCCTGATCCCGCCGGCCCGCAGCCGCTACCTGGCCGAGATCGCCGGAGCGGTACGCAGCTGGCGCGCCGACACAGAAGCCGAGGCCGAGCGCGCCAGCGACGCCTGGGCGCTGGCCCGCGCGCTGCGCGGCCTCGGCGTTCCGGGCGTCGTCAATGCGCGTCCCGTCGCCGAGGCGCAGCTCGCCGAGAGCGAGGATCCCGCGGTGCGGGCGCTGGGCGAGCACTACAACAGCGCGCTGGACGCAATCGGCGACGAGACGCGCGAGGCGCTGACCGCCTGGCCCGAGACCGTGCAGAGGTACGCGGCCGACACGCAGGAGTACGAGGTGCGCGGCCAGCGCATCCGCGTGGACAATTTCGCCACCACCCTCGCGCAGACGAGGCTGCCGAAGGTCGCCTTGCCCCGCGGCGAGGACTGGGGCGAGCTGGTCCGCTACCTCCGCCTCGAGAACACACCCGGCCGCTTCCCGTTCACCGCCGGGGTGTTCCCCTTCAAGCGCGAGAGCGAGGACCCGACGCGGATGTTCGCGGGGGAGGGCGGTCCGGAGCGGACGAACCGGCGCTTCCACTATCTCTGCGCCGGCCAGCCGGCGGCGCGCCTGTCCACGGCGTTCGACAGCGTGACCCTCTACGGGCGCGACCCCGCCGAACGGCCCGACGTCTACGGCAAGGTGGGCAACTCCGGCGTGTCGATCTGTAGCGTCGAAGACGCCGTGAAGCTCTACTCGGGCTTCGACCTGAGCCAGCCCTCGACCTCTGTCTCCATGACCATCAACGGGCCCGCTCCGGCGATCCTGGCGTTCTTCCTCAACGCGGCGATCGACCAGGCCGTGGAGAAGCACCTGCGCGAGACGGGTCGCCTCGAGGGGGTGCGCGGGGAGCTCCGGGGACGCGCGCTGCCGAGCTACGGCGGGGACCTGCCGGCGGGGCACGACGGGCTGGGCCTGGCGTTGCTCGGCGTCTCCGGGGACGAGGTGGTCGACGCGGACACGTACGCGCGGATTCGCGCCGACGTGCTCCAGCGCGTGCGCGGCACGGTGCAGGCCGACATCCTCAAGGAGGACCAGGCCCAGAACACCTGCATCTTCTCGACCGAGTTCGCGCTCAAGATGATGGGAGACATCCAGGAGTACTTCATCGAGCACCAGGTGCGGAACTTCTACTCGGTGTCGATCTCCGGCTACCACATCGCCGAAGCCGGCGCGAACCCGATCACCCAGCTCGCCTTCACCCTGGCCAACGGCTTCACCTACTGTGAGTACTACGCCGCGCGCGGCATGGCGATCGATCACTTCGCAGCCAACCTCTCCTTCTTCTTCAGCAACGGGTTGGATGCCGAGTACAGCGTCATCGGCCGCGTGGCCCGGCGCATCTGGGCCGTGGCCATCCGCGCGCGCTACGGCGCGTCGGAGCGCAGCCAGAAGCTCAAGTACCACATCCAGACCTCGGGCCGTTCGCTACACGCACAAGACATGGCCTTCAACGACATCCGCACGACGCTGCAGGCGCTGATGGCCCTTCAGGACCAGTGCAACAGCCTGCACACCAACGCCTACGACGAAGCGGTGACCACGCCCACCGAAGAGTCGGTGCGACGCGCCATGGCCATTCAGCTGATCATCAACCGCGAGCTGGGCGTGGCGCGCAATGAGAACCTCCTACAGGGGTCCTACGCCATCGAGCAGCTCACCGACGCAGTCGAGGAGGCCGTGCTCCGCGAGTTCGAGCGGCTCTCCGCGCGGGGCGGTGTGCTGGGGGCGATGGAGACCGTCTACCAGCGTGGAAGGATCCAGGACGAGAGTCTGCACTACGAGTCGTTGAAGCACTCCGGCGATCTACCGATCGTCGGCGTGAACATCTTCGAGAACCCACACCCGGAGGCGCAGCCCCCCGTTCGGGAGCTGATGCGCTCCAGCGAAGCAGAGAAGCGGGCGCAGCTGGCCAACCTGCGCGCCTTCCAGGAGCGGCAGCGCGAGCGCGCGCCGCAGGCGCTGCGTCGGCTGCAAGAGGTGGCGCTGGCGGGTGGCAACGTCTTCAGCGAACTCATGGAGACCGCAAAGGTCGCCAGCCTGGGGCAGATCTCCGAAGCGCTCTTCGCCGTGGGCGGGCGCTATCGCCGCTCGATGTAGCGGCAAGCGGACGCGCGCAGCGTGCTGCGTGGCCGGGAGACAGCTATGGTTGGCAATCCCACGCTGAATTCGCGAGGCCGAGGATGAGCGCAGGTCGCAGGAGCCGGGCAGATCTGCACGCCTGGCGCGAGCTCGCCAGACGCGATCTCGGCGGCGAGGACCCCGAAGGGCTGGTCTGGACCACGCCCGA
>JAZFWH010000395.1:0-21678 GCA_036482635.1 Myxococcota bacterium
CCCTGTTCGCGGCGGGCTAGCGGCTGGCCGCGAAGTTCGAGCGCCGGTTGTAGCGCCAGGCGGACTCGTCGTGCCCCATCACCGCCGGCTTCGCCTCACCGAAGCTCACCGTCCGCAGCCGAGAGGACGGAACCCCGAGGTCGACCAGGTACACGCGAACCGAGTTGGCGCGGCGCTCGCCGAGGGCGAGGTTGTACTCCTCGCTCCCGCGCTCGTCGCAGTGCCCCTCGATGGTGACCCGCCCCCAGCCGTCGTTCTCCTTGATCGCCCCGGCGTTCTGCTTCAAGACGGACTTGGCATCCCTGCGGATGCCGTAGCTGTCGAAGTCGAAGTACACGGGCTGCAGCACGTCCGCAGCGCCCACGTCGCTGCCGGTGGAGCGGACCGGCTCCTCGCGAAACTCGCTCCCGGTCCCGGAGCCGCTCGCGCTCCCGGCCCCACCGCTCGACGACTGACACCCGGCCGCGCCCAGAACGAGCGCGGCGACCGTCACCACTGCCCATCGCGAGATGGATCCCCGATCCATACTCCTCCCCTCCTTGAGTCGCCCTCGGATTCCCCATCCTTGCGGATTCCGCGAGCCTGAAAATCGGTTGCACATTGTGGAAGCTTGATCACCCGCTTGCAAGGCGCATTCCCCGGACCCTGCCACGCGGAGGGGTTCCCCTACGCCAGACCCTGCTGCACGAGGTACTCGGCCACCAGCACCGCTCCCTTGGCGGCGCCCATCTTGGTGTTGTGGGAGAGCAGTACGAAGCGCACGCCGTTGCGCAGGACCGGGTCGTCGCGCAGCCGCCCCACCACCGTGGTCATCCCGTCGTGGAGGCGCCGCTCGATCCGCGGCTGGGGGCGGTAGGGATCGTCGGTCACCTGGAGCAGCTCCGGCGGTGCGGACGGCAGCGCTCGGTCGGTGAACTCCCGGCCGAAGGCCCGCATCGCCTCGGCCACCTCCTCCAGGCTGGCCCCCCGCCCCAGGCCCGCCGACACGCTCTCGGTGTGCCCGTCGCGCACGGCGACGCGCATGCAGGTGGCCGCGACCGGGATGTCGAGGGGGGCGATCCGCTCGCCGTCCAGGCGCCCCAGGATCTTTCTCGTCTCCCGCTGGACCTTCTCCTCCTCCTCGGGGATGAAGGGGATCACGTTGTCCAGGATGTCGAGCCCGACCACGCCGGGGCTGCGCCCGGCCCCCGACAGCGCCTGGAGCGAGGTCATGGTCACCGCCTCCAGGCCGAAGCGGCGCGCCAGCGGGGCCAGCGCGATCACCAGGCCCGAAGCCGTGCAGTTCGGGATCGGGGCGACGAACCCCTTCCAGCCCCGCTCGCGCTGCTGGCGCTTGATCAGCGCCGCGTGCTCCAGGTTCACGCCGGGCACCAGGATGGGAACGTCGTCCTCGTAGCGAAAGGCGGACGAGGTCGACACGACGGGGACGTGGTGGGCGAACCGCTCCTCGAGCGCCCGGGCCTCCCCGCTCTCCACCGCCGAGAAGACCAGATCGACGCCGCCCAGGTCGAGCTCCCGCGCGTCGTCCACGGTCAGCGAGGCGAAGGCGTCGGGAAGCGGCTCCTCGCAGCCCCAACGGAGCTGGCCCGTGGGCCCGGTGATCGCCTCCCGGTAGCGCTTGCCAGCGCTGCGTGGGCTCGCCGCCAGGGCTGCCACTTCGAACCACGGGTGGCCGTCGAGCGAAACCAGGAACTGCTGCCCGGCGACGCCGGTCGCGCCCACGACGGCGACCCGGCGGCGCGGCTTGTCGCTCATGGCGCCTTTTCACCTCGGGGATCGGTCCCACCGGAGCTCCGGGGCACCGCTGCGAATCTGGTAGCGAATCTCGAGAGGGCGATCCAATCCGGCGACGGGGCGGGTGCTCAGCCGACCATCGAGTCGAGAACCTCCGCCTCGAAGGACTCGAGGTCGGGATACCAGCGCCCGGGGACTCCATCGGCCGCCGCGCTGGAGACCGAGCTGGCCACCCGCTCCGGACCCAGCGCCGCCGCCAGGCTCTGCGCCAGCAGCCTGGCCTGCTCGCCGGGCTCGGCGTCGAGGCGGCACACGCGGTAGGCCCCGTCTTCCTCCCCGACCAGCAGGTCGAAGACGATCGTGCGGACGCCCTCGGGCTCGCCCACCTCGGCGGCGACCGCGTGCCGGACGCTGCCCCATTCCAGGAGACCGGGCTCTCCGTCGCGGAGGTATGCGATCCCGCGCCCGGTCGGCCCCGCCTCGCACAGCAGCTCCACGCGATAGCGGCGCTTGGCGCCGCGTTCGAGGGCTTTGGGTGAGGAGAGGTCGCTCATGCCGTCGTGCGAATCCGGAGTCGAGCCGAATGGATCGGCAAGCGCGCGGAGGGGCTTGATGCCCCGGAGGCGAGAGCTGGGGATTCCGCGTACCATTGCCTCGCGATGTTCAAGCAGCAATCGCCGGCCTTCGAGGTCTACTGCCCGCGCTGCTCCGTGAGCTTCCCGGTGGGCACCCGGACCTGCCTGCACTGCGGGGGCCGCACCTCCCGCGAGCGCTCCCCCCGGCAGGTCATCATGCCCCCGCCTCTGGAAGAGCAGGCCGACAGCGAGGAGCTCTCGCAGCGCAGCGGGATCTCGCCGGTCATGGCCTTCTGGGTGCTGCTCGCGCTGGCCGGAGGGGTCTACCGCGCCTGCAACTGAACGACGCGCCTCTCCGGCTCAGCAGCCGAGCCGGTCGGCGAGCTCCGCCAGCGAACGCACGATGCCGTGGGGGCGCGGTGGCTCGACCGGCGTGCGCCCCCTGCCGTCGACGTCGATCCAGGCGGCGTGCATGCCGACCGCGAGGGGACCCAGCACGTCGGCGCGGTAGTTGTCGCCGACCATCAGGCACTGCCCCGGCTCGACGCGCAGCACCGTCATCACGTGCTCGTACACCCGGGCCTCGGGCTTGCCGAGACCGAACTCGCCCTCGACCTGGATGTGGTCGAAGAATCCCGCCAGACTGAAGCGCTCGATCTTGCCGCGCTGCGTGTCGGCCGCCCCGTTGGTCACGAGCGCCATGTGAGCGAAGCGGCTGCGCAGGCGTTCGAGGGCCGCCACGGCTCCGTCGGCCAGCCGGTAGGACCGGTCGCGGTGCTCGGTGTATCTGCGGGCGGCCTCCACCGCCAGCGGGCGATCCACCCGACCGAGCTTCGCGAGCGCGGCCTCGACGATCGCGGTGCGCGCGCTGGTCAGGTCGAGGCGCCCGCGCCGCTCGCGTTCCGCATCGGACCAGTACCAACGCGTCGCCGCGGCAATCGCGGCCAGCAGAGCGGTCTCGTCGAGCTCTGGGACCTGCGAGCTGGTGAAGCGGCTCACCACCTGCCAGGCTCCGCGCACTCCGCTGCGATCGTCGAGGATGGTGTCGTCGAGATCGAGCAGAAGAGCGCGGAGCGACTCGGCAGAAGGCAATGCCACGGTGCCGCTACTGTAGCGAGCTGCCCGCCGGCCTCGACGGCGCTGGCCAGCGGCGTTCGGTAGCCTCCACCGCATGGGAGGCGCGCCGGACCTGCAGCTGGCTCTGCTTCGTTTCTCCGGCGACGTGGGCACCAAGGCGCGTGCCACGCGCTTCCGCTTCCAGGGCCGGCTGCTGCAGAACCTGAGGGATGCGCTGCGCTCCGCCGGCGTGGCTCCCCGCGTGCGCGTGTCGCGCGACCGCATCTTCGTCGAGGTCCCCAACCGGGCCGCCGTCGAAGCCCTCGCCCGCGTGTTCGGCGTGCAGTCGATCTCGCTGGTCGAATGCCGCACGGCCACACGGTTGGAGGAGATCACCAGCGCGGGCGAAGAGCTGTTCCGGGAGCGGGTGCGCGGCCGACGCTTCGCCGTGCGCGCGCGCCGCGTGGGCAACCGCAACCGCATTCCCGTCAGCGCGCGCGAGGTGGAGCGCACGCTCGGGGCGGCGCTGCTGCCGGTCTCGGCGGGCGTCGACCTGGGCGACCCGGAGGTCACGGCGCGTGTCGAGATCGGAGAGGGCGAGGCGTACTTCTTCTCCGAGACGACCCGCGCCCACGGGGGTCTGCCGTTGGGCGTGGAAGGCCGCGCCCTGGCGCTCATCTCGGGCGGCTTCGACTCGGCCGTGGCGGCCTGGCACCTGCTCAAGCGGGGAGTCGCGCTCGACTACGCGTTCTGCAATCTCGGGGGCGCCACCCACCAGCTCGGCGCGCTGCGGGTCGCCAAGGTGCTCGCGGACCGCTGGTCGTACGGCGATCGTCCGCAACTGCACGCCGTCGACTTCTCGCCCCTGGTCGAGGAGCTCCAGACCCGGACCCAGCGGCGCTACTGGCAGGTACTTCTCAAGCGCCAGATGCTGCGGGCCGCCGACAGCCTCGCGCGCGCGCGGCGGGCCGAGGCCATCGTCACGGGCGAGGTGGTCGGGCAGGTCTCTTCCCAGACGCTGCGCAACCTGGCCGTGATCAGCCGCGCCAGCTCGGCGCCGATCCTGCGACCGCTGGTGGGCTTCAACAAAGAGGAGATCATCGCGGTCGCCCAGCGGATCGGGACCTTCGAGCTCTCCAAGGTGGTCGGCGAGTACTGCGCGATGGTGCCGCAACGACCGGCGACCGGCGCCTCCGAGCGGGCGGTGCTCGAGCAGGAGCGCCAGCTCGACCCCTCGCTTCTCGAGCGAGCCGTCGCCGGATGCACGGTCTTCGACCTGCGCAGCCTCGACCTCGAGAAGCTGGAGCTCCCGGACCTCGAGGTGGAGCGCATTCCCGAGGGAGCGACCCTGCTCGACCTGCGCTCCAAGGCGGACTACGAGAGGTGGCACCACGCGGACGCCTTGCGAATGGACTTTCCCCAGGCGCTTCGCGCCTATCCCAACTTCGATCGCAGCGTGGTCTACGTGCTCTACTGCGAGATCGGCCTGAAGAGCGCGCACCTGGCGGAGCTGATGCGGGAGGCCGGCTTCGACGCCTACCACTTCAAGGGAGGGCAGCCGGCACTCGCGCACCGCGTCGCTGCAGCGCGGCGCTGACTGCCCTCAGGCCCCGGCCGCCAGGATCTGCACCGACACGCTGCGCTTGCGCGGCCCGTCGAACTCCAGCAACAGCACCGACTGCCACGTGCCGAGCACCAGCTCGCCGTTCCGGATCGGTAGCAGCTCGGACGGCCCCAGGATCGAGCCCTTGATGTGGGCGTGGGCGTTGTCGTCGATGCGATCGTGCAGCCAGTCGCCGCGTTCGGGGACCGCGCGATCGAGGGCGGTGATGACGTCGACGCCGATGTTGGGATCCGCGCTCTCGTTGACGATCACCGCCGCCGTGCTGTGCAGCACCATCACGTGGCAAAGGCCGCTCGCCACGCCGGCGCGGCCCACGGCCTCCACGACGCGAGCGGTGATGTCGATGCACTGGCTGCCGCGCTGGGTCTCGATGCTGAAGGTCTCGCTCACCTACGTCCCCTCGCGAGGCGCCGACCCGCGGCGCAGGCCCGCCAGCCCGTCCAGGCTGGCGCGGTTGTGCTCCGCCTTGTAGGCCCGCAGCCCGTCGCTCCCCTTGCGCGCGGCCCACTCCACGAGCTGCGCGCGCTGGCCCTCGAAGCGGTAGAGCGGAACGCCGTAGCCACAGGAGTCGGATACGCGTTCCAGCCGGGCGCGGATCACGGCGCGGGCGCTCTCGTACTCCGGGAAGTGCGCACGCAGCGCGTCCCATTCGGCATCGCCGGGCTCGATCACCTGCCCGCGACCGTGCAGGCGCAGGGTCCGCGGCGGTCCCTCGAACGCGCAGAACAAGAAGGTGATCCTGCCGTTCTCGCGCACGTGGGCGACCGTCTCGATGCCGCTACCGACGAGGTCCAGGTACGCGACGCTGAGTGGGTCGAGGATGGCGAAGGTCCCCAGTCCCTTGGGCGAGAGGTTGACCAGACCGCCGGTGCCGAGCGGCGCGCTGGCCACGAAGAACAGCTGCTGCTGGCGGATGAAGGCCGCGTTGCGTTCATCGATCTCGGCATAGACCCGGCCCACGATCTTCCCTCCAGCGGGCGCGGCGACAGGGTAGCGCTTCGGAGGTCAGGGCTCCGGGGCCGGCCCTGGAGCTCCTTCATCGCTTGGGCGGGCGCGGCCCGCCCGGGTCGGCGATGCGCCCGAGGAACTCGCCGGCGACGCGGTTGAACGCCTCGGCCTGCTCGATGTTGACCATGTGGCCGGCCGCCGGGATGGTGACGTGTTCGGCGCGCGGCAGGCGCGCCGCCATCACCTCGGCGGCCCGGTGGTAGGGTCGGTCCAGCTCACCCACCACGACCAGCGCCGGCACGTCGATCTCGCCGAGCCGGTCGATCACCGACGGCGCGGGGCCCGCCACGCGGCGCGCGAAGCGGGCGATGCCGGCCGGGTCCTGCGCGGCGATGGAGCGCGCCGCGGCGGCCGCCGCCGGCAGCTCCGGGCGCAAGCCGATCGCCGTGGCGGCGGCGCCGCTCTCGACGAAGGCCTGCATCCCCTTGCGCTCGACGAAGGACGCGGTGCGCTCGATCGAAGCCTCCCAGCGGGCCTGGGCCTCGGGGTTCTTGAAGCCCGGGCCGCTGTCGATCAGCAGCAGTGCGCACACCCGCTCCGGTCGGGCCAGCGCGAAGTGGAGTGAAGCCAGGCCGCCGAACGAGAGGCCCCCGAGGACGGCGGGCAGGTCGGGCGCGGCCCAGTCCAGCACGCGCCCGAGGTCGTCGACCACCTGCTCCATGCTGTAGGCGCCCGGGTCGGCGGGCACGGCCGAGCGACCGTGCCCCCGGTAGTCCCAGAGGATCACCCGCGCCCCCGCGGCGACCAGCGGCTCGACCTGCGGGCGGTAGTTCTCGCCGGTGGTGCACAGCGCGCACGAGAGCAGCAGCGGCAGCCCCGAGCCGTGGGCCTCGGCGTAGAGCTGTACGCCGTCGCTTGCCGCTACCGTCGCCATGCTCGAGGATCGCTCGCCGGTGGCGCCGCGGGCCTCAGCCGCGCCGCGCGCCGGCCCTGGCGGCCGCGCCCTCGATGCGGCGGCGCAGCGCCGCCGCCATCTGCTCGATCTGGTCCTGCATCGCAGCGCGGATGGTGAACTCGGGCACCAGCGGCCGGGTCCTTCCGTCCATCGCGATGCGCACCCGCGTGCGTTGCCCGCGCACCTCGAAGGTCACCGCCCCGGTGAGCTCGCGCCACATGTGCCCATCGCAGACCTTTTCGAAGCGCACGGCGCCTTCCGGCAGGAACGTGAAGTGGAAGGTCGCGGTGCCCTCCCGCCCGAGTGCCCGGTAGTGGGTCTGCGTGGTTCGGCGGTTGCCCTCGCTCGCGACGATCTCGGTCCTGGCGTCGGGAAACAGCTCGACGAGGGCCTCGTCCTGTGTGACGGCTTCGACCGCGGCGTCGCGCGCCTGCTTGACTTCGAATTGCTTCTCCAGGTGCAAGGTCGAGTCCTCCCGCTGCGCTGTCAGCGTACGTCGAGTACGAAGGGCGGCACCAGGGCGGGTACCCCGGTCGCCAGGGCGAGCCACTGCTCCAGCCGGCGCGCGGAGCGGGGCAGGGGCAGTTCCGAGACGACCACCCTCTTCAGGGCCTCGCTGATCTGCTCCCGAAGAGACCTGGGCGGAGGGTGGGGAATCAATTCCACGTCCGCGGCGGGGTCGATGTCCAGCATCTGCTTGGCGCGGTTCACCGCCTCGCGCAGCCCGCCGAGCTCGTCCACCAGGCCGATCTCGGCGGCCTGGGCGCCGGTCCAGACCCGACCCTGGCCGAGCGCATCGACCCGTTCGGGATCGAGGTTCCGGCCCGCGGCCACGCGCTCGACGAACAGGTCGTAGATCGACTGGATCTCGTCCCGCAGCCGGGCACGGCTGGCCTCGGACAGTGGCCTGGACCCCACCAGCAGGTCGGCGTGCGCGCCGCGGGTCTGCGACTCGACCCCGATGTCGAGCTTCTCGAGCATTCCGGCGAAGACCGGGCGCAGCACGAACACGCCGATCGAACCCGTGAGGCTGCTCGGCTCCGCCACGATCGCGTCGGCGCCGCAGGCGACGTAGTAGCCGCCCGAAGCCGCCAGGTCGGAGAACGAGGCAATCACCGGCTTTCCGCTGCTCCGGGCCCGCTCGACCGCCCGCCAGACCATGTCGGAGGCCAGCGCCGAGCCGCCCGGACTGTCCACGCGGAAGATGATCGCGTCGATCCCGTCGTCCTCCGCGGCGGCGTCGATGGCGGCGCTCACGGTGTCGGCGGCCAGCACCGGCGCGCCGGACGGCGAGCTCGAGCCACGGCCCATCACGACGTTGCCGCTTCCGTACACCAGGGCGAAGGACGCGACCGGCTGGAACCCCAGGCTGGCCGGGTCGACCTGCGCGTATCGGTCGCCGTGGATCACCGGGCCATCGCCCAGCGAATCGACGACCTCGTCGTAGAAAGACACCTCGTCGATCAGGCCCAAGGCACGCATCTCCTCGGGAGACACCGGAGCCTGGTCGATGGCGTCTCGCACGAACGCTTCGGAGAAGCCCCGGGCCTCGGCGATGCCGGCGACGAACTGCGCGTCGATGGAATCGAGCAGCGCGGTGGCCACCTCGCGGTGGGCCTCGGTCATCTTGCGCCCGGCGATGACGTCCGCCGCGTTCTTGTACTGGCCGATCGCCTCCACCTCGAACTCGATGCCCAGCTTCTCCCACAGGCCTCCGAGGAAGAAGTACTGGGCCGCCAATCCCACCAGGGGGGCGCGCGTCCCCGGGGCCATGTGGATCGTCTCCGCGCCCGTGGCCACGAAGTACTCGAGGTTGGCCCCGAGCGACTCCAGCTCGAGGTAGGCGATCGTGCGGCGCCCCGCCGCGCCGAGCGATCGGATGGCGTTCCGCATTTCCTGCGCCTTGGCCCAGCCGATGTCGAGCGAGCGAATGCGCAGCACCACACCCGCCAGGCGCTCGTCGCGCTCGGCCTTGCGCAGGTCGGACAGCAGGGCCGCGAAGGGCCTGATGCGCTCTCCGGCCAGCCGAGCGAGCAGCGGCGGCTCCGCCGTCTCGACGTAGTCACCGGAGAGGTCGATCACCAGGACGCTGCCGGGCTCCACCAACGGTCCGGCGCCGGGCAGCAGCCACCAGAGCAGCAGCAGCGCGACCACCAACCCGAAAAAGAAACGGCGAAACCTGCCCATCCCCTCCTCCCCCGAGCTACCGCGGCCGCGAGCCGCGAAAATCGCGAACAGAGCGTAGGCTATCATCGCTCACGATGGCCAAAGAGGTCTACATCGCCGCAGTCGGCCTGACCAAAGTCGACCTCACCGGGCACATCTTCGCCAGCGTTTTCGACCTCTTCGCCGAAGCCTATCGCAAAGCCCTGGAGGATTCGTCGGTCCGCAGCTTCGACGCGGTCCAGGTGGGGATCATGGACAGCGAGGAGTTCGAGAACCGCGCGAACATCGCCACCAAGATCGCCGACCGCCTGGGCCTGACCGGCATCCCAGCCGTGCGCACCGAGACCGCCTCTTCGACGGGCGGCGCAGCGCTCCACGAGGCCTACTACAAGGTCGCGTCCGGCGAGTTCGACAACGTCCTGGTGCTGGCCGGTGAACGCATGAAGATGGTCACGACCGATGTCGCCACGGCCATCATGTCGAAGACCATCGACCCCGAGGAGCGCCGCTTCGGCTTCACCATGCCGGCCCTGATCGCGCTGGTCACCCAGGCCTGGTTCCGCGAGCGCAAGCTGAAGGGCAAGTCTGTCTCCGACGTCCTGGCCCGATTGATGTACCGCGCGCACACCCTCGGCGCCGAGAACCCGCTGGCGGCCTTCTTCGGCAAGCCCGAGCCCCTGGAGGCCTACTTCGACGAGGCCAAGAACCTGCCCGTGGCGACTCCGCTCATGCGCAAGGACTGCTCACCGATCTGCGATGGCGCAGCCGCGCTGATCCTCACGTCGAGGCCTCAGGCGGTGCGCATCGTCGGCCTCGGCTCGGCGACGGAGACCTCCTCGATCCTGGACCGCGAGACGCTCACGGGCCTGGACGCCACGCGCCTCGCCGCCCGGATCGCCTATTGGAGGGCGGGCATCGCCAACCCGCGCGAGCTCGAGGGACTGGTCGTCGAGGTGCACGACGCGTTCAACAGCCTGCTGCCCATCGGCCTGGTCGACCTGGACCTGGTGGATGCGGACGAAGCCATCGAAGCCCTGGTCGGCGACCCGCGCCGCGCGCCGGTGCATCCCCTGGACCATCCGACGACGGGCCCGCGCGGTCGCATCCCCACGAACATGTCCGGCGGGCTCAAGGCGAGAGGGCATCCGGTGGGCGGCACCGGCCTCTTCCAGATCGCCGAGAACTACCTGCAGATCACCGACCGATATCCGAACCCGCGCGCCCAGGTCCCGCGCGCCAGCATCGGCATCGCACATTCGGTGGGGGGCCCGGGGAACAACAACTACGTCACCATCCTCGAGTCGACGAGCAGTCGCCGCCGACGCGACGACGTTCCCCAACCGCGACTTCACTACGAATCGCGCCGGCGCCGGCCAGAGCGGGAGGACACGGCGAGCCTCCACGGCGCCAAGGCGGTGGTCGAGGCCGCGACGACCATCCACGTCACGGCGGGCGCGACCGGGCCGATCCACGTCGCGCTGCTGCGCATCGATGGCCAGCGGGTCTTCGCGAAGATGGACCACGCGCCCCGCGACGAAGAGCCGCCCGAAGAGGTGCTGGCGGGTCAGAAGGTCAAGCTGCTCGTCAAGGACGACGGCGACCGGTACTTCCAGATTCCCAGAGGCCGCAGCTTCGACCTGAGCCGGGTGGTGCAGTCCATCCGCCGCCGCGTCACCGGCCGGCAAACCGCCGGCGACGCCACCGGCTAGCGCACCCTCAGAAGACGATCACGCCCCGGGCGTTCGCCCCGCGAACCAGGTCCTCGAACGCGGTGGGCGCGTCCTCGATCCGGTAGGTGGCCGTGATGAGCTCGTCGAGCTTGAGGCGGTTGGCCTTGTACAGCGCGAGCAGGCGCGGAAAGTCGATGCGCGGGCGAGCGGAGCCGTACATCGAGCCCGTCAGCACCTTCTCGGTGAACGGCATCATGAACGCCCCGAGCTTCACCTGCTCGGTCGGCGCCGAGACTCCCACCACGACCGCCATGCCGCCCTTGCGGATCGCGTTGTAGGCCTGCTCGATGGTCGCTCCGAGGCCGATGCACTCGAAGCTGTAGTCCGCGCCGCCCCCGGTGAGCTCGAGGGTCTTCGCCACCGGGTCCCCGTCGCTGTTCGGGTTGATGCGGTGGGTCGCGCCGAACTGCTGCGCGAACTCGAGCTTCTTGTCGTCCACGTCCACCGCGATGATCATCTCGGCACCGGCCAGCGCGGCGCCCTGGATCACGTTGAGTCCAATGCCGCCGCTCCCGATCACCAGCACCGACGAGCCCGGCTCGACGTGGGCGGTGTTGAGCGCGGCGCCCACCCCCGTCATGACGGCGCAGCCCACCAGGGCGGCCTTCTCCACCGCGACGTCCTGGTCCATCTTGATCGCGTTGTCCTTGTGGACGGTCGCGTACTCGGTCATCAGGCCCACGCCGGCGAAGTGGTTGACCGGCTTGCCGTCCGCGTCCTTGAAGCGGTGGGTCCCGTCCGGGAGCGTGATGGTCGCGCGCGCGCTCATGTCGCACAGCGCCGGGCGGCCCATGGTGCAGTAGCGGCACTTCCCGCACATCGGCAGCCAGCAGAGCACCACCCGGTCGCCGACCGCCAGGTCGGTCACGCCTTCGCCCACCTCTTCGATCACGCCGGCCGCCTCGTGGCCGAGCACCATCGGCGGCGGCAGCGGGATGGTTCCGTTGGTCACGGAGAGGTCGCTGTGACAGACGCCGCAGGCCCCGATCTTGATCATCACCTCGTCGCGCCGGGGGGATTCGACCTCCAGGGTCTCCACCACCACCGGCTTGTTGAGTTCTCGGCAGAGGACTGCCTTCGACTGCTTGCCCATGAGCTTCTCCTCGACGGGGACGTCCGTTGTCGGGCCGGCGGACTGCGCTCGTCGCCAGTCGCCGCGCAGCCGGCGCCCGGGATGGTTCGACGTTCGAAGAACACCCCAGCATACGGAAGCCCGGTCGCCCGTGTCAAAGCTCCCACGCGCCGTCCGCTGCCTACCTATAATGCCGGCTCCGGAGGTGATGCGTGGAGATCCGGCCGTTCGTGCGCGGGGACGCTCCCGGCCTGGTCGCTCTGTCGGCGGACTGCGCCCGGGGCGAGGGCGACTTCGTGTTGAATCCACTTTGGGAGACCGAGGAGGAGCTGTTCGCCGAGTTCGGGCGCTTCGCGATCGATCCCGCGGAGCACGTGCTGGTGGCCGACGCCGGGGACGGCGAGCTGGTCGGGCTGGCGGGCTTCCTGCGCCAGCCGCGAGCCAGCGCGGCGGGGATGTTCTGCCCGATCGTGAAGCGGGGGGAGCGCGGCCGGGGACTGGGAGGGGAGCTCCTGCGCGCGGCGCTCGCCCACGGCGCCGGCGAGCTGGGCATCAAGCTCGTCTCGGCCGGCGTCGGCACCCGCAACCGCGCCGGCTACTCGCTGCTCTCCAGCCACGGCTTCCGCCCCGCTCGGCAGCACTTCCTGATGCGCTGCGTCGAGCAACCCGAGGTGACCGGCGCCCCCCTGGCCGACCTCGAGCTGCGCAAGGCCGGCTCCGACGATGCGGAAGCCATCCTGGAGATCTACGCCGCGTGCGGCTTCGAGGAGCGCAGCACGGAGGCGATGCGCTCCTACCTGGAGGACGGTCGCCACAGCCACGCGGTGGCGCTGTGCAACGGGCGCATCGCGGCCTTCGCCGAGATCGAGACCCACTGGCCGAGGCGCCCATGGGTCGCCTACGTGGGGGTCAACGCCGACCTGCGGGACCGGGGCGTGGGCTCGACACTCGTGGCGTGGGCGCTCGAGCGGGAGTTCGAGGGGGGAGCGGCGTCCGCCCTGCTCATGCTCTCACCGGCCAACCGAACCGCGCTGCGCGCCTACGAAAAGGTCGGCTTCCGCCGCCACCGGCTGGTGGACGTGCTCGAGAAGGGGCTGTAGCTCGACGGTCGCGATCTCGCGCGGGCAGTTGATGCGCAGCTTCGGGCCGGCCACGCCGAGGCCCCGGTTCACGTAGAGGACGGAGCCCCCGATGCGGTAGAGCCCGCGCGTGAAGGGGGTGACGAGCCGCGCCAGGTTGTACCGGCCGCCCGGGGTGGGCAGGGCGAGCTGGCCACCGTGGGTGTGACCCGACAGCACGAGGGGAAAGCCGAGCTCCGCCGCCTGCTGGAAGGCCTCCGGACGGTGCACCAGCAGCAGCGTGGGGGCATCGTCGGGCCGCGCGGCCGCTACGGCACTGAGACCCTCCAGCTGGAGTCCGCGCGCCGACCAGTCCCTCCCCCGGTCCTCGACGCCGGCCAGGTAGAGGGGCGCGGGCACGGGCAGCTTCACCACCTCGTCGCGCAGCAACCTCAGGTTGGGCGCCCGCCGAGCCAGTCCCGAAGCGACCCGCTCGGCGCCCGTGTAGGCGTCGTGGTTGCCGAGGATCGCGTACACGCCGTAGCGCGCGCGCAGCGCGCCCAGCCGCCGCGCACCGTCGTCGATGTAGGACGGGTCGAAATCGAAGATGTCGCCCGTCAGCACCAGCACGTCGGGCTCGAGGGCGTTGGTGCGGGCCACCATCCGGTCGAGGCCCGCTCCCTGCATGCGACTGCCGATGTGGAGGTCGCTGATCTGGACGATGCGCAACCCGGCGAGGTCGGGGTGGAGGCCCGGAATCCCGACCCGCACGCGCGTGCGTTCCACGCGCGCCTGCCCGCCCGCGAAGCCCCAGCCGACCAGCAGCGCCACCCCGCCCACCAGGCCCATGCTCGCGATGCGAAACGCGGCGAAGCCCTTCTCCTGACTCGCTCCCAAGGCGCCGAGCGTGCCCGCCAGCAGCAGCAGCACCAGCCACGACAGGGCGACTGCGAGCCCGAGCAGCAGCGTCGCGACCCCCAGGTCCATGTAGGCGGCCGCGACGCGCCCGCGCCAGTCCGTGCGGCGCCGCGCACGCCGCAGGGGTGACACCACCAGGCCGTTGGCGATCACGAGGGTCAGGACCAGCGCGAGACCCCGGGCGAAGCCGGGACCCGGCTCGTCCTGCACCACCAGGCGGAACCAGTGCCAGACGAAGAACTGACTCAGTCCCAGCAGCAGCGCCAGGTTGACGACGAGTCGGTCGAACAGCAGTCGGCGTACAGACGGGACCTTCATGCGAGACGCTGGCCTTCCGGGCGCGGTTCGGGCCCGGCGAGTGTAGCTTGAGCGGGATGGCCCGCAGCGGCGCCCTCAGAAGCGCCGTCCTGCTGGGCGATCCAGACGTCCGCGGTATATTCCCGCCGTGGCCGACGCCCGCGCGCTCTACAAAGAAGGCTTCGAACACTTCGCCAACGGTCGCATCGACGAGGCGATCGCGAGCTACCGCGGCGCCGTCGAGGCCGACCCCTCCCTCGCGATCGCCTGGAACGGCCTCTCCCTCGCCTACAAACACGACGGCAACCTGGCGGCCGCGATCGAGGCCGGGCGCGCGCTCATCGAGCTCGAGCCCGACGATCCGCTCAGCCACACGAACCTCTCCATCCTCTACCAGAACCAGGGCCTGATCCAGGAAGCCGAGGACGAGAAGGCCCTCGCCCTCCAGCTCCAGCTGAAGGCGCAGGGCCGCTCCTAGCCGCTACGCGGCTACTTCCCGGCGGACTTGCGCGCCGCCTCGAGGGCCGCGTCGTAGTCCGGGTGCTCGGTGATCTCACCCACGTACTCGGCGTGGGAGATCTTGTCGTTGGCATCGACCACGAAGACGGCGCGCGCGTCGAGCCGCAGCTCCTTCACGTGGGTCCCGTAGGCGTCGCCGAACGACATGTCGCGGTGGTCCGAGAGGCACTGCAGGTTCTTCGCGTCGTTGGCGCCGCACCAGCGCGCCGCGGCGAAGGGCAGATCCGCCGAGACCGTGTAGACCACCACGTCGTCACCCAGCCCGCTGGCCTCCTGATTGAAGCGCTTGGTCTGTAGATCGCAGACCGGAGTGTCGAGGCTCGGCACCACGCTGAAGATCCGCGTCTTCCCCCTGGAGTCCGCGAGGGTGACCTCCTGAAGCGCCACGCTCAGCGCCACGAAGTCCGGCGCGACTTCGCCGATCTCCAGCTTCGGTCCGATCAGCGTGAAGGGATTGCCGCGCATCGTCACGGCGCCTTTGCGTTCTTCGGCCACGGGGAGTCCTCCTTCGAAGAGTGGGAAGCCGATGGTAACGCCGACCCGGGCGGCGCTCCAAGCGCGGCGAGCCGCACCAGACGGGCAGCCCACGGGTGGTAGAATCGCGCCCTTCGTCGCCCCAGCCGCGCCCGAGCCGCGCCGAGGAGCCAAAGTGATGAGCGATCCCCCCAAGTCCTTCCACCTCTCCCCCGAGATCCACGACTACCTCGTGGCGCACGGCACCCCGCCCGACGAGATCCAGCGGGGGCTGATCGATGAAACCCGCGGGCTCGGCCAGATCTCGATCATGCAGATCGCCCCGGAGCAGGGTGCCTTCATGACTCTCCTGGCGCGAGCGATCCAGGCGCGTCGGGCCATCGAGGTCGGCACCTTCACCGGCTACTCCGCCCTGTGTCTGGCGCGCGGCCTGCCCGACGACGGCCGCCTGGTGACCTGCGACGTCAACGGCGAGTGGCCGGCGATCGGACGGCCCTACTGGGAGAAGGCCGGCGTGGCCCACAAGATCGACCTGCGCATCGGCCCCGCGCTGGACACGCTGCGCTCGCTGCCCGAAGAGCCGGCCTACGACCTCGCCTTCATCGACGCCGACAAGCCGGGCTACTCGCTCTACTACGAGGAGATCTTGCGGCGGCTGCGCAGCGGCGGGGTGATCCTGGTGGACAACGTGCTGTGGATGGGCCGGGTGACGGATCCCGCGGCCGACGACGACCAGACCGCCGCGATCCGCGCCTTCAACGACGCCGTCGCCGCGGACGCGCGCGTGGACGCCGTCATGCTGGCGATCTCCGACGGACTCACCCTGCTGCGCAAGCGCTAGGGCGGATCCGCTTGACCGGCGCTGCGAGCTTCGCCGGCAACCGCGCGCCGCAGGCGCGCGCACGCGGCGCTGAAGTCGGCCGGGTCCGGGCTGGCCGCGGCGACGTCCTCCCAGGCGATGCGCGCGGCGTGGAGCATCTGGCGCGGCGCGCCGGTCGGGTCCCGCGCGGCGCCGTAGAGGCGGTCGCCGGCCACCGGAAAGCCCAGGTGGGCGAAGGTCGCCCGGATCTGGTGCAAGAAGCCCGTCGCGGGCCGGACCTCGACGAGGGTGGCGGGGCCGAGCAGCTCGAGCACGCGCCAGCTGAGCGTGGCGGTGCGCACCGCCCGGGAGCCCGCGGCTTCGCTCGCGCCCACGACGCGCACCCGCGCCGGCCGGTGGCGGGCGACGACCAGGCCCAGCTCGGTGGTTCCCTCGGCGCGCGGGCGACCGAGGACCAGCGCCCTGTAGACCTTCTCCACGCGCCGCTCGCGAAAGGCCTCGCGCAAACGCCGCCAGCGGTCCTCGCGCGTCGCGAAGAGCAGCACGCCCGAGGTGTCCACGTCGAGGCGGTGCACCACCCCGCTGCGCAGCCCGCCCTCGCCCACGCCGTGGAGCTCGGGATGGTGGGCGACCAGGGCGCCCAGCAGCGTGCCCGCCTCGCCTTCGGCCAGGGGGTGGACGGGCGTCCCGGCGGGCTTGTCGAGTGCGATCCAGCCCGCTCCGCGGGCGAGCACCACCAGCGGCGCGCGCGGTTCCGGAACCGGGCGCTGCTGCTCGGGCCGGGTGAACGGCGCCACCTCCACGGTGGCGCCGGGCGCGAGCCGGGTGCCCTTGGCGGCCAGCGCCGCGAGGCGGCCGTCGACGCGCACGGCGCCGCGGGCCAGGAGTCGCCGGGCCTGGGCTCGGGACAGCCGCAGCGCGTCGGCGAGAAAGAGGTCCAGACGCCGGTGCGCCTCGCCTTCCGCCACCTGGAACGCTCGCGGCTGGGCGTGCACGCCTCCAGTCTAACCGTCGTCCGGCCGTGTTACCTTTCCGGTATGGCGCGGACCGATCCCAACCGGATCGAGATCATGGACGTCACCCTGCGCGACGGCGAGCAGACGCCCGACGTCGCCTACACGCCGGCGGAGAAGCTGCAGATCGCGCGCTTCCTGCTGGCGGAAGTGGGTGTCGACCGGATCGAGGTCGCCCAGGCGCGGGTCTCCGAAGGCGAGCGCGAGGCCGCGGCGCTGATCGCCGAGTGGGCGCGCAAGGAGGGCCTGCTCCCGCGGGTGGAGATCCTCGGCTACTGCGACGACCGGGCCTCGGCGGACTGGATCTCGAACGCCGGCGGCAAGGTCCTCAACCTGCTGGTCAAGGGCTCCGAGCGCCACTGCCGCACCCAGCTGGGCGTCGAGCCGGAGACCCACCGCGAGGCCGTCGCCCGGACGGTCAGCTACGCGCGCCGCAAGCGGCTGATCGTCAACGTCTACCTGGAGGACTGGTCGAGCGGAGTGCGCGAGTCCTTCGACTACGTGTCCGCGATGCTGGAGGTCCTGCGCGACCTGGGCGCCGCGCGGGTCTACCTGGCCGACACGCTCGGCATCCTCGCTCCCGACGACAGCGCTCGCTACGTCGGGCTGATGACCGCCACCTGGCCCGACGTGGTGTTCGAGTTCCACGCCCACAACGACTACAGCCTGGCGACCGCGAACTGCCTCGCCGCCGTCGGGGCCGGCGCCCGCGGCGTCCACACCAGCGTGAACGGCATGGGGGAGCGCACGGGAAATACGCGGCTCGCCGAAGTCGTCGCGGCCCTGCACGACCACACGCCCTTCCGCACCGGCGTCGAGGAGGTCCGACTCACGGCCGTCTCGAAGCTGGTCGAGACCTTCAGCGGCAAGATCGTGGCCCCGAACACCCCGATCGTGGGCCGCGATGCGTTCACGCAGACGGCGGGGATCCACGCCGACGGCGACGCGAAGGGAGAGCTCTACGTCACACGCCTGGCGGCTGCGCGCTTCGGGCGCCGGCGGCGCTACGCGCTGGGCAAGCTCTCCGGCAAGGCGTCCCTGGACCAGAACCTCGTGGCGCTGGGCATCGATCTGCCCGATGCGGACCGCGCCCTGGTGCTGCGGCGCATCGTCGAGCTGGGGGACAAGAAGCACAGCGTCGTGCCCGAGGACCTCCCCTACATCATCGCCGACGTGCTCAAGTCGCCACTGCAGCGGCTGATCCGCGTGGACGACTACCGCGTCACCGTGGCTGCCGGAGAGACGCCGCGGGCCGCGGTCGCCCTGGTCTACCGCGACGAGCGGGCGGAGGCGGAGGCCACGGGCGACGGCGGCTACGACGCCGTCATGAACGCCGTCAAGAAGGCGGTCGAGAAGTTCGGGATCGAGGTGCCGCAACTCGAGGACTTCCGGGTGAGCATCCCGCCGGGCGGGCGCACCGGGGCACTGGTCGAAACCGTCATCACCTGGCGGTCCGGCGGCGGCGACGAGGGCACCTTCACCACCCTCGGCGTCGACTCGGACCAGCTGGCGGCCGCCGTCATCGCCACGGAGAAGATGCTCAACGAGGTCGTCTCCCGCGGGGCCGGGGGGTCGCGCGCGGCTGCGTCGGACCGCTAGCGTTCCGGGCGAACCAACCCCCTGCATCGGGTATCCTGTCACTCCGTGAGGTGCTCCGCTCGCGTCGCGCCGATCGCCGCCGCGTGCCTGGCGTCCGCCGCGCTGGCGGGCTGCGCCTCCAGGCCGCAGCCGGACCCCCGCTACCGACCCGCCGAGAACGTGCTGGAGGTGATCGCGGTCCTGCGCCTCCACGTCCCGGACGACACCTACCGCTTTCCGCCCGCGCGTGACTTCACCGGCCGCAACGTCTACCGCAGCTCCCTGCTGCGCCTGGAGAGCCTCGAACGCGCCCACTCGGAGGCCCTGCGCGCTGGCCATATGGACGGCGCCATCGCGTTCGCCAAGGGCCGCGCCCTGGAGCGACTGCGGGCCTTCGATCTCGCCTCCGGCCAGTACCGAATCGCGGCTGCGCGCGAGGACACCCTCAAGGTGGAGGCACTGCGCAGCGCGGACGTGTGCGACGCGCTGGACCGCGCAACGCGCATGGCCATCGACTTGAACGACCTCGCCGGGGGGGACGCGGCCGAGCAGCTGCGCGACACGTCGCCCGGGACCGTGGTGGCGGAGTTCGACGAGCGGCTGGGGCTGCTCGAGAACCTGAAGCTGTCCGCGCAGGACACCCACCACGTGGCCGTGATCCGCGAGGAGATCGAGCGCTCGGACGTGGCCCGCGCGCGCTACTTCGCCGACCTGCGGAAGGTCGTGCCGGAAGGCGACGTCCGGGCCGTCGCGGACCACCAGCGCGTCGTCTCGCGCCACACCGAGAGCAAGAACGCGAGCGCCCACCTGCTCAAACTGGCGGACCTGTACGCGGAGCTCGCGGAGGAGTACGTAGAGGCGAACCCTCCGGAGAGCCTGCACTTCGATCCGGTTCGCTTCCAGGAGCTGATCGACGCCGCCTCGCGCATCTACGAGATGGTGGCCCACAAAGACGGCACGCCCGAGAAGATCGAGGCCGCGCGGCGCCTCGAAGCCTTCCTGGCCTTCGCCCTCAGAGTCGACGGTGATCGCTTCACGCCGTAGCGTCGCGGCGCTCGGCCTCGCGCTGCTCGCCTGCGGCGCGTTCACCGCGTGCCGCACGCCGAGCGCGCCGCCGATTGGTGCGGTGGTGGAGCGCGAGGTGCGCCTCTCTGCCCTGGTCCCCGACGTGGTCGACCACGTCGCCGCGGACCTCGCGGCGGCCGCGCTGGTCTCCGATCGCGAGCGCGCGGCTCGCGCGGTGGAGAGCCTGCGCTCCATCGACGTCGCGTTGCGGGCGGCGGAAGAGCCGGCCACCGGTCTGGTGCCGGTGGGCACCGACCTCCTGAACACGACGCTCGACGACCCCCGCGCCTACCGCACGGCTTCGCGCGAGCTGATGCGGCGCGACGACCTCGACCGCGCCCTGCGGACCCGCCTCGACCAGTTCGTCAGAGACGATTACCTGCACCTCGCCAACGCGCGCATACGAGACGCATGGCTTCTCGAGTTCGGACGCGCCTTCAACGCCCTGGCGGAGCCGCTGGGCAAGTCGATCATGAGCCACTCGATGGCTCCCTACCGAATCGGGCGCTCACTGATCAAGTACGCCGCCGCCCTCTACGCCCGGGACCCGCTGCCGCTGCAGCGCCGCCAGGCCCTGGCCCATTGGACGAGCTTCCTCACCCGGCACCCCGACGCCCCCGAGGCCGAGTCGCTGATTCCGCGCGTGAACAAGGCAAAGGCGCTGTGGCACCGCACCCGCTACGACCACGCGCTGCAGGCGGCCCAGCGCGCACTCGGCCGCGGCCAGACGCGCGTGGCCCTGATCCAGGCCGACCGGGCACTGCACCACGTCCCCGAGGATCGCTCGGCCTCGGAGCTGCGCGACCGGGCCGAAGAGCGCCTGCTGGGAGAACGCGGCAACCTGCGGCGCAGCGTCCAGGGATCGACGCAGGCCTCGTCGAGCGTCGTCCCCGCGCAGGCGCGGCCGCTGACCCTGGCGCTCCTGGACCCGGCCGGCGACGTGGAGGCCGCGGCGCTGGCGCTCCAGCGGTCCGACCGCGACGGCCCGCTCGCCGACGAGGCCCGGTTTGCCGCGGCCATGGCGCGAGGCGAGGCCGGCGGGGACTCGGCGATGTGGGCGGACCTCGAGGAGCTGGCAGAGCGCGACCCGGCGGAGTCCAACATGGCCCGGCACGCCGCCGCCCTGGTCTACAACCCCGCCCGCAACGCCTACGCGGCCTTCGAGCGAGCGAAGGGGCGAGAGCTAAAGCAGCGCCTGCTCTGGGTCCTGCTCGGACCGTACTCGAAGGGGCTGCCCGAGCGGCGCATCCCCAAGCCGCTGGCCTGGTCGATGGATCTGCCGGCGGTGGCGCAGAGCATGATCGGCGCTCCGCTGCGAGCGATCCAACTTCCCTGGTCGCCGGCGCCGCCCGCGTCGCGCAGCGTGGCCGTCTCGGCCAAGCGCTACCTGGCGCGCCACCCGAACGGAGAGCACGCCGAGGAGCTGCGCGACTGGCTCGAGTCGTTCGAAGCGGGCCGCGGCAACTGGCTCGGCGCCTACCGCGTGGCCGAAAAGCGGCCCGGAGTGGACGAGGAGCGGCTGGCCGAGCTGCGCGAGAAGGCGGCGCGGCAGTCGCTGAAGCTGGCGCAGCGCGAGAAGCGCCGCGACGTGCGCAACACCATGTACCGCCATCTGACACGCGAGTTTCCCGAGACGCTGGCGGGTCGCACCGCGGGCCAGCGCGCCAGGACCGAGGTCGAGAACGCGACACCCCAACACATCCGGATCCGGCGCAGCTTCCTGCTCGAGAATCCCGAGTTCGCGGGACCCAAGGGCCTCGGGCTCAGCCCCCATCTGCTGGACGAAAACACCGCCAACGGAGAGCTGCATCCGGACGGCGTGGCCCTGGCCGGCGGCCGCGCGCTCGAGGTCAGCTACGTGGCGCGCAGCGGCGACGAGGATGACCCTCCGCTGCGCTCCTTCCAGATGATCTCCGAGGAGCGCCTCGCGCGCCTGGTGTCACAGCTCGAGGAGACCTCCTTCCGCAACTCGCTGGAGGACTCCCTCGACCAGCTGGGCAGCGACGCGCACCGCGACGTCTTCTTCGAGCGCGCTCGCATCGGACTGGCCGACGAGGTCGACCCGCGCGCCCTGGC
>JAZFWH010000396.1:0-2021 GCA_036482635.1 Myxococcota bacterium
GGCGCCCGGGTGCGCCTGGCGGACGGCACCACGCGGCTCGACTTCATCGGCGGCATCGGGGTCTACGGCTTCGGGCACAGCGACCGCGACCTGCTCGAGACGGCCGTGGTGGCCGCGGCTGGCGACGCCGTCTTTCAGGGCCACCTGCTGCCCGGCCCGGAATACCTGCGCCTGTCGAAGGCGCTGCTGCGCCACGCGGGCCCGCGCCTCAAGCACGCCTGGCTGTCGGTCTCGGGCGCGATGGCGAACGAGAACGCGCTCAAGCTGATCCTCCAGAAGCGCGCACCGGCCGACCGGGTGATCGCCTTCGAGGGGGGCTTCGCCGGGCGCACCCTCACGCTCGCCGAGCTCACCGACACGCCGGCCTTCCGCGACGGACTGCCGCTGCGCGGCGGCGTCCTGCACGTGCCCTTCTTCGACCCGGAGGACCCGGAGTCGAGCGAGCGCAGCCTGTTGGCCCTCGAGGCGCACCTGATCCGCTACCCCGGCCGCATCGCCGCCATGCTCTTCGAGCTCGTCCAGGGGGAAGGCGGCATTCGCACCGCGCCGCGCGAGTTCTTCGCCGCGCTGATGGAACGCTGCCGGCGCGCCCACGTCGCGGTCTGGGTGGATGAGGTGCAGACCTTCGCGCGCACCGGTGAGCTCTACGCGTTCCGCACCCTCGGCCTGGAGGAGTGGGTCGACGTGGTGACGGTGGGCAAGATCCTGCAGGGCAGCGCCGCGCTCTTCACCAAGCCCTACAACCCGCGTCCCGGCCTGATCGCCGGAACCTACGCGGGCTCCACCGTCGGAATGGCGGTCGGCGCGCGCATCATCGAACGCCTGGAGTCCGAGGGCTACCTGGGTCCCGACGGCCGCATCGCCGTGCTGGCCGGGCGCATCGGGCGCCGCCTCGAGGCGCTGCGCAAGCGCCTGCACCGGGCCGTGGGCCACTACTCGGGAATCGGTGCGATGCACGCCCTGGTGGCCTTCGACGGCTCGCCGGAGCTGACCTCGGCCGTGCTGCGCGCCGCGTTCGAGGAGGGCGTGATCCTGTTCAGCGCGGGCGAGCGCCCGACCCGGATCCGGCTGCTCCCGCCGCTCAACACCACCGACGAAGAGCTCGAAGCGGGCTTCGCCATGCTCGAGAAGGCCCTGCGCCGGGTCGCGGAGGAGCGGGGCCTGCCGTGCTGATCCTGCGCCCGGTCGGCGAGGGCGATCTCGACGCGCTCGTCAGCCTGGCCAAGCAGCTCGACTCGATGAACCTGCCCAGCGACCGCGACTTCCTCGCGCAGCGCATCGACACCTCACTGCGCTCCTTCGCCGAAGAGATCGACGACTGGCGGGAGGGCGTCTACGTCTTCGTCCTCGAGGACACCGGCGCCGCGCGCTGCGTGGGCACGTCGACCATCCTGGCCAAGCACGGCCGGCCCGGTACGCCCTACTTCTGGCTGGCCGTCACCACCGAGGAACGGCGCAGCGCCGAGCTGAACAAGCGCTTCGTCCACACCAAGCTCCAGCTGCTGTCCAGTGAAGACGGTCCCACGGAGATCGGCGGGCTGATCCTCGACCCGGCCTACCGAGGCCACGCGGAGAAGTGCGGCAAGGCGCTCTCCGTGGTGCGCTTCGCCTACATTTCGATGCACCCGGAGCGCTTCGAGCGCGATGTGATCGCCGAGATGCTCTCGCCCTTCGAGGCCCCCGGCCAGAACCTGCTGTGGGATGCGTTCGGGGCGAAGTTCACCGGCCTGCCGTACCGGGAGGCCGACCACCTGTCGGCGCGCACCAAGCAGTTCATCGCAGACCTTTTTCCGCGCGACCCGGTCTACGTGACGCTCTTCCCCGAGCCCGTGCAGGCGGTGATCGGCAAGGCCAACGACACGGCGGTCGCAGCCGTGCGCATCCTGGAGACGGTCGGCTTCCGCCCGCTCAACCAGGTCGACCCCTTCGACGGCGGACCCTACTACGGCGCCGCGCGGGAGGCGATCGTGTCGGTGCGCGAGCGCCGCCAGCTCGTGCTGCCGGGCCTGGTGTCGGAGCGC
>JAZFWH010000397.1:0-7752 GCA_036482635.1 Myxococcota bacterium
GCGCGCGCCACGCCCCGGCGCGTCAGCGCTCCATCGCGCACGGCCCTGCGGATCTCGCGATCGGTGACACCTTCGCAGTGGCAGACGACCAAGGTGCGACTCCTCCGCTGCCGGGGCGCGCTGCGGCAGCCCGCGACTTCGGCATTCTAGTCTTTCTGAAAATGATGTTCAATATCATTTCGTCCGGGCGAGCGTATCGGTCGGCCTGGGCCGGTCCAAAAAAATATCTTCAAAATTAGAGACTTATGTGCAGTTCTTGCGCCTCGGGCACGCTCCGGGTCCGAGCCCGGATCGCCCGGTTCGCCGCTTCCGGGCCCGTGACCGGTTCGGACGCACGGCTCGGGGAAGCTCTGGAGCGGAAGGCTGCGAGGCCCGGGCGGTCTCCGCGGCTGCGGCTGGTAGGCTCGGCGCCGCAGCCGCGCGGTTCCGCGTGACCGACCGGCAGGCAGGGGGTCAGGGTTGGCCGACATGACGGGCGGGCCGCCGCACGCGCTCCGGATCGCGCGGGGAGCGAGGTCCGTCGAGGCGCTCCTGCTGCGCGAGCTCGCGGACCCGATCGAGGCCGCGCGAGCCGATCCGCGGCTGCTCGGACTGCCGATCGTGGTCGCCGTGCCCTCGCGCAGCCTGCGCGAGCACCTGGCCGCGACGCTCGTGCGCCACTTCGGCCGCTCGATCGCGGGCCTCTCGCTGCGCTCGCTCCGGCGACTCGCCCTCGACATCCTGGAGCGGGCCGGGGAGACGCCCCGCGATGATCCCCATCTCTTCCGCCTGCTGGTCCGGCGTCTGGCGCGGGAAGAGCCGGCGCTGCGGGCCGGACTCGACCGCCTGGTGGACGGCTACGGCGTGGTGGTGGGCGGGGTCGAAGACCTGCTGGACGCCGGGTTCTCGCCAGGCCACGCCGACGCGTTCGACGAGCGACTCGCCGACGGTGCCGAGCGAGGCTCCCACGTGGACCGCGCCCGGGCGCTGGTTCGCGTGGCGGCCCGCGCCGCGGAGCTGGTGGAGCGCGGCGCGGTTCCCCACCGCTCGCAGCTCTTCCGGCGCGCGCGAGATCTCCTCGCGCGCGATCCGCGCGGCGCGCTTCCGGCCCGCGGCATCTACGTCCATGGGTTCGCCGACGCGACCGGCGTCCAGACCGACCTGATCGAGGCGTTGGTCAGGCTGTGCGGCGCCCGGGTGTACCTCGACCGCCCGCCGGACCCCGCCGCGCCCGACGAGACCGACGTGGGCGCGGCCTTCGGCGGCCGCTTTCGCGCGCAGCTCGAAGCCGTGGCGGGGGGCGCGCTGGAAACGCCCGCCGCGGAGCTCCCGGAGGTCGCGGTGCTTCACGCGCCGGGCCCCGACGCCGAGGCTCGCGCCGTCGCGGACCGGCTTCGCGCGCTGCTCGACCGCGGCGTCCGCCCGGAGGGGGTCGCGGTGGTGGCCCGGGATTTCGCGAGCTACCGCATTCCCTTGAGGCGGCATCTGGAACGGCTCGGCATTCCGTTCTCGGGGCTCGCGGAGCGCGGGCCCGCGGGCGCCGCCAGCCGGCGTCTGGAGGCGCTGGTCGCGCTGCTGCGCCTGCGCGAGGCGGCCCCGGCCGAGCGCTGGCTCGACGCGCTGGTCGGCTTCGAGAGTGGAGCTGACGGTGTTGCGCGCGCCGAGCCGCTCTCGGCGCTGGAGCGCGCGGACCTGCTGCTGGCGCTGCGCAGCTGTGGCGTCGCTCGCCTGGCCCAGGTGGCGGCGCTCGATCCGAGGGCGCGTTTCGGAGCCGACCCGAACGTCGCGCTGCCCGTGCGCGCCGGGCTTCGGGTAGGGGAGGGGGACGGCGCACCGCGGGCCGCACCGCGCGGGCTTCCGCGGGCGCGGCTCGAGGCCGCCGTGACCGCCGCGCGTTCGCTGTGTGCTCGCTGGGAAGGCTGGCCCGCGACCGCCGATCTCTCGGTACATCTCCGCGAGCTTCGCCGCCTGGTCGAGGACGACCTGGGCTGGGCACCCGAGCTGCTCGCGCTCGAGACGGGCCTCGGCGCGCGCGGCGCGGCGCCCGCGGGCTTCGAGATCGCGTACGAGGACCTGCTGCCCGTCCTGGCCGAAGAGCTCCCCAAGTCCGCAGCAGGGCCCCTGGGTGGCCAGGGGGCCGGCGTCCAGCTGCTGAGCGTCATGGAGGCGCGGGCTCGCAGCTTCGACCACCTGTTCCTGGTGGGGATGAACCGCAACGTGTTTCCGAGGAGGGTGGCGGAGGACGCGCTGCTGCCGGACTCGCTGCGCAGCGGCCTCAGGGTGCTGATGCCGCCGCTGCCGGTGAAGGCCGACGGCTCCGACGAAGAGCGCTTCCTGTTCGCCCAGCTGCTCTCGTCGAGTCCGTCGGTCACGCTCTGCTGTTCGCTGACCGACGACGACGGCAAGGCCCGCCCGCTGTCACCCCTGGTCGAACGCCTGCGCCGCGCGCCGCACGTGGCCGAACCCGTCGTCGTGCCCTCTCTCTACGCGGCGCCCACCGCGGGTTCCCAGCCCGCGCCGCCGCGCCCGGCCCACGAGCACGCGCAACTGGCGGGGCTGCACGGGTCGCGCGCGCGCTTTCGCCGCATCCTGCCCCTGGCCATCGAAGAGGCGCGGGAATGCCCGGGCCGTGGCGGCGCGCTGGCGGCGCCCGAGCTGGCGCGGGTGCGCGCCGCGGTGCTCGACGAAATGGATCCCCCGCGCGCGCTGCGGCGGACGCTCGGGCCGTACTTCGGCTTCGCGGGCGCGATCGCCGAGCCCGCCGACCCGCGCCGCGCCGGCCTCTACATCACCACCGTCGAGGGCATGGCGGCCTGTCCCTGGCAGACCTTCGTCGCCCGCTTGCTGCACATCGAGCCGCCGCCCGACCCACTCGGCCCGCTGCCGGGCTTCTCCCCGCGCCTGCTGGGCTCGCTGGTCCACGAGGTGCTCCAGCAGATCGCGAGCGCAGCGGGGACGGAGGGCGACGCGAGCCTCGAGGCGATCGCGGAGCGCGAGGCGCGGAGCGCGGCCTGGCCGGACCCGCCCGCTCTCGCCGCCCTCGTGCAGCGCTGCGCGGCGGCGCTGCTGCGCCGCGAGGGCATCGCTCTCGAGGGCTTCGCGGGCGCGCTGGAACGGCGCGCGCGGCGGGTCCTCGACCTGGCGCGCGAGCTCGCCTGGGCCGAGGACGGCAGCTCGCTGCTCGGGGCGGAGATCGACGGCTCGGTCGCCGTCCGCGACGCCAGCGGCGCAGAGCGAACCCTCCACTTTCGCGCGGACCGGGTCGACCGCGTCGGCGGTGGCTTGCGACTGACGGACTACAAGACGGGCAAGCCGCCCGCCCGGCAGCAGAGCGACGAGCGCCGCGCGGCGGAGTACCTGCGCTGCGTCGAGCGCGGCGAGCTGCTGCAGGCCGTGGCCTACGCCCTCGCGGTGGGCTCGGACGCCACCCCCGGCGAGGGGCGATATCTCTACCTGAATCCAGACGCTCCCTCCCACGCATTGGCTTTCTCGGTGCGCAGCGACGACCCGTCCTTCCGCGCTGCCTTCGCCTCGAGCACGCGCGCCGTGCTCGAGGCGTGGGATCGCGGGAGCTTCTTTCCGCGTCTCGCCGATCCCTCGGGCGAGGAGCCGCGCCGCTGCCAGTCCTGCGAGGTGAAGGACGCCTGCCTGCGCGGCGATTCGGGCGCGCGGGCGCGCGTGTCCGCGTGGGCGGCGGATGCCGCCGCACCCGCTGCGTCCCGTGCGCTCGCCAGCGCCGAGCGGGCGCTGCTGGGCGTCTGGGAGCTGAGGGGCGATTCCCAGTGAGTGTCGAGCGCAGCTTGGAATCCCTTCGCGAGCGGGATGCACACGCGCGCCGTGAGGCGCAGCGCGAGTTCCGGCGTCCCTTCATCCTGGAGGCGGGCGCGGGCACCGGGAAGACGACCGAGCTGGTGGCGCGCGTGCTGGTCTGGGGACTGGGGCCGGGTTGGGCTCGGGCGGAGGAGGCACTGCGCCGCGAAGCCGGTCCCGGCCCGCAGCACGACGCGCCGCCGGCCGATCGCGTGGCCGCGCGACTGCTGCGCCGCGTCGTCGCCATCACCTTCACGGAGGCCGCGGCAGCCGAGATGGACGCGCGCATCGGCGAGGCGCTGCGCGAGGTCGAGCGAGGTGAGCTCCCGCTGGGACTCCACACCGATTCCCTGCCCGAGTCGCTCGCCGCGCGCCGGCAGCGCGCCCACGCTCTGCGCGGAGCCCTCGACCACATGGTCGTGCAGACCATCCACGCCTACTGCCGGCGCCTGCTGACGGAGTTCCCACTCGAGGCGGGACTGCATCCGCGCCTGGAGGTGGATGCCGATGGCCACGTCCAGGCGGAGGTCGCCCGCGAAGCGGTGGAGGCGTGTCTCGCCAGGGGCTACGCCGCGCCGGGCGACCCGACACTGCTCGCCCTGGCCGAGCGGGGCTACGGCCCGGCCGAGATCGAGACCGAGCTCCTGGCGCTGCTGGCGGACGGAGTCCCGGCGCGCGCGCTGGCCGGCGAGCCGTTCTCGCGGGAGCGCGTGGCGGCGTGGGCCGCTCATCTGGCGGGCAGGCTCGGCGCCGTGACCACGGCCGGGGGCGAGTGCTTGCGCGAGCTCGACGGTGTGCCCACCGCGGCCTCCACGGTCGCGTGCATCGACGACACCACCGAGCGTCTGCGGGAGTTCACCGGCGACGAGGCCGGTGCGCTCGAGGTGCTGCTCGATTGGCTGAAGACGCGCTGGCAGGAGGCCGAGATCAAGCGGCTCAAGGCCTGGGGAGCGGGACGCCTCGGGGTCCGGGAGCGCAACGCCCTCGGCGCGCGGGCCGAGCGGCTGCAAGAGCCGGCCGAAGCCCTCGCAGCGCTGCTCGTCCACTTGAAGCGCGTCGACGTGGGTCTGCTGGAGGAGGCGCGGCGCGTCTTCGCGCCGTTGTTGCGGGAAGTGGAAGATCGCATGCGCCGACGCGGGGCGGCCACCTTCTCGATGCTGCTCAGCGAGGCGCGCGATCTTCTGGTGGGGGAGAACGGCGTGGCCCGTCGGGTCCGCGCGCGCATCGATCAGCTGCTGGTCGACGAGTTCCAGGACACCGATCGACACCAGTGCGACATCCTGCGCGCGATCGCTCTCGAAGGTCCGCAGCAGGAGCGCCCCGGCCTGTTCGTCGTCGGAGATCCCAAGCAGTCGATCTACGGCTGGCGCAACGCCGACCTGCGCGCCTACCGGGAGTTCATGAGGGTCGTGGACGCGAGCGGAGGCGTCGTCGAACGGCTCTCGGTCAACTACCGCTCGGATCCGCCCATCCTGGAGGAGGTCGAACGGGTCGTCGCGCCGGTGATGCTCGAACGCGACGGGATCCAGCCCGAATTCCAGAGCCTGGTTCCCTCTCCTGCGCGCGCCGACGCCAGCGGCTTCCGGTCCGGCTCGTTCCGCCCGGTCGAGTACTGGGTCACGACCCGCTGGGACGCCGAAGCGGGGGAGCCGTGCAAGACGAACGCCGCGACGGCCGCGGAGATCGAGGCCCGCGCGCTGGCCCGCGACCTGCGCGCGCTGCACGACGCACAGCGCGTCGCGTGGCGTGAATGCGGAGTCCTGTTCCGCAGCCGGGCCGATTGGGAGGTCTACCTGCGCGCCTTGCGCGAAGCGGACATTCCCTTCGCCGTCGAGGGCGATCGCAGCTACTACCAGCGACGCGAGATCATCGAGGCGTCGGCGCTGGTCCGCGCCGTGCTCGATCCGAACGACCACCTGGCGCTGCTCGCTTTGCTGCGTTCGGCCGCCGTCGGGGTCCCCGATGTCGCCCTGATCCCGCTCTGGGCGCGCGACTTCGCGTCGACGGTGGGAGAGCTTCAGGCGCCCGGCGATCCGAGACTGCCCGGCTTGCGCGACACGATCGAGCAGGTGGTGAGATCACTTCCCGCCGACGTGCCGGGCCTCGAGCGGGTGGGGGGCTGGGAGCAGAGCCTGATGGCGGCCGTGGAGGCCCTGGCCGTGCTGCGCCACTCGTTCGAAGAGGACCCCGCCGACGCCTTCGTGGAGCGCATGCGCACGCTGTTCCTGCTCGAGGCGACCGAGGCGGCGCGCTACCTCGGGGCGTGGCGCACCGCCAATCTGGATCGGTTCTTCCGCCAGCTGGCCGACGACCTGGCCAACGGCGCCGACGCGCACGCGGTGCTGCGCCGTCTGCGCAGCGCCGTGTCCGAGGAAGAAGAGGCCGAAGAGGGGCGGCCTCGCGAGATCGTCGACGACGCGGTGCGGATCTTCACCATCCACGGAGCGAAGGGCCTCGACTTCACGCACGTCTACGTCATGCAGCTGCACAAGGGCTCCCGCCCCGGGCTCGATGGGGGCCTGCGCGCCGACGAATTCCGCGGCGGCTTCGAGTACATCCTGGCCGGGACGCCGACCCTGGGCTGGGACCGGGTGCAGCGCGAGCGGGACAGCGTTGCACGGGCCGAGCGCGTGCGCACCCTGTACGTGGCGATGACGCGCGCGAAACGCAGGCTGGTGCTGGTCGGCGCCTGGCCCGAGTTCCAGGCCGGGAGGGTTGGGGGTTCGCACACCGAGTTGCTGGCCTCGCGGCGCGAGGCGTCGTTGGACTTCGGCGCGGCCATGCGCGAGCTGGCGGGCCGAGGTGCGTGCGATCTGGTCGACGCCACCGGCGTGCGCTGGGTGTTTCCGGGGCTGGTGGAGGAGGGGTCGGCCCCTCCGACGGAGTCGCCGCGCCGCCGGCAGCTGGTCGATCCGCAGGCGGTGGCTGCGGAATCCCGTCTGCTGCGCGAGCTGTGTGCGAGTGCGCGCGAACAGATGGCGCGTCCCTTCGGCGGGGCCGCTTCCGGCGAGGCCGACGACGAGCTGGAGGAGCTGTTCGAGGACCGACGCCCGCGCGGAGCCGCGACAGCAGGTCCGGACGTCGCGCGCGCCGTCGGCACCGCCGTCCATCGCTTCCTCGAGCGGGTGGACCTCGCGGCGGCGCCCGAAGCCGAGTTCGAGCGCGGGCGCGCCGCGCTCGCAGCCGATCTGCGGGACCGCGTCGACCCCGCCGCGTTCGACGCCGCCACAGCCGAAGCCAGACGCCTGCTCGACCGCCTCGCCGCGGGGCCCCTGTGGTCACGGCTGCGCGCACTCGCCCCCCAGCTGGTGGCCCGCGAGCTCCCGGTGCTGCTCACCCCGCGGGCCGAGAGCGGCCCAGCCGCCTTCGTGTCGGGTGTGATCGACCTCGTCTACCGGGATCCCGCCTCGGGCGAGCTGGTCGTGGCCGACTACAAGACGGACCGGGTCGGGGGCGAAGCCGAGCTGCTTGCGCTCAGCGAAGCCCACGCGCGGCAGGGTGCGGCGTACCAGCGCGCCCTGAAGGAGGCGTTCGCACTCGCCTACACGCCGCGCTTCGAGATCTGGTACCTGGCCGCGCAACGCGTCGTCGAGCCCCCGACGGGGGCGTAGCGGAGGCCGGCCTGCGGCCCTTGACAGCGGCTCGCCCGCGGCGTACCGAGAGCGGCATCGGACTGGGGGCTGCGTTGGAACAGAGTTATCCCTACTTCCTCGGCAACGAGCCGGTCTCGCCCAATCGTGACCTGGAGGTCACCGACAAGTACACCGGGGAGGTCGCCACCCGGGGTCCCCTGGCTGATCCCGCGGCCATCGACCGGGCGATCGCGCTCGCCGTCGAGGCGGCAGGGGCGATGCGGGAGCTGGGGGCCTACGAGCGCCAGCGCGTGCTGAGTCACTGCGTGTCGCGCCTGGCCGAGCGTTCCGACGAGCTGGCGGAGGTGCTGTGCATCGAAGCCGGCAAGCC
>JAZFWH010000398.1:0-19110 GCA_036482635.1 Myxococcota bacterium
CCGCGCCCAGGTCGGCTCCCGCCTCCAGGACGCGGCCCTGGTAGCCCAGCTCGACGCGCGGCGAGATCCATACGCCGACGTCAGAGCTCCGGCCGTTCTCCTGACTGAACACGTTGTCGTCGGCGACGCCCAGTATGGTGAGCGAGGGGTGAATCGAGAAGCGCCGGCCCTCCCCTTCGCCTTGCGCCGTGCCGGCAGCGACCCACAGCGCGGCCGTCGCGGCGGCGCTGGCACACAAGAACCGGGAAACGCGGCTCGGCACTCCCTGCAGCACGCTCACAGCTCCGGGGGAATCACGGGGGACAGGGGTCGCGAGTAGAGCTGATCCAGCTCCCGGGCAACGAGCGCCAGCGGATCGCCTGGGTTCCCGCCGACGGGCTGCAGAAAGCCGGCTACGAAGGTGTCGAAGTTCGGGTTGGTCAGGTTCGCCCGCGCGTCGGCGGCGCGGACCAGGGCATCGGGCGCGCCCTCGCGAAAGCCCAGCTGATCGAGCAGTGCGATGTAGTCGGCGTCACTCGCGCGGCGTCGCACCAGCCGCAATACGTCGATGCCCGAGCCTCGCGGCACGAGGGCGCGCACGGCGTGCTCGCCGGACCCCAGCGTGAGCGTCATCACGTGCGACCAGTTGAACTCCGAAGCTCCCGCCTCCGGAGCCAGCGCGACGCGGTAGCGACCGTCGATCGACCAGAGCTGCGCTCCCGAGGGCCGGACTCGGGCCATGAGCGTGAACAGCCCCGGGCGGTCCAGCCGCAGGCGATAGGTGAACTCGGCGGGGCCGGCCGGCGCCGTCGCCGCCGCGCCGCCCGACGCGGCCGAACCCGCCACCGAGCCCTCGCGCCCGCCGCCCGAGGCCGCCGAGAAGTGTTCGCCCTCGATGAGGACGCCCCCTCCAACGGCGGGCAGGCGCTGCTCCAGGCGAAACGCGCGCACCAGCGTGCGCGCCTTGGCCCCGAAGCTGAGCTTCCGGTCCGCGTCCCAGCCCCCGGCCGGGGCGACGCACAGCGGTCGATACGCGTCGAGTTCGATCCGATCGACCCGTGCACCGCGGGCCAGCCGTAGCGCAACCTCGTGTGGACCGGCCCGCAGCGGCACGAGGGCGGGCGCCTGGCCGCGGCCCAGCGGCGACAGATCCAGCTCGCCGACTGGGCGGCGGTCGATCGAGCCGTGCTGCACGCCCGACCCGGCGACTTCCAGCGCGTAGATCGCGCTGGCGGGCACGGACAAGACGACCCGCACCGGCTCACCCGGCCCGGCTGCGGGCGGCGACTCGAACGCAGCCTTGAGCGCGGGGCGCGCCGGGACCCGGTGGCCCGCCGCGTCGGTGACGAGCTCCGCGCGGTCGGCGCAGAGCAGAGTGAACAGATCGTCCGCGGCGTGATCGTCCGCGAGGGCACCGCCCAGGCCGAGCGCGTCGACCAGCTGCGCGGCCCACTCGAGCTCGCTGACGATCGCCTCGCTGTCGAAGGGCTCGGCGCCGAGCAGCCGGAGGTCCTGCGGCGTCTCGGCCCAACCGGCGCCGGCCCACCCCAGCGGAACACACAAGATCGCAAGCGCGCGGCGCGCACGCGCAGCGAGCCGGAGGCGAGCGGAGTCCGGGGCCAACGCGCGGCGCGCGCGATCCAACACCCGTGCATTCTTCCGGCGTTGCGACACCGAGACGGCTCCAAGGCACACGGGGGGTAAGGGAAACCTTGTAGATTCATCGGGCCCCGTAAGGCTTTTCTTTACCGGCGCAGGGGTTCGGCGAGGAGCTGCCGCTGCGCTCGGCTCCATCTGGATTTACGCATTGGAATCAGGGGCTTTCGGTCACCCTTGCAAGTGCAGCACGAGCGCGGAAAGGCGGCGAGATCACACCGTCCGGGGGCAGCCCGCGCGCGGCCCGGCCGCGTGGCCGGGACGGGGCGCAGGCGGCGTCAGCGGGGGCGCAGGCCGACCAGCTGCCAGGCGCGGAGCGGGACCTGGACCGCACCATCACCCCCGGCTTCGAGCCCCGGCAGCGGCGCCGCGCGCCCGGCCAGATCGACGGCTTCCAGACGGCTGGCTCCCGGGCCGTTCCAGCGCAGCTGCACACGGCGAGCCTGCGAGGAGGCGTTGAACAGGCGCACCACCGGGGGGCTCCCCGGCCGCGGCTCGACGGCGGAGACCACCACGGCGGGGTCTTCGAGCTCGAGCAGCCGGGCCCGATCGGCGAGGGGCGCTGGAGTCGAACACCCGCCGGCGAAAGCCCAGGCGGGCCAGGCGAAGCGATGCGCCTCCGCGAGGCGAAAGGGGTCGTCCGGAGCGTGCAGCCGCCACGAGAGCTCCACCCGATGCGCGCCGGGCACCTGCCCACCCGGCGTCCGGATGGCGGGCCCCGCGTGGCCGGGCCGCAGCGCCAGATCGTCCCGCGACAGCCAGCCGACGGCGCGCAGCACGGTCAGGGCCAGGGCCGTGGTGCCGCCCGGCTGCGGCAGCGCTTCGACCTCCGGGCAGCCCCGGTTGGCCACCGTCATCGCACACCTATCACCGATCAGTGTCGAGAAGCTGCGCTGGGGTGTCGCGCCGATCGGAAACTCGGCGGGCCGCTCGGCGCCGAAGGCATCCGCGGCGGGCGCGATCGGTCGGTCCACAATCTCGAAAGCCGACTCCACTTCGAAGCGCGACGCCGCGAAGGGCGCTGCCAGCTCCACGCGGAAGCGGTGATCCCGAGCGGTGTTGTGCGCCTCGACCGACACATCCAGGCGATCGAGCCCCGCGGCGAGGCGCAGTGTCACGCGCACCGGAAGCCAGACCCGACGCGACGAGCGGCTGGCCCGATCCGCCGACAGTTCGGCCGGCACGCGGTAGCGCGCGTTGACGACCGCGGAGACCTCGGCGCCGGACCGGGGCCCGAGGCGCACCCGAACGCGTTCGGGACGATCGAGTCGCTCGCCTCCCGGAACCGGATCGAAGTTGTACGCGTCACCGCGATCCCCGTCGCTGACCAGGCGCAGCGCATCGGCAACCGCGCGCCCCGTCGGTGCGTGCCAGCAGCCCACGCGGCCGTCGCTGGCGACCTCCACCCGCCAGGTCTCGTTGGCGATGAGCGCACCCCCGTCCGGGCTCCGCTGCGCCACCAGGTCCGCGGCCGCCCGAGCCCCCCTGCCCTTCGCGACGCGGTAGGCGCGCACGCCGTGGCCGGGAAGGTCGTCGGCGAAACGCACGCGGACACGCGGCAGGCGGCGCACGCGAAAGGTCGCCGGACCGTCGCTGGCCTCGAGCTCGCGCAGCAGCTCCGCCTTGGCTGCATCGAGATCGAAGTCGGCGGCGGGCTGCTCGCCGAGGAGCAGCTCGACCTGGAGTGCCGGAGCGGCGCTCTCATCCGGGTGCGCTGCGCCGCGCCTCCTTCGCAGCCGGACCGCGCGCACGAACTGGCCGGTGAACTCGCGCGGGAAGCCCTCGACCAGCACGGCCACCGCGGAGGCTGGCAAGCTGTACTGCGCGAGGATCGCGCCGGGCTCCACCAGCTCGGCGTGAACGGGGATGCGTCGGCCTCCGTCGCCGCGCAGGTGCAGCGCCAGCGGCCCGCGCCGCCGCAACGGGACGTCGAGCTCCAGCTCCCCCTCCGCCTGGGCGAAGCCGCCGGCGTTCGGATTCCAGACGACCAGGCCCTCCCCCGGTCCGTCGTCCGGCAGCTCGACCCGGCCGCCGAGCTCCCGCGCGACCCGCGCCAGATGGCTTCCGGCCAACTCGGCCACCCGCCGGAAGCGCGACTCCATGTGCTCGTGGACCGCGTCGATCGAGCAGCCGCAGATCGAGTCGTGGGGATGGTTCAACAGCGCCGTGCGCCAGGCGAGCTGAATCACGGCGGGATCGGGGTCGCCGCCGAGCGCCTCGAGCCACGCGGCCAGTGGCTCGAGGTAACGTGTCAGCAGGCGATCGTTCTCGAAGTCGGCGCGCTTCTGCGGCGCGCGAGCCGACGCGCAGCCAGGCAGCAGCGGAGCGCGCAGCCCGGAGCGGAACTCTCCGCGGTGCACCGTGAGCTCCCCCTCGACTTCGGCTCGGGCCCGCGAGACGAAGCCGGGCAGATCGCCGATCTCGAAGCTCACCCCGATGCCCGCGGCCGCCGCCTCCAGGGCGGCGGGCAGGTCGGCCTGTGGCTCCAGGTGATCGCTGCCGTTCATCAGCAGCAAGCTCTGGATCCGCGACCGACCCTCCAGCGCGCGGATCTCCGCCCCGAGGCGCCGCTCCAGGGCATCGCGTTGCAGCGGGAGGTTGGCGGCATTGCCGTAGCCGCGGAGCAGATACACGGCGAACAAGCGAGTCCCGTCCGGCGCCTCCCATTCGAACAGGGTCTCGTCCACGTCGTCGCCGACGCCGCGCCACAGGACGGCGCTGTCGAAGCCGAAGCCCGCGAAGATCTGGGGCAGCTGGCCCACGTGCCCGAACTGGTCGGGCACGTAACCGAGACGCATCGAGCCCCCGAGTGCCGTGGCGATGTCCAGACCCAGCCGCAGATTCCTGATCAGCGCCTCACCGGAGACCAGCCACTCGTCCGGCAGCACGAACCAGGGCCCGATCAGCAGTCGGCCCGTGCGCACCAGCACGGCGACGCGCTCCCGCGCCGCCGGGCGGACTTCGAAGTAGTCCTCGAGCACCACGACCTGCCCGTCGAGGGTGAAGTGGGCGTAGGCGGAATCGCGCTCCAGAAGATCGAGCAGCCGATCGAGCAGTTGAACCAGGCGGTACCGGAACTGCTCGTGAGTTCCGTACCACTCCCGATCCCAGTGGGTGTGGGGAACCACGACGAGGTGATGACGTCCCAAGCGGGTTGGCTCCCGGAACCGCGGCCGGCCCCTCGGGCCACGGGCCCGGCCCGCGCAGCGCATCCTACCAGACGCAGCCCGCTGACGAGCCGCGCCGCACAGTGCAACCCGGCTCTGCGTAGCTCGCGGACGTCAAGCCCGTTAGCGCAAACGCCGAAAGTAGGGTAAGAAATCCGCCGAACGTGATGAGCAACGAAGACGACGAAAGCGACTCGCGGCCCGAGCCGCAACGTAGCTTCCGAAGCGAAGCCCCTTCCGCCTGAGCCATCGACGGGGGCCCGGCGGAGGGATCGGGGCCCTTGGATGGCGACACCGCAAGCCACCACGCGCATTCTGCGCCGGCTGCTCGCCAGCGGCGTAACCACCCGCGCTGAACGCCTGCTGGCGCGCATGCCTCCCGCCGACGTGGGTCCGTTGCTCTCTGGGCTCACCCCCGAAGAGATCCGCACGGTCGTCGACCTGCTCTTCCGGCAGCGTCGGGCCGCGCGCGCGCTCAAGGAGCTGCCGCCGGAGATGCTGCCGCCGGTCTTGGAAGCGCTCACGGACCAGCGCGTGGCGGACGTGATGGGCCGGCTCGAGATCGACGACCTGCTCGAGCTCGTCGAGTGGATTCCGGAGGAGCGGCGCGAAGCCATCCTCGCGCGGCTGCCGGCGTACAAGCGGGCGGAGCTCGACAAGGCGGAGCTGTACCCCGAGTCGAGTGCCGGCCGCGCCATGACCACCAGCTTCGTGGCGTTGGACGAGAAGATGACCGCCCAGGAGGCCATCGACTCGATCCGATCGGCGGGCGACGAGACGGAGTCGATCCTCTACCTCTACGTCGTCGACGAGCGGCGCGAGCTGCGCGGTGTGGTGCCGATCCGCCGGCTGGTCGCGGCACCTCCGGAGCGCCAGGTCAGCGAGCTCATGATCCGCGAGCCGGTCAGCGTGCCGGCCGAGGCCGATCAGGAGGAGGTGGCCAAGGTCGTGGCCCGCTACGACCTGCTGGCCGTCCCCGTGATCGACGCCAGCCGTCGCATGCTCGGCGTGATCACCGTCGACGACGTGATCGACGTGATCACCGAAGAAGCCACCGAGGACATGTACCACCTGGCGGGCCTCTCCGAGGAGGACCGCGTCTTCACCCCGGCGCACCACTCGCTGCGCAAGCGCTTGCCCTGGATGCTGGTGAACCTCCTCACCTGCTTCCTGGCAGCCTGGGTCGTCGGTCTGTTCGAGCGCACTCTGCAGCAGTTCGTGGCGCTGGCAATCTTCATGCCCGTCGTGGCGGGGATGGGGGGCAACGGCGGCACGCAGGCCCTCACCATCATCACCCGCGGTATCGCGCTGGGCGAGATCGAGTTCTCCAGCGGCATGCGAGCGGTGCTCAAGGAGTTGACGGTCGGAGTCGCACTCGGTGCCACCACGGGACTCATCAGTGGCACCGTGGTGTACCTCTGGCAGGGAAGCCCGGTTCTCGGGCTCGCGCTCTTCCTCGCCATGATCATCACCATGGCGGTGGCCGGGCTGCTGGGCGCGGCGGTACCGCTCGCCCTCAAGGCGCTGCGACAGGATCCCGCGCTGGGCTCGGGCGTGATCGTCACGACCTTCACCGACGTCTTCGCCTTCCTCTCGTTCCTGGGCATCGCAACCATCCTGATCGACCGGATGGTCTAGGCGGCCCGCCGGGCGAGCCGGCTGGTCTAGAATCCCTCCGGCACTCCGTCGGAGGGATCATGAGCCTGCGCACACCGATCTGCGACCTGTTCGGCATCGAGCTTCCGATCTTTCTGGCGGGCATGGGCGGCGTCGCCTACGCGGAGGTCTGCGCGGCGGTCTCCGAGGCGGGTGGCTTCGGCACACTCGGCATGGCGGGCGTGCCTCCCCAGGGCATTCGCGAGCAGATGCGGGAGGTGCGGCGGCGAACCCGCAAGCCCTTCGGAGTCGACCTGCTCGCCGCGCTGCCGGACCAGATGGCCGCCGCGATCGACACGATCATCGACGAGGGCGCCAGCGCCTTCATCGCCGGCCTCGGCGTCCCGGAGACGGTCATCGACCGCTGCCACGCGGCCGACCTCAAGGTCGTGAGCCTGTGCGGAAAGGTCGGACACGCCGTCAGCGCCGAACGCGCCGGCTGCGACGCGGTGGTCGCCCAGGGCACGGAGGCCGGGGGCCACACCGGACGCATCGGCGGCATCGCCCTGGTCCCGCAGATCGTCGACGCGGTGGAGATCCCCGTGCTGGCGGCAGGCGCCCTCGTCGACGGGCGAGGCCTGGCCGCGGCGCTCTCCCTGGGAGCCCAGGGCGTCTGGATGGGAACGCGCTTCATCGCGTCTCGGGAAGCCCGGGCCGCCGAGGCCTACAAGAAGCGCATCACCCGGTCGGGAGCCGCCGACACGGTCATCACGCGCTGTTACTCGGGGAAGCCCATGCGCGTGATCAACAACCCGTACGTCGAGGACTGGGAGCTCCGCGCCGACGAGATCCAACCCTTCCCGGAACAGATGCGCGTATCCGCGCGCGGCGGCGTGCTGGGCGCGGCCATGCCGGAGCTGGAGGAAATCGACGTGGGTCGCACGTGCCTGCCCTGCGGCCAGGGCGCGGGCGGAATCCACGACATCCCCAGCTGCGCGGAGATCGTCCAGGCCGTGCTCCGCGACGCCCGCGAGACGATCGCGAGGCTCGGCGACCTGCTCTGACCGCCTCAGCCGATGCGCCGAAACGCGACGAAGGTGAGATCGTCCGGCTTCGACGGGTCCTCTCCGGCGGGCTCCGTCATCCGCTTCCGCGCCAGGTCCGCCAGGCGCTTCGCCACCTGCTCGATACGCCCCGTCCGCAGGTAGGAGACGATCTCCTCATGGCGCAAGTTGTCGAACAGCCCGTCGCTCGCCAGCAGGAGCGTGTCTCGCAGCGCGAGCTTGCGACCACTGCCCACCTCGATCCGCATGTCCGACGCACCGATCACGTTGGAGACGATGTGACGATCCTCGTGGTGGAGCGCCTCGGCTTCGTCGAGCATTCCGGACTCCACGGCGAAGCCCACCGGAGAGTGCGAGACGGTCTGGAGCTTGATCTTGCCGCGCTGCCCTACCACCAGAACCATCGAGTCGCCCACGTGGTACGGGCGGACCGAACCGTCCCGGATCTCGACCGCGGCGAGCGTCGTCGCCGCGCCAGACCCCAACGCGCCGATCGCCCGGTTCGCCTGCTCGATCCCGTCGAGGATCGCTCCGCGCAGAGGCGTGCCGTCGGCTGCCGATCTGGCCACTGCAGCCTGTATCGAGCGCACCGCCAGACCCGAGGCCTGCTCGCCGCCCGGCAACCCTCCCAGACCGTCGGCGACCACCAGCACACCCGAACGCTCGTCGAAGGGAATCAGCGCGGCCGCGTCCTCGTTGGGCCTATCCTGGCTGGGGCAGCGCGCAGAGAAGACCGCCGCCACCCCCTGAGCGAGCGAGTGCACGTCCGCCTCGCGCATGTTCGCACCGAGGTAGAGTGTCGCTTGACTCGCCGGATCGAGGGCCATGCTCGGAAGTTCGCCCTGGCGCCTTCAACGCTGCGCCCTCGGAACCCTCCTCGGTCGGTCGCGCGGTTCGCGCAGGCCTCTCGGCCTCAGCGGGCCGCCTTCGCGTAGGTGCGTTCCAGGTAGGCGACGATGTCGGACGACTCGAAGAGCGATTCGCCGCTGTTCGGATCGACGAGGAAAGGGACCCTCATGCGCCCGGATCGCTCGACGAACTGACCGCGGCGGGGGCTCCCTTTCGCGACGTTGTGCAGCAGATAGGGAATCTCGAGGCTCGACAGGGTCTCGCGCGCGATCCGACAGAAAGGAGACGCTTCGAAGCTGTACAGCTCCAGCGGCTGCTCCGGCGCCCGCGCCTGCCGGTAGCGCAGACCGAGTCCCAGGCGCAGGGCCGAGGCCAGGGCGGCCGTGGCGTTCGTCGCGAGTCCCGGCGCCAACAAGCGCGGGACGCGCCCATCGCCATACTGCTGAAACAGGTAGGCCACGATCTGGTCCGACTCGTACATCTCCTTGCCCGTGTTGGGATCGACCAGGTAGGGGAACTGGTACTTGCCGCCGCGCGCCACGACCTCCTCGCGGAAGCGCGGCCCGCCCCTGGGGCACGGATAGACGATCGCCTCGAGGTCGAGGATCGAGAGCGCCTCGCGCACCTTGCGGCAGAACGGACACGCCTCGAACTCGTAGAGCTCGAGCGGTCGCTCGGGCCGCGGACCGAGGACGCCGGTGTTCACGCCCACTCCGAGCCGAGCGATGGTGGCGGCGACGGAAGTCGCAACGTCGAGAGCGCGGAACATGGCGGCCCTCCTCGCGAGGCAGTCTAGCAGCTGGGAGAAACTTGCCGGCGAGCGGCCGCTCGAGCCGCAGCCGCAGCGCAGCCGTCTAGTGAGCGACGCGCAGCCAGCCTCGCTCGCCGCGCCGAAGCTCGACGGTGGGCCAGAACTGCTGGTCGAGTTCGAGGCTGACCACGGAGACCTTGCCCTCCAGGTCGGCCGTTCGCAGGCGCACCGCATCGCCGTCGGGTCGGCCCGCCACCGCGGCCAGGAACGCGTCGAGGTCCGGCGTGGGCTGGCCGTCCACGGCGAGGATGCGCCGGGTGCCTCCCAGGCGAGCTCGGTTGGCGGGCGAGCCGTACCAGAACCAGGAGACGTACACCCCTTCGCGCTCGATGCCCCTCTGGGCTGCCAGGGCGTGGTGGGGAGCGTGAAGTGCCGCGCCCGCCCACAGCAGGCAGCGATCCAGCCCGCGCCCGTCGAGCGTCAGCGTGGGCACCGAGAGTGCGAGCTCCGCGCCGTCCCGGAGCACGACCAGTTCGACCCGCTCCGCCTGGGCGGCCCGCTCGACCTGCGCGAAGGAGATCACCACCTCGCCGTTGACGGAGAGCAACAGGTCCCCCTCCTCCAGCAGCTCGGAAGACGGGAAGCCCGCGGCCAGCCGCGCCACCGACAGCACGCGGCGGCGGCCCGCCCCGCGCGCCTCGAAGCGGCGCGCGGCGTGTTCGGGAAGACCTCGGGCGCGCGCCTCCGCCACGGTGATCGGACGCAACTCGGCGCCGAGACTGCGCCAGCCGACCGCTCGCCCCTCGCGTAACGGCGTCACCATGTCGAGCACCCGCGCAGCTGGAATGCCGGCGAAGAACGAAGAGGGCGGGTCCTCGTCGGGAGTGGAGAACGACGCCCATAACGCCAGCACGCGACCCTTCCCGTCGGCGAGGACGCCGCCCACGGTGGGCGTCGCATCGTTCAGCACCACCAGCTCCATGTTCGACTCGCGGAAGCGGGGCGCCTCGCCGAGTGGCAGCACCGCGGCCTCCACGCGCGCCACGCTCGTCTTCTGCGCCACTATATCGTGTCTGCGACCCAGGCCCACGAGCCAGACGGCGTCCCCCGCTTCGAGCGGTGTCGCGCGGAGCTCCGCACTGCGCACCGGCGTGTCGCCAAGCAGCGCCGGGTCGTAGCGGATGACCGCCATGTTGTGCTCGGGATGCAGGTAGAACACCTCGCCCGGGATCTCCACGGCCGCGGCGAAGGTGAGGCGCACGTCACCGAGCGCGATCGGCGCGGTGTCGCGGTCGACCAACACCAGACCTCGTTCGGCGTCCAGCACCAGACCCGCGCCCAGAAAGCGGTCGCCGTGGACGCCCTCCACGCGGAACGGCACGTCGAACTGCACCATCACGAGCGAAGCTGCGAGCACACGGGCCGGGCGCTCGTCCTCCCGCGGAAACGTGGTCGCTGCGGGCCGGGGGGCCGGGGCCGGCGGCGGATCTGCCGCCGCCTGGCAGGGCCAGCGCCCGCTGGGGTCCGCGCGCACACAGTGGCGCATCGGGAACCAGCGCCGATCCACCCGAACCACCGCCACGCGCTCGGTTCTCGGGTCCTTCAGGTGAAAGTACCGGACCGTGACGCGCGAGTCCGCGGGAAACCGCTCGAACAGCCGGCTGAATTCATCCAGGCTCGCCACCGGCTGGCCGTCGACCTCGGTGATCACGACGCCGGAGGGCACGCCGGCCCGGGAGAACATGTAGCCCGCCGACGCCACGTAGATGCCGCGCATCGGCACGCCGTGGCCGCGCGCCATCTGGTAGGAGAGTTGGTGGACGACCGCGCCTCCGAGCTCCAGGTAGGCATCGGGCGTGATCGAGTGGAGGTCCTGAACGCGAACTGCCACCTCGACGGGCTGGCCACCCCGCTCCACGAGAAAGCCGATCTCCTCCCCGACGCGCTCGTCCAGAACAGCTTCGATCGGGATGAAGGCCGTCGCGAGGCGCCCCTCGACACGCACCACGACGTCACCCACCTCGAGCTTCCCGGCCGCGGGCCCCCCGGGCACGATCTCATCGACGATCAGCATGCCGGTTGCGGCGGGGACCTCCCGGCGTACGGCGGTTTCGGTCTCGGTGCGCAAGCCCAGGCGGCGCAGCTCGTCGTACGAGCGATGCCGAAGCACCGCCTGGAGCGTTCCGCGCGACACGTGCTCGCCCGCGCGGATCAGATCGAGCGCGCGAACCACGCGATCCAGGGGCAGGTAGAAGCTGGCGGCCGAACGCCGGCGCCCACCGGCGTTGAGCGCCACGACCCACCCCTCCCGGTCGATCACCGGAGAACCCGAGGAGCCGCCCGACGTGCTCGACGCCGCCTGGTAGTAAAAGGTGTTGAAGTCGTTGTACTGGCCCTTCCCGTAGCGGGGTGCGTCCCGATCGAGCCGCGCCAGCGTTCCGGCCAGGATGGACAGCTTCTCGCCGGAGTCGTTGCCGAGCACGCGGATCTCCGTCCCGACGCGGGCGCGCTCCGGGGCGAGTTGGAGCTCGACCGGCTCCATGAACTTCACCTGTTCGGGGTCGTAGCGGTAGAAGCCGAAGTCGTGCACCGGGTCCCTGTAGACCGCCCACACATCGACTTCCTCGTGGTTGAGGAACACGGCCTCGGCCACCGCGGGCCCCGGCTCCACCACGTGACGATTGGTGAGGATCAGTCCGCGCTGGGCGTCGACCACGAAGCCCGTGGCAGTGGCGTAGACGGCCTTCTCGGTGTCGAAGGCTCGCGGCACGCTGATCCGCAGCACCACGACCGCTCTCGCCGCACGCTCGAGCGTATCCCTCCAATCCCCGGGCGCCCGCGCGGGTGTCTCCCCCGCCGCGGCGGCGGGGAACAGCAGCAGCAGGCTAACCAGTAGGGCGCGCATGCACGGCCGGAAGGATGCGTTCCAGGTAACGCTTCACGTACTTGCCGAGAACGTCGGCTTCGAGGTTCACCCGCTCGCCGGGGCGCAGCGCCCCGAGCGTCGTCTGCTTCGTGGTGTGGGGGATCAGCGCCACATCGAACCCCCTCTCCTCCACTCCCACCACGGTGAGGGAGACGCCGTCGACGGCCACCGACCCCTTCTCGACCAGCAGGTCGGCGATCTCGCGTTCGCAGTCGATGACAAGCCGCACGTCGTCGCCGTCGCGCCCGACCTCGCGCACGCGACCCGTGCCGTCCACGTGGCCCTGTACGATGTGTCCGTCCAGCCTGCCGCCGGCGCGCAGCGCTCGCTCCAGGTTCACGCGGGCCCCCACCGCGAGATCGCCCAGGCAGGTTCGCGCCAGCGTCTCCTGCACGGCCTCGAAGCACAGGCGCCCGCCCTCCGCGGCGGTGACCGTGAGGCAACCGCCGCCGACGGCGACGCTGTCGCCCACCGCGACCGCGCCGGCGATCGACGGCGCTTCGATCCAGAGGCGGCAGAGATCGCCCCGCGAGTCGACCTCGGCCACCTGCCCGACGGTCTCGATGATGCCAGTGAACACGCGCCGGTCCCTCAGCCGCCAAAGCGGCGATCGATCTGTCGCAGCATCTCGTCGCGCACGGCCTGGTAGCGAGCGGGTAGCTCGATCGGAGGGTTCGGCAAGTCCGACCCGATCCCGTCCAGCCGCATCTCGTGATACTTCAGCTTGAAGTCGACGAACTTCAGGCCGTGGGCCGTCGAGATCACCACGACCTTGTCTTTCCTCTCGATGACCCCCCGCTTGACCAGCTTCTCCATCGCCGCCAGGGCGACCCCGGTGTGGGGACAGTTGAACAGCCCCGTGCGGTCGGCGCGCGCGCAGGCATCTGCGATCTCGAACTCGCTGGCCTGTTCGACGATCCCGTCGTAGCGTTTCAGCGCATCGATGGCCTTGTCGGCGGACACGGGGTTGCCGATCTGGATCGCGGTGGCGACGGTCGGGCGCGCGGCGATCGGCTCGAAGACCTCGAAGCCCCGCTGATAGGAGAGGTAGAGCGGGTTCGCGGCCTCGGCCTGGGCGCACACGATGCGAGGGCGCCGCTCCACCAGCCCCAGCTCGAGCAGCATGTCCAGGCCCTTGGCCAGAGCCGAGACGTTGCCGAGGTTGCCCCCGGGAATCACGATCCAGTCGGGCACCTTCCAGTCGTCCTGTTGGACGATCTCGATGCCCACCGTCTTCTGCCCCTCGATGCGAAGGCTGTTCATCGAGTTGGCCAGGTAGATCCCATCCTCGGCGGCGACCTGCTTGACGATCTCCATGCAGCCGTCGAAGTCGGTGTCGAGCGCGAAGACGATGGCCCCGTTCGCCATCGGCTGGATCAGCTGCGGCAGGGAGACCTTGCCGCGCGGCAGGAACACCACGGCGGGGACGCCGGCAGCGGCCGCGTAGGCGGCCAGGGCTGCCGAGGTGTCCCCGGTCGACGCACACGCGACCGCGGGGACCTGCTTCCCGCGCGCGCGAAGCTCCTTGACCATCGAGATGAGGACCGTCATCCCCAGGTCCTTGAAAGACCCGGTGTGGGAGTTGCCACACTGCTTGATCCAGAGCTCGTCGAGACCGAGCTCCCTACCGTAGCGCTCCGCCCAGAAGAGGTTGGTGTCTCCCTCGAACATCGACACGACGTTGTCGCTATCGATCCCGGGGAGCACCCACTCCTTCTTGCTCCACACGCCGGAGCCGTAAGGGTATTCGGTCGAGCGCTCGCGGTCCCGGAAGCGCTTCTTCCACGTCGCGGCCGAGACCTTGCGCAGCTCGTCCAGGTCGTGGACGACCTCGAGCAGGCTGCCGTCGCGGGCCGTGTAGACGATCTCGTCCAGCTCGTAGCGCTCGCTGGGGTCGCGGATGCTCTGGAACCAGGCGCGGTAGGCCGGCTTTTGCCCCACGCTCAGAGGTCCTCCTCGATGCGAATCAGCACGGTGGGCGCGGTCACGTCGGGCAGCCGATCGATGGTATCGAGCGCGCGTCGCACCGCGACCTCGCGGGCCGTATGGGTGCGCACCAATACCGGCACCGCTTCCGCGCCGCCCCCCCTGCCCTTCTGGATCACCGATGCGATGCCGATCCCGTTCTCCCCGAGCACGCCGGAGATCTGGGAGAGCACGCCGGGGCGATCGACCGCCGTGAAGCGCAGGTAGCTGGGTCCGGAGAGCTCCCCCAGCGGCACCAGGGGCTTCGGCTCCAGCGCGTCCGGCATGTAGGACAGCGGAGCCACGCGGCCCGCACTGCCGCGGCGGATCTCGCGGGCGATCTCCATCACGTCGGCCACCACGGCGCTGGCCGTCGGCAGGCTGCCGGCGCCCGCGCCGTAGAACAGGGTCCGGCCCACTGCGTCGCCGGTCACGGCCACCGCGTTCATCGCTCCGTCCACGCTGGCGAGCAGACTCGAGGCCGGGATCATGGTCGGGTGGACCCGCACCTCGATGCGCGCCACGCCTTCGGGGTCGCCGTCCGCGTGCGCCTTGGCGATCCCGAGCAGCTTGATCCGATAGCCCAGCTCTTTCGCCGCGTCGAAGTCGACGGGCGTCAACCCGCGGATCCCCTCGGTGGGGATCTGCTTGAAGGTAAGCTCCGCCCCGTAGGCCATCGATGCCAGCAGCGTCAGCTTGTGGGCCGCGTCGATCCCGTCCACGTCGAGGCTCGGATCGGCCTCGGCGTAGCCCAGGTCCTGGGCCCGCTTCACCACCACCTCCACGGCCTCGCCGGAACGCTCCATTTCGGTGAGCACGAAGTTGGTGGTCCCATTCAGGATGCCGTGCAGGCTGCGGATGCGGTTCGCGGCGAGCCCCTCGCGAACCGAGCGAAGGATCGGAATCCCACCGCCCACGCTGGCTTCGAAGGCCACGTCCACGCCGCGGCGGGCCGCCGCGTCGAAGATCTGCTTGCCGTGCAGAGCGAGCAGCGCCTTGTTCGCCGTCACCACGTGCTTGCCCGCCTCGATGGTACGCAGGATCAGGCGCCGCGCGGCGTCGTAGCCACCCACCAGCTCGAGCACGATCTGCACCTGCGGGTCGTCGATCAGACCGTCCGCGTCGGCGTCGAAGCGCACCCCCCCCAGATCCACGTCCCGCTCGCGACGCGTATCGAGGTCGGCGATGCGCACCAGGCGCACGGGGAAGCCGAGGCGCTTCTCGATGACCCGTGCGTTGCGGCGCAATACCTCGACGACACCGCTCCCGACCGTGCCGAGGCCGATCAGACCGACGCCCACCGCGTCGGGTCGCGAGCCCGCGCTGCTCATGGCTTGCGATCGGCGAGGGGCGCGTCGCGCACGAAGCGCCTGATGCCGCGGACTGCCTGGCGGATGCGGTGGCGGTTCTCCACCAGGGCAAAGCGCACGTAGCCCTCGCCGTTCGCACCGAAGCCCACGCCGGGCGAGACCGCCACCCTGGCCTCGCGCAGCAGCCGCTTGGAGAACTCCAGGGAGCCGAGGCTGCGCAGCGGCTCGGGAATCTGCGCCCACACGAACATCGTGGCCAGCGGCTTCTCGATCTTCCACGCCCCGTCGCCGGGCTGGGCCAGGCCGTCGATCAGGACATCGCGCCGCTCGCGGTACTCGTTCGCGTTCTCGCGCACCACGTCCTGGGGGCCGCGCAGTGCGACGATGGCGCCGATCTGGATCGCCTGCGGGATGCCGTAGTCCAGGTAGCTCTTGATGCGGGCCAGCGCGCCCACCATCTGCGAGTTGCCGCATGCGAACCCGACGCGCCAACCCGCCATCGAGTGGCTCTTGCTGAGCGAGGTGAACTCGATGGCCAGGTCCTTCGCGCCCGGCACCTCGAGGATGCTGGGCGGCTTGTAGCCGTCGAAGCAGGTCTCCGCGTAGGCGAAGTCGTGCACCACCATCAGGTCGTGCTCGCGCGCAAAGGCGACGATCCGCTCGAGGAAGGGCCGGTCCACCGTCTGGGTGGTCGGATTGTGCGGGAACGAAACGATCAGCATCTTCGGCTTCGGCCAGGTGCGCCGGATCGCCTGTTCGAGATTGGCGATGAAGTCCGTGTCGGCCGAGAGCGGGACGTGGCGCAGGTCGCCGCCCGCGATGATCACCGAGTACTGGTGGATCGGGTAGGCGGGGTCCGGGCACAGCACCACGTCACCGGGGCCGACCGTCATCAGCACGAAGTGGGAAAGTCCTTCCTTGGCTCCGATCACGGCGATCGCTTCGCTGTCGGGGTCGAGCTCGACGTCGCGTCGCTGTCGATACCACTCGCAGACCGCGGCCCTCAGGTTGGGAATGCCCCGCGACGCCGAGTAGCGGTGGTTCTTCGGATTGCGCGCCGCCTCGCAGATCTTCTCGACGACGTGAGGCGGCGTGGGGAGATCGGGATTGCCCATGCCGAGGTCGATGATGTCCTCGCCGGCGCGCCGCGCCGACTTCATCAGATCGATCACCTCGGCCAGCAGGTAGGGAGGCAGGCGGTTCAGCTTGTGAAAGTCATGTCGGATGCTGCCGGGCATGATCAAGCCTCGCCGCGACCGATGGCCGCAAGGGTCTCTTCGGCGTTGTACGACGAGCGAATGAGCGGCCCGCTCGCCACCTGCGCGAAGCCCAACTCGCGGCCCCGAGCCCCGAGGGCCTCGAACTCCGCGGGATCCCAGTAGCGCGCCACGGCGAGGTGGCGCAGCGTCGGCCGCAGGTACTGGCCGATCGTCACGCAGTCCACGCCGACCTTGCGCAGCGCACCCATCAGCTCCACGGCCTCGTCGAAATCCTCTCCCAGGCCCACCATGAAACCCGATTTCACCACGGCGCTGGGGCGGCGGCGCTTCGCCTCGGCGAGCACGGCCAGGGAGCGTTCGAACACGGCCCCGGGCCGGACGCGGCGGTAGAGGCGCGGGCAGGTCTCGACGTTGTGATTGTAGACGTCCGGGGCCGCCTCGCAGACCCTGGCCACCGCCGCCAGGTCTCCGCGAAAGTCGGGCGTGAGCACCTCGACGGTGGCGGCGGGGGCCTCGGTCCGGAGAGCCCGCAGCGTCGCGGCGAACTGCCCGGCGCCGCCGTCCGGCAGGTCGTCGCGGTTCACCGAGGTCAACACGACGTGCGCGAGTCCCAGGGCCCGGGCCGCGCGGGCCAGCCGGCGCGGCTCGTCCGGGTCGGGTCCGCTGGGCGGACGCCCCGTGGTCACCGCGCAGAAGCGACAGGCGCGGGTGCACACGTTGCCCAGCAGCATGAAGGTGACGTGACCCCGCGCCCAGCACTCGGAGCGGTTCGGACAGCGCGCCTCCTCGCACACGCTGTGCAGGTCCATGCGCCGCAGCAGACGCTGGATTTCGAGCGTCTGGGGCCCGCGCGGAGCCCGGCGCACGCAGTGGGGTGGCAACCTGCGATGGGCGAGGGGCTCGCGGGCGGCGCGGCTGGAAAGCGCCTCGGCGGACATGGCCTGCCTCTCTAATGGCCCAAGACTATTGGACAAAATCCCCGCGGGCAAGCGGCCCGACGGTTCCCGCCGCGAAGCGGCGGGGCGGACACCCCGCGGCGACAGCCCGCGCCCGCTGCCCTCAGCCGCGCGTCGGCGCGCCCTCGGGCGTGCGGCCGAACAAGCGCAGCGCACCCCACAGCGCGCCGAAGCCCAGCGCCATCGCCAGCGGGAAGCTCCACCAGGCCAGCCTGGCCGCCGGCAGGTAGCCGAAGACCACCGCGGCCGCCGCCGCGGCGAGCGCGTAGGGGGCCTGGCTGCGCACGTGATCCAGGTGGTCGCTGCCGCTCGCCACCGAGGAGAGCACGGTCGTGTCCGAGATGGGCGAGCAGTGGTCGCCGAAGATCGACCCCTCCAGCACCGCGGCGATACACAGCGGCACCATCAGCGAGGCGCCGGTCCCCGCGGCGCTGCTGAGTGAGGCCGCCAGCGCCACCACGTTGGGGAGCAGGATCGACATGGTGGACCACGACGATCCCGTCGCGAACGCGACCAGGCAGGCCAACCCGAACAGCAGCGCCGGCAGCAGCTCGGCGGGCAGTGCGTCGGAGAGCAGCCCCACCAGGTAGTCGGCGGTCCCGATGTCCTCGCACACCCGGCCGATCATCCACGCCTCCAGCAGCAGCACCACGGCGAAGCCGAGCGTGCCCGCGCCGGAGACCCCCGCCCGGCCGAGCTCGCGCCACGGCAGGTACGGCCGACGCGTCGCGAGGCGGCTCGCGGCCAGCGCAGCGACACCGGCGACCGTCGTAAACAGCAGCGCGAAGGACGCGTAGCCGGCCAGGTTCGAGCCCAGCGCGCGCGCGAAAGTTGGCTCGACGGCTCCCGCAAAGGCGAGCGCTGCGACGGTCCCGGCCGACACGGCCCACCGCGTCGTGGCGCTGCCGGCCAGGAAGACCGAGAGCAGGAGTGCGACCGCGGCGCCGATGAAGATCGGCCGCGCCCCGCTGCCCTCCAGAAGGACGCCGGTGATCCCTTCGAGCGTGAGCAGCGACGAGGCGTCCGTGCGCAGCAGCTCGAGCCCCCCGCCGTCGGCGAAGATTCGCCAGACCGTCACCGCCAGCGTCGCTGCGATCGGCAGGACGGCGACCCGCCAGTCGAGCGGCATGCCCGGCGCCGGCTCCATGCGCGCCAGCGTGTCCGAGACCGGCGGCCTGGCTCCCGGCCGCACCAGCTGCCCGGTGCGGCGCGCGCGCTCCTCGGCCCGGGCCATGGGACCGAAATCCCGCCCGGTCAGGATGGTCAGCAGTACGAAGCCGAGCGCGAAGAAGCAGTAGTAGCGGAAGGGCAGCGAGCGCAGGAACAGCGCGTACCCGCTCTCGGTGATGCCCACGCCGGGCAGCTGCGCGCTGAAAACCGATACTTCGAAGGCGATCCAGGTCGAGATCAGCGAGATGCCGGCCACCGGTGCGGCGGTGCTGTCCACCACGTAGGCGAGCTTCTCCCGCGAGATGCGCAAGCGGTCGGTCAGCGGCCGCATGGTGTTGCCGACCAGCACGCAGTTGGCGTAGTCGTCGAAGAAGAGCAGCAGGCCCATGCCCCAGGTGAGCAGCAGGCCCGAGCGCGCGGTGCGCGCGAAGCGAAGCAGCCGATCGATCACGCCGCGCACGCCGCCGGCCCGGCTCATCACCCCCACCGCAGCGACCAGCA
>JAZFWH010000399.1:0-10363 GCA_036482635.1 Myxococcota bacterium
GCGGGTGCGCGCCAGGTCGAAGCCGCAGGGCAGCACCACGACCACGTCGGGGTCGGCGTCGCGCAGCTCTTCCCATTGCATCCAGGGCGAGTGCGCCCCGGCGTCGCCCAACAGGTTCTTGCCGCCCGCCAGCGTCACGAGCTCCGGCATCCAGTTGCCGGCCGCCATCAGCGGATCGATCCACTCGATGCAGGCCACGCTCGGCCGCGCGCGGATGCGCAGGGTTCGCTCCCCCACGTCGGTGATGCGGCCGGCGAGCTCCTCGGTGAGTGCACGCCCGCGTTCCGGAGCGCCGAGGGCGTCGGCCACGCGGCGCATGTCGCGCCACACGTCGCCGAGCTCGTTCGGATCGAGGGAGACGACCCCTGGGCGCGCGCCGGTCCACTCGGCGAGCGCCGCCTCGACGTCCTCCAGGCTCGCCGCACAGACCTCGCACTGGTCTTGGGTGAGGATCAGGGTGGGCTCGAGCTCGCGCAAAAGCTCGGCGTCCACGCGATACACCGAGAGGCCGTCGCGCACGAGTGCCTTCACGCGCCCGTCGATCTCTGCGCTGCGAGCGTTCACGTCGAGCTTGGGCTGGGTGAGCGCCGGCAGGCGTGCGACCCCGGGAGGGAAGTCGCACTCGTGCGAGCGGCCGACCAGCTGGCCCTCGAAGCCGAGCGCGCAGGCGATCTCGGTGGCGCTCGGGATGAGCGATGCGATGCGTTCCATCGGAGCTCGCGGCGGGTATGCTACCAGACGGTGAGCGGCCCCGTGCCGCGCCACGCGATGCGTCTTCCCGACCGCGCCATCGATCACCTGCTCGAGGCCTGGCCCGCCGCCCGGCTCGCCACCACGGGGCCCGACGGGCGGCCCCACCTGGTGCCGGTGGTGTTCGCGCGCGAGGGCGGGCGCATCTGGTCGCCGGTGGACGGCAAGCCGAAGGCGGGTGGTGTGCTCGCGCGGGTGCGCAATGTGGAGCACGACCCGCGGGTGAGCCTGTTGCTCGACCACTACGAGGCGGACTGGAGCCGTCTGTGGTGGCTGCGGATCGACGGCGAGGCGAGCGCAGTGCGGCCCGAGCCCGGCGAGCAGGGCCGCGAGGTGGCGGGTGCCGTGGCGGCGCTGCGCAGGAAGTACCCCCAGTACGGAACGGTCCCGGTGCTGCGAGATCCCCCCGTGCTGATCGCGGTGAGGCCGACTGCGATCCGCAGCTGGTGCGCCGGGGCCGCTGCGGTCCCGGAGGAGGGTTGACCCGCCGCGCCCGCCCCGCCGGCGTCGCTCTGCTAGATTGAACCCCCGTCGATGAACGCCCTGGGCTCCTTTCACCCCGCGGTGCGCACCTGGTTCGAGCGACGTTTCGCCCTCGGACCGACGGAGCCGCAGGCCCGCGGCTGGCCGGCGATCGCCGAGGGGCGCGACACGCTGATCGCGGCGCCCACCGGGTCGGGCAAGACCCTCGCCGCCTTCCTCGTCTTCATCGACCGGCTGTACCGCGAGGCCGAGGCGGGCTCGTTCACCGAAAACGCCACCGACGTCGTCTACGTCTCGCCGCTCAAGGCGCTGGCGGTCGACATCCAGCAGAACCTGGAGACGCCGCTGCGCGAGATCGGCCAGGTGGCGGCCGAGCTGGGCGCAACGGCCCCGGAGATCCGCGTGCTGGTGCGCACGGGCGACACCCCGAGCTCGGCGCGCAGCGCCATGCTCCGGCGCCCGCCGCAATTCCTCGTCACCACACCCGAGTCGCTCTACCTGCTGGTGACCGCGAGGCGCAGCCGCGAGACGTTGCGACGCGTCCGCACCGTCATCGTGGACGAGATCCACGCCGTGGCGCGCGACAAGCGCGGCTCGCACCTCGCCCTCACGCTCGAGCGACTCGAAGCGCTGTGCGAGCGCCGGCCGGTGCGGATCGGACTCTCCGCCACGCAGCGCCCGATCGAGACGATCGCGCGCCTGCTGGTCGGCGCGGGCGCCGCTCGCTCACAGCCCGACGGCGAGCCCGCCTGCGCAGTGGTCGACGTGGGCCACCGGCGCGCCCTCGACGTGGCCATCGAAGTGCCCGGCAGCGAGCTGGGTGCGGTGGCTTCCCACGAGCAGTGGGGCGAGATCCTCGACAGCATCGCCCGCTACGTCCGGGCGCATCGCACCACGCTGGTCTTCGCGAACACGCGCCGGCTGGCGGAACGCGCGGCCCATCTTCTGGAGGAGCGCCTCGGCGAGGCGCGCGTGGCCGCCCACCACGGCAGCCTCTCGAAGGAGCACCGCCTGCGTGTCGAAGAGCGGCTGCGCGCCGGCGAGCTGGACGTGCTGGTCGCCACCGCCTCGCTCGAGCTGGGCATCGACATCGGGCCGGTCGAGCTGGTCTGCCAGCTCGGCTCGCCGCGCAGCCTGGCGACCTTCCTCCAGCGGGTCGGCCGCTCCGGGCACGCGCGCGGCGCCACGCCCAAGGGTCGGCTCTACCCGACCACGCGCGACGAGCTCGTCGAGTGCGCGGCGCTGCTGCGCGGCGTGCGGCGCGGCGAGCTCGATCGGCTGCACCCGCCGGTCGCTCCCCTCGACATCCTGGCGCAACAGATCGTCGCCGCCTGCGCCGCCGAAGACTGGACCGAGGACGCGCTGTTCGCCCTGGTGCGCCGGGCCGCGCCCTTCGCCGAGCTCGCGCGCGCCGACTTCGACGAGGTGGTCGAGATGCTCTCCGAGGGCATCGCAACCGGGCGCGGCACCCGGGCGCGCTACCTGCATCGCGACCGCGTGCACGGCGTGCTGCGGGGGCGCCGCGGTGCGCGCATCGCGGCCCTCACCTCGGGCGGAGCGATTCCGGAGAACGCGAACTACCGCGTGGTATCGGATCCCGATGACACCTTCGTCGGCACGGTTGACGAAGACTGGGCCATCGAGAGCATGGCCGGCGACATCTTCCTGCTGGGCAGCACGTCGTGGCGGATCCGCCGAGTGGAATCTGGCGTGGTGCGCGTGGTCGACGCGCGCGGCCTGCCGCCCACCATCCCGTTTTGGCTGGGCGAGGCGCCGGCGCGCACGGCCGAGCTCTCGGCCGAGGTCTCGCAGCTGCGCGAGGCGGTGGACGAGCGGCTCGCCCGCGGCGAGGCGACCGCCGCCGTCGCCTGGCTGTGCGAGGAGAGCGGGGTGGACGCGGCCGGCGCCGAGCAGATCGTGCGCTACCTCGAAGCCGTACGGGGGGCCCTCGGCGCAGTGCCCAGCCAGCGCGAGATCGCGGTCGAGCGCTTCTTCGACGAGACGGGCGGCATGCAGCTCGTCGTGCACGCGCCCTTCGGCGGGCGCATCAACAAAGCCTTCGGCCTCGCCGTGCGCAAGCGCATCTGCCGCACCTTCGACTTCGAGCTCCAGGCGGCCGCCAACGACGACGCGGTGGTCCTCTCGCTCGGCCCCCAGCACAGCTTCCCGCTCGAGACCTTCACAAAGCTGCTCTCCTGGCGGAGCCTGCCCGAGGTGCTCTCGCAGGCGGTGCTCGCCTCGCCCATGTTCACGGCGCGCTGGCGCTGGAACCTGGGCCGCTCGTTGGCCGTGCTGCGCTTCCGCGGCGGCCGGCGCAATCCGCCGCCCATCCAGCGCATGGAGGCCGACGACCTGATGGCGGCGATCTTCCCGGGCCTGGCGCAGTGCCAGGAGAACCAGGGGGGACCGATCGAGATCCCGGACCACCCCATCGTGCGCCAGACCCTGGGCGACTGCCTGCACGAGGCCATGGACCTGGACGGACTGTGCGACCTGCTCAAGGCCATCGAGGCGGGTGAGGTTCGCGTGCGCGCGCGCGACACCACCGAGCCCTCGCCCATGTGCCACGAGATCCTGAACGGGCGCCCGTACACCTTCCTCGACGACGCGCCCCTGGAGGAGCGCCGCACGCGCGCCGTGAGCCTGCGCCGCGGCCTGCCCGACACCGCCCGCGACCTCGGGCGCCTCGATCCGGAGGCGATCGCGCGCGTGCGCGACGAGGCGCGCCCGGCGCCCCGCGACGTCGAGGAGGTGCACGACGCGCTGCTCGGACTCGTGGTGCAGAGGCCCACCCCGGACTGGGAGGCCGAGTTCGCGGCGCTGGCGGCCGACGGCCGGGCGGCGCTGGCGCAGACCTCCGGCGGCCCACTCTGGGTGGCCGCCGAGCTGCGCCGCAGCGTGGAGGCACTCTTCCCCGGCGCGCGCTTCGCGCCCGACGTCCGCCTGCCGGACGCGCTGGCGGCGCGCCCCCGGCCCGAGCCGGACGAGGCGGCCGCCGCCGTGTTGCGGGGCCATCTCGACTGCCGCGGACCGAGCAGCGCCGCGCAGCTCGCCGCCGCCACGGCGCTGCCCGCCAACCTGGTCGAGCGCGCCCTGGCGCGGCTCGAGGCCGAGGGCTTCCTGCTGCGCGGTCGCTTCGATCCCGAGGGCGATCCCGACGAGGAGCAGTTTTGCGCGCGGCGCCTGCTGGCGCGCATCCACCTCTACACCCAGGAGCGCCTGCGCCGCGAGATCGAGCCCGTCAGCGCGCAAGACTTGATGCGCTTCCTGCTGCGCTGGCAGCACGTGGCGCCCGGCACCCTGCGCGAAGGCAGGCGCGGTGCGCTCGCCGTGGTCGAGCAGCTACAGGGCTTCGAGCTCGCCGCCGGTTCGTGGGAGGAGTCGGTGCTGGCGGCGCGCGTCGCCGGCTACCGGCCCGAGTGGCTCGACGACCTGTGTCTCTCGGGCGAGGTGGTCTGGGCGCGGCTGGCGGTGCGCGAGTTCGGGGGCGACGCCGATGCGGCCGAGCCGGGCCGGGGCGGGGCCGTGCCTTCGCGCGCCACGCCGATCACGCTGGCGCTGCGCGGCGATCTGCCCTGGCTGCTGAGCGCGGCGCGCGGCGACCAGTGCCCCACGCGGCCGGGCCCCGGCGCGGCCCTCGACCTGCTCGAGTGTCTCGAGGCGCGCGGTGCGCTCTTCTCCGCGGACCTCGCCGGAGCGACGCGCCGGCTGCCCGTCGAGGCGGAGCACGGCCTGTGGGATCTCGTCTCCCGCGGGCTCGTCAGCGCGGACGGCTTCCAGTCGCTGCGCGCCCTGCTGGGCGCCAGCCAGCGAGAGGCGCGCGTGCGGCGCTCGGCGGCGCGCCGCGGGCTGCGCCGCGGAACACGCGGGCGCGTCGGCGCCGAGGGCCGCTGGGCACTGTTGCCGGCCGCAGCCCCCGCCTCGGAGCCCGACGAGCTGGCGGAGGCGGCGGCCGAGCAGCTGCTGGCGCGCTGGGGTGTGCTGTTCCGCGACCTGCTGGTGCGCGAGAACCTCTCCCTCTCCTGGCGCGAGCTGCTCTACGCGCTGCGCCGCATGGAGGCGCGCGGCACGATTCGCGGCGGCCGCTTCGTCACCGGCTTCGTGGGGGAGCAGTACGCCCTGCCCGGCGCGGTGGAGGCGCTGCGCCGTACGCGTCGTCTGGAGCGCAGCGGCGAGCGGGTGCGCGTCTCGGCCGTCGATCCGCTGAACCTGGTCGGGATCGTCACCCCCGGCCCGCGCGTGCCGGCCGTGCGCACGCGCTCGGTCGTCTACCGCGACGGCCTGCCACTGGAAGCGGCGGAAGCGGGCGCGGTCGGCGACGCGCGCGCTCGCGCCCGCTCGGCCGCCGCCGGGGGTCCCCCGTGAGCTTCTTTCAGGATGCGCCGCGGCTGGGCAACCAGTACCGCGAGGACCGCGTGCTTCGGCGCTTCCTGCGGCGCACGCTGCCTCCCGACATACTCGCGGCCATCGAGCCGTCGCTGGACGGGATGGGCGAGCTCGCGGCCGGGCAGCTGCTCGAGCTGGCGCGCGAGCACCGGCTCGACCAGCCCGAGCACCGGCCCTACGACGAGTGGGGGCGCCGCATCGACGAGGTGCGCGTGGGGCAGGGTTGGCGCCAGTTCGCGCGGATCGCCGCCGAGCGGGGGCTGGTGGCGACGGGCTACGAACGCGACCAGGGCGCCCACTCGCGCGTTCACCAGTTCGCGCTGGCGTACCTGTTCGCCCCCTCGAGTCAGGTCTACACCTGCCCGCTGGCGATGACCGACGGCTGCGCCCGCAGCCTGGAGGTGCTCGGGCCGCCCGCGCTGCGCGATCGGGTGCTGCCGCGGCTGCTCTCGCGCGATCCCCAAGAAAGCTGGACCTCCGGCCAGTGGATGACCGAGCGCAGCGGCGGGTCGGACGTCGGGCTCACGCAGACCGTGGCGCGCGAGACGCCCGAGGGCTGGCGGCTGTACGGCGCGAAGTGGTTCACCTCGGCGGTGACGTCACAGGTGGCGCTCACGCTGGCGCGTCCGGAGGGCAACGGGCCCGGGGGCAAGGGACTCGCGCTCTTCCTGGTCGACGTGCGCGACGCCGAGGGTCGCCTCAACGGGATCACCGTGGAGCGGCTCAAGGAGAAGCTCGGGACGCGCCACGTGCCCACCGCCGAGCTGACCCTCGACGGCACGCTCGCCCATCCGATGAGCGGCCTCTCCGACGGCGTGCGCGACATGGCGAGCATGCTCAACCTGACCCGCAGCTGGAACGCGGTCTGCTCCGCCGCGTCGCTGCGGCGCGGCCTGGCGCTGGCGCGCGACTACGCGCGGCGGCGCGTGGCGTTCGGCGCTCCGCTGGCCGAGAAGCCGCTCCACGTGGAGACCCTCGCCGAGCTGGCGGCGGAGTTCGAGGCGGCCTTCCAGCTGACCTTCTACTCCGTCGGGTTGCTGGGGCGCGAGGAGCTGGGCGAGCTCGACGAGGCGGGCGCCGCCGTGCTGCGCCTGGTGCAGCCGGTCGTCAAGCTGCTGACCGCGCGCCAGGCGGTGGCCGGCGCGAGCGAGGTGCTGGAGGCCTTCGGCGGCGCCGGCTACGTGGAGGACACCGGGCTGCCGGAGCTGCTGCGCGACGCGCAGGTGCTGCCCATCTGGGAGGGCACCACGAACGTGCTGTCCCTGGAGGCCTACCGCGCCATCCGTCGGGCCGACGCGCTGCCCGCCTACGCCGCCGAGATCCGCGCCCGCGCGGGCGCGGCTCGCCACGCGGCGCTGCGCGAGCCCGCGCGCCGCGCGCGGCAGGCCGCCGACCGGCTCGAGCAGTGGTGGGCCAGCGCCGACCGACCCGCCGCCAGCGCGGAGGCCGCCGCGCGCCGCTTCTCCTTCACCCTCGGCCGCGCGCTCGCCCTGGCGCTGCTCGTCGAGCAGGCCCAGTGGGAGATCGACACCTGCGGCGACGGGCGCAGCGCCGAGGCCGCGCGTCGCTTCGCGCGCACCGGCGTCGATCTGCTCGAAGCCGACGCGTCGGATCCGAGGGCGGCGTCGGCCCTCGGCATGGACGAGCCGTTCTCGGCCTAGCTGCGGGAGACCCGTGAAGCGGAACGTCGCCTTTCTCTGCCTCGGGACCATGGGCTACCCGATGGCCGGCCACCTGGCCGGCGCGGGCCACGCCGTCAGCGTCTACAACCGCACCGCGTCGCGCGCCGCCGCCTGGGCGCGCGAGTTCCCCGGCGGGGTGGCGCCGACCCCGGCCGACGCCGCGCGCGGCGCCGCGGTCGTCTTCGCCTGCACCGGCAACGACGACGACCTGCGCGAGATCGCGCTCGGGGCCTCCGGCGCCTTCGGCGCCATGCAGCCGGACGCGATCTTCGTCGATCACCCCACCGCGTCGGCCGAGCTGGCCCGCGAGCTGGCGCGCGAGGCCGCCGGCCGGGGCCTCGGCTTCCTGGACGCACCGGTCTCGGGCGGACAGAGCGGCGCCGAGAACGGCGCGCTCACGATCATGGTCGGCGGCGAGGAGGCGACCTTCGCGGCCGTCGAGCCCCTGCTCGACTGCTACGCCGTGAAGGCGCTGCGGATGGGACCGGCCGGCTCGGGCCAGCTCACCAAGATGGTCAACCAGATCTGCCTGGCCGGACTCATCCAGGGGCTCTCCGAGGCGCTGCACTTCGCGCGCGTGGCGGGCCTCGACGCGCGGCGCGCCGTCGAGGTCATCTCGCAGGGCGCCGCGCAGTCCTGGCAGATGGACAACCGGGCGGAGACCATGCTCGCCGGGAAGTTCGAGTTCGGCTTTGCGGTGGACTGGATGCGCAAGGATCTCGGCTTCGCCCTGGCCGAAGCGCGGCGCTACGGCAGCGTGCTGCCGGTCACCGAGCTGGTCGACCGCTTCTACGCCGAGATCCAGGCAGGCGGCGGCGGTCGCTGGGACACCTCCAGCCTGATCACGCGCCTCGAGTAGGCGGGCGCCGCGCGGTGGGCCAGCGTTCGGCGCGTCGCTCTGCCCGGGTCTTGGGCCTGCTGCTGCTCGCCGCCCTGGTCTCCGCGCCCGGGGCGCTGGCCGATCCGCCGCCGCTGGTGATCGTGCTCTCCTGGGACGGCGTGCGTCGCGACTACCCGGACCGGGGGGAGTTCCCGGCGCTGGCGCGCATGGCGCGCGAGGGCGTCCGCGCCGAGCGGCTGGCTTCCGTGTTTCCGGCGAACACCTTCCCCGCACACGTGAGCATGGCGACCGGCACCTACCCGGACCGCCACGGCATCGTGGGCAACCGCTTTCGCGACCGGGAGCGCGGGCTGTTCGACTACGACAACGACGCCAGCTGGATCGAAGCCGAGCCGCTGTGGGCCGCGGCCGAGCGACAGGGCCGGCGCGCTGCCGTCTTCTTCTGGGTGGGCTCCGAGACGGACTGGAACGGGATCGGAGCGAGCTACCGCAAGACGCCCTTCGACTCCGCGGTGTCCGAAGAGCAGAAGGTCGACCAGATCCTGGCCTGGATCGACCTGCCCGCCGCGCAGCGCCCGGCGCTGATCATGTCGTGGTGGCACGGGACCGACCGCGCGGGCCACCGCAAGGGCCCGGACCACGACGACGTCGCCCGGGCGTTGGCCGAGCAGGACCGGCAGCTCGAGCGGCTGTTCGCGGGACTCGACCGCCGCGACGCCTGGCGCCACGCCACGGTCTTCGTGGTCAGCGATCACGGCATGACCCTCGCCCGCGAGTTCGTCGACCTCAAGGGGCCGCTCGCGAAGCACGGCATCGCGGCGGAGGTGCTGTCGAGCTCGGGAGCCGCCTACCTTTACCTGGAGGATGCCGGAGACCTGGACCGGGCCGAGTCGCTGCTGCGCTCGTTGCCCGACGTGGAGGTCTACCGCGCCGGCGCGCTGCCCGAGCGCCTGCGCCTCGACCACCCCGCGCGCATCGGCGATCTGGTGGCGGTCGCGGCGCCGCCGAGCACCTTCAGCCGCTCGCGCCTTCCGGCTTTCTTGGGCGGGACGCGCGGCATGCACGGCTACGCCCCGGAGCACCCGGACATGGCGGCGATCTTCTTCGCCCTGGGCCGCGGCGTGCCTCGCGGCCGAGCGCTCGGGCCGGTGCGCTCGATCGACCTGGCCCCGACCGTGGCGGCGCTGCTGGGCATCGAGCCGCCGCGCCACTCCGAGGGAAGGCCGATCCCCGGCATCGGCGTCGACGGCGCGTCGAGCCTTCCAGGCAGCTGAGCGCGCGGCGGGGCGTTGCGCACTCCGGAGTCTCGTGGGAGGATGGGCCACACCTTCCACTAGCGACGCGCCGTCGATCGACGGAGCCGCGAGGAGCCCGCGCATGATCCTGAAAGACACGACCGTCGTGGTGTCCGGTGTCGGCACGGGCTTGGGACGCGAGGTCGCCCGGCTGGCATTGCGCGACGGCGCGCGGGTCGTGCTGGCCGCCCGCACCGAGTCGGTGCTAAAGACCACGGCCGCGGAGCTGGATCCCTCGGGTGAGCGCGTGGCGCAGCTGAGAATGGACATCACCCGTGCAGAGGACTGCGAGGCGCTGGCGGCGTTTGCAGTGGAGCGCTTCGGGGCCGTCGACGGGCTGGTGCAGGTCGCGGCCTACGAGAACGTGTTCGGCGGGCTCTCGGACACGGACTTCGAGAAGTGGCGCCGCGCCTTCGACACGAACGTGCTGGGCAGCCTGCAGCTGATTCGCGCCATCGCCCCGGAGATGAAGCGCGCCGGCGGCGGGGCGGTCGTGCTGGTCGGCTCCCAGTCGATGTACCTGCCGCAGCTCCCCCAGGCGGGTTACGCGGCCTCCAAGGGCGCGCTGCTCTCCAGCATGTACTACCTGGCCAGGGAGCTCGGGCCCGACCGCATCCGCGTCAACATGGTGGTCCCCAGCTGGATGTGGGGCCCGCCGGTCCAATCCTTCGTGGAGATGCGGGCCAAGGCCGAAGGCGTCCCGGTCAAGGCGATCGTCGACGAGATCACCAGCCGCATTCCCCTGGGCGAGATCGTCCCGGACGAGGACGTGGCCGAGGCCGCACTGCTGCTCGTCTCCAGTCGGGCGCGCAGCATCACCGGGCAGACCCTGATGGTGAACGGCGGAGAGCTGATGCGCTGACGGCCCTAGCCGGCGGGCGACTTCGCGATCCTCGGGGCTGGGAGAGGGATCGCCCGAGGGATGG
>JAZFWH010000400.1:0-3206 GCA_036482635.1 Myxococcota bacterium
CCGTCTCGTTCCGTTCCGCGTAGATTAGCCCAGTAGAACACGTTGCTTCGCTGTGAGACAATGAGGATCCAATGCCGACGCGCGAAGAGATCGAGGCGAAGCTGACCGGCCCGGGCGGCCCCTTCGAGGTGGTCGAGGAGCCGGTGCTGGGCTCGGTGATGCCGGTCTTCGCGGAGCGGGAGCGGTCGCTGCGCGGCGTGCTGGCCAACTCGGCGAGCCTGGGCGACGCCGAGTACCTGGTGTTCGGCGAGCGGCGCATCAGCTTCGCCGAGCACGCGCGGGTCGTCGCCTCGGTGGCGAAGGCGCTGCGCGAAAACTACGGGGTCACCAAAGGCGACCGCGTCGCGATCCTGGCGGCGAACTCCCCCGAGTGGATCGTGAGCTTCTGGGGCGCCCTCTGCCTGGGAGCGGTTCCGGTCGGGCTGAACGGCTGGTGGTCCGGTGACGAGATCCGCTACGGGGTCGAGAACTCCGACCCGAAGCTGCTGATCGGCGACCGCAAGCGCCTCGGCCGCATCGATCCCGCCGCGTTGTCCGTGCCGGTCGTGGAGATCGAGTCCGGCTTCGAGAAGCTCTGGCACTACGACCTCGAGGCGACGCTGCCGGAGGTCGAGATCGACGAGGACGACCCGGCCACCATTCTCTACACGAGCGGCACGACGGGCCGGCCCAAGGGCGCCGTCAACACCCACCGCAACGTGGTCGGGCTGACCCGCATCCAGATGTTCCACGGCGTGCGCTCCATGCTGATGAATCCGGGGAAGGCCCCGGCCTTCGGGGGCGCGAACTGCGCCCTGATCAACACGCCGCTCTTCCACGTGTCTGGGCTCTACACCGGTGCGGTCACGTTGCTGATGGCCGGCGTCAAGACGGTCTGGCCGATCGGGCGCTTCGACCCGGTGCAGGTGATGGAGATCATCGAGCGCGAGCGCGTCACCAACTGGGGCCCCATGGGCACGATGATCCACCGCGTCGTGAATCACCCGGACGTCGGCAAGTACGACTTCTCCAGCCTGCGCAACGTGGGCTCCGGCGGCGCGCCCGTGAGCCGCGAGCTCCAGGAGCGGATGCGCGAGGTGTTTCCGAACATCCGCGGGCAGATGGGAATGGGCTACGGGCTGACGGAATCGACGGCCCTGGCCACGCTCAATGCCGGCGCCGAGCTCGAGGAGTATCCGGATTCGGTGGGCCGCCCTCTGCCCACCGTGCAGGTGGAGATCCGCGATCCCGGCGGGAAGCCCCTGCCCGAGGGACAGGAGGGCGAGATCCACCTGCGCGGTCCGTTGGTGATGAAGGAGTACTGGCGCAACCCGGAGGCGACGGCCGAGGCCATCCTGCCCGGGCGCTGGCTGCGCACCGGCGACATCGGCCGCCTGGAGGACGGGCGCCTCTCCATCAACTCGCGCAAGCGCGATCTGATCATCCGGGGCGGCGAGAACGTCTACCCTGCCGAGATCGAGCTGCGCCTGGAGGCCCACCCCGACGTGCGCGAGGCGGCGGTGTTGGGCGTGGACCATGCGGAGCTGGGCCAGGAGGTGAAGGCGATCGTGGTGCCGAGAGAGGGTGCGACGCTCGAGACCGAGAAGCTCGCGCACTGGGTCGCGGAGCGCCTGGCCTACTTCAAGGTCCCCGCCCACTGGGAGGTGCGCGGCGAGCCGCTGCCGCGCAACGCCGCGGGCAAGGTGCTCAAGCAGGTGCTCAGCGGAGAGGCGGCCAACCCGTTCGTCGAGGAATGAGGGCTCTCCCGCCGGACTCGTCCTTCGCGGCGCAGCTCGCGCGCCACGGCCTGAAGGCCCCGAGGCGGCGTCCGGTCAGGACGCTCCAGCTCAACCTCACGCGCCGTTGCAACCTCGCGTGTCACCACTGCCACGTCGAATCGGGACCGAAGCGCACGGAGGCGATGGACCGGCGCGGGGCCGAGCGGGTGCTCGCGCTGCTCGAGGCGAATTCCCAGGTCGAGGTACTCGACCTCACCGGCGGCGCGCCCGAGCTGTCCGAGCAGTTTCGCCTGCTCGTGTCGGGCGCCCGCGATCTGGGTCGTCGGGTGATCGACCGCTGCAACCTCACCATCCTGTTCGAGCCGGGGCAGGAGGACACGGCGCAATTCCTGGCGGCCCACGACGTCGAGATCGTGGCCTCCCTCCCCTGCTACACGCGGGAGACGGTCGACGCGCAGCGCGGCCGCGGCGTCTTCGCGGGAAGCATCGAGGCCCTGCGCTGGCTGAACCGGCTCGGCTATGCCCAGGGCGATGCGAAGCGCAGGCTCGACCTGGTCTACAACCCGCCCGGCGCCTCTCTCCCCCCGCCCCAGGCCGGGCTGGAGGCGCGCTTCCGCGCCGAGCTGCGCGAGCTCTTCGGCATCGAGTTCGACAGCCTGATCGCGATCACCAACATGCCAATCAAGCGCTTCGCGCACGACTTGGTGCGCCGGGGACAGCTCGAGGCCTACATGGGGCTGCTCGTGAACCACTTCAATCCCGCCACACTGTCCGGACTGATGTGTCGCGATATGGTGTCGGTTGGATACGACGGTGCGATCTACGACTGCGACTTCAACCAGATGCTGGAGATTCCCATGCCGGGGGTGGAGCGCACGATCTGGGACGTCGAAGATCTCTCGGTGCTCGCGGGCAGGCGCATCGCCACGGCCTCGCATTGTTTCGGATGCACCGCCGGTGCCGGTTCGAGCTGCGGCGGCGCGCTCGCATAGCAGGCCCCGAGCGGAGCGTCAGCGGGCTAGATCACGCCGCGCTCGCGTAGGTCGGCAAGCTCCAAGTCACTCAAGCCGAGCGTGCCCTGCAACACCTCGGCGGTGTGCTGTCCCAGTCCCGGGAAGCGGCGCACGGGACCTTCGGCCATGCGCGACAGCTTGATCGGGTTGCCGACCACGAGGATCGGCCGCTCGTCGTCGGGCCGGGGCACTTCGATCAGCATGCCGCGGGCCTGCACGTGGGGGTCGGCGTGGATGTCCTCGGCGGTCTGGCTGGGGCCGGCGGCGACCCCCTGATCGCACAGCTCGCGCGAGGCCTCGAGCTTGGTCCGCGTCCTCGCCCACGCCTCCACGGCGGGCCGGATCACGGTCTCCGTGTGGCGGGCCCAGCCCTCGCGGCTGGCGAAGCGCTCGTCCTTGCACCACTCGGGATGCCCGACGGTCCGGGCCAACCGCTCGAACTGGTGCTCGCGGAACACGGCGACGACGAAGTAGC
>JAZFWH010000401.1:0-2991 GCA_036482635.1 Myxococcota bacterium
CGGATCACCTCGGCGGTGACCGGGTCGATGCCGGCCTCCGCGAGGGACGGGGCCGGGACGGACGGACCGAGATCGCTCTGGATCGCCATGGCTGCGCCCCCCGCTTGCGGGATCTGACGGAGTGTCAAATCGGGATTATGCCCACCGAGTCGGGGTCTTGTCCAGCACCCGGGCTCAGGACGCCGCGGCCGGCAGCCGCTCCTGTTCCGGCTCGCGCTCCGCCAGCTCGCGCAGGCGCGCGCGCAGGGCCGGCACCACCGTGGCTCGCGTGTAGGTGATGTAGTGGTGGCCGGCGCAGGCCTGGGAGATCGCCAGCGGGAGCTTCGAGGGGTGATGGCGCAGCACCCAGCCCAGGAAGCGCCAGTACGCGCGCCGGTACGGGCCCTCCAGACCCTGCGTGCGCAGCGAGCGCCAGACCACGGGCAGCTCGTCCAGCGAGGCGGGCCTCGCCAGACCCGGGGGGGGCCTCCAGTAGGCCAGGTGCTCTCGGCAGCGATCGAAGTAGGTCTCGGGATCGTAGAGCGTCTCGAGGACACGGGCGTAGCCCTCGAGCATCTCGGCGAGCGGGAGCTTCCCGACGATGTTCGAGACGGCGAAGTTGTCGCCCGTCACGGCATTCGGGCGCAGGCGACCCTCCCGTTCGAGCCGCTTGTAGAGCGGCGTGTGGGGCAGGGCCATAAGCATGCCCACCGTGGCGTACGGGACCCCAGCGCGCTGCACGAAGTCGATCATGCGATCGAAGATGTCGGGGCCATCGTGGTCGAAGCCCAACACGAAGCCACCCCACACGTCGAGTCCGCGCGCGCGCAGATCGCGCACCTGCTCGACCATGTCGCGCCTGAGGTTCTGCGTCTTCCGGGTCTCGCGCAGCGACTCCTCGGAGGGGGTCTCGATCCCCACGAAGGCCGCGGCGAAGCCGGCCGCCGTCATCAGGTCCACCAGCTCGAGGTCGTCCGCCAGGTCGATCGAGGCCTCGGTGAAGAAGTCGAGCGGAGCGCGCTCGCGCCGACGCCAGGCGGCGATCTTGGGCAGGAGCTCGCGGGCCTTCTTCCTGTTCCCGATGAAGTTGTCGTCGACGAAGAAGACGCGTCCCTTGAAGCCGATGGCGCGGATCGCCTCGAGCTCGGCGATCACCTGATCCGGGTGCTTGGTGCGCGGCTTGCGGCCGTAGAGTGTGATGATGTCGCAGAACTCGCACAGGAACGGGCAACCGCGGGAGTACTGAAGCGCCATGTAGTGATAAGCGCCGGGATCGAGGAGGTCGTAGCGCGGCGGCGGCGAGCTGCTCAGGTCGGGCTTCTCGCGCTCGCGGTAGATCCGGCGCGCGCGTCCCTTCTCCAGGTCCGTCGCCAGCTCGGGGATCAGCTCCTCCCCCTCGCCCAGCGCCAGATGATCCGCGTCGTCGAGCGTCTCGGGCATCGCCGTTGCGTAGGGCCCACCGACCACCGTGCGCACGCCGATTCGCCTGCAGCGCTCGAGCACCTCGTGCAGGGAGCGGCGTTGCACGATCATGCCGCTGAGCATGACCACGTCGGCGGCGCGCAGGTCTTCGTCGCGCAGCGGCTGGATGGCGAGGTCGATCAGGCGACACTGCCAATCGCGGGGCAGCAGCGCGGCCACGGTGAGCAGCCCGAGCGGTGGCAGCAGCCAGCGGCGCTTCACCAGCGGGAGCATGTGCTCGAGGCTCCAGTAGTTCTCGGGAAAGGTCGGATTCACCAGCAGGACCCGCAAGGACCGTCCTCCCTTGCCACCAGCGCAGAGGCTCGGGCTCCGCTCATTCTATACTGATCCGGTGCGAGTGCGGGCAAAGCGATTCCTGAGCGCGGCGCTCCCGGCGGCTGCGTCCGCCGCGGCCTACGCCCTCACCTTCCCGCCGACGAACTTCAGGCTGCTGGCCTGGGTGGCGCTGGTTCCCCTGTTCGTGGCGATCCGTCGAGGAGGGCTCTGGCAGGCGCTTTTCGTCGCCTGGCTCTGGTGCGTGGTGGGCTCCTACGTGGCCGGGGACTGGTTCCCGCGCTCGGTGGCCGCCTACTTCCACCAGTCGCTGCTCGTCGCCACGGCGCTCTTCGCGCTGGTCTACACGGCGATGACGGCGCCCTACTTCATGGCCTTCGCCGCGGCCTACCGCGCGCTCTCGCGCCGATTCCAGCTGCTGCTCCCCCTGCTCAGCGCGGCGGCCTGGGTCGCCGCCGAGCTCGGGCGGGGCCGTCTCTTCACCGCCACGCCGTTCTTCATCGGGAATCCGTGGGGACTCGCCGGCTACGCCCAGGCCGGCTTCCTGCCGCTGGCCCAGATCGCGTCGGTCACGGGGATCTACGGCGTGAGCTTCGCGGTGGTGTGCGTGAACGCCGCCGTCACCGAGCTCTGGCTCGCGCTGCGCGATCCGCAGCGACCTACCCGCCGCGCCCTGGTCGGCCTCGGCTTCGGCGCGCTCCCCGCGCTCGCGGCGCTGCTCTACGGGCAGCTGGCCCTGCTCGGCGCAGAGCGGGTCCACCCCACCTCGCCCGCCACGAAGATCGCCATCGTCCAGGGCAACCTGGACGTGGGCTCGCGCTGGCGTTCCGACCTGTACGGAAGGAACCTCGAGGTCTACCTGCGCCTCACCCTGGAGGCCGGGGAAGCCGATCGACCCGCGATCGTCTTCTGGCCCGAGGCGGCCATGACCTTCTTTCTCGAGGACGAGCCGCTCTACCAGAAGGCGATCGGCCGGGTGCTGAGCCAGGGCGGGGCCGAGCTGATCGCCGGGGGCCCACGGGTGGTGGGGCCCGACCCGCCCGTCTACTTCAACAGCATCTACGCGATCGCTGAGGACGGAAGCATCCGCGGGCGCTACGACAAGGAGTACCTGGTCCCCTTCGCGGAGTACTTCCCCTTCGGCATCGACGTGCTGAAGCGCCGCTTCGGGCGCATCCGGGTGTTCGATCGCGGACAGGCGACCGGGCCGCTGCCCACCCGGGCCGGCCCGGCCGGCGTCCTGGTCTGCAACGAAGC
>JAZFWH010000402.1:0-40034 GCA_036482635.1 Myxococcota bacterium
CCATTCAAGGCTCGACCGGCGGAGGATGAACCCGCCGCCGATGACCAGGAGACTCGCTGATGCCGATCCTCAAGAGTAAAGACGCTTTTCTTGCGAGCACCGCGCTAGCCGCGGGCGCTTCGGTCACCGGGACGGGCGTCGATCTCCGCGAGAAGTACGGGACGGCGATCGTCGCGATCGTCACGAACGGAGCGACGGGCCCCTCGACGCCGCCGCTCTTCATCGTCGAGGTCTCAAACGACGACTCGATCTGGGACGAGATTTTCAGGGCCGTCGCGAAGACTGGCAACAACGCGAAGACGCCGTTCGTGTACCGCGTCGCCCCCGAGATTCTTCGGGCCCGCGTGAAGTTCACCGCCGGCACCGGGCAGGGCTCGACCGTCGTCGCTCGCGGTCACTCCGTCGATACCCTGGGCTGATCATGTCTGCAGTAGCGCTCGGGCAGACAATCCGACGGAAGCCGACGGAGCTGCCGGCGATCAATCACGCGAGCCCCTACGCCGCTGGGCTCTTGGTCTGCACTCCGTTTTGGGAAGGCTTCAAGCACGACCGCGAGATCATCGACCTCGTCGGGATCATCCCGGACCTCGCCTGGCCCGTTGGTGCGGACGCAAACGTCTCATGGGTCGATCACGAGCGCGGCCCCACTTGGAGGACTGCCACGAGCGGCACCCGTCACGCGATATCGACATTCCCCGCCGGGCGCCTGCCTGACTTCGCCGGCGACTGGAGCGTCCTCTGGGCAGGAGTCCCGACTCAGTTCGTCGTGCCTGGAGATGGGCTCTTCAACGTTCACCGCGCCGCCGGGACCGACTACTGGGGAGTCCAGCTCCTCAGCAGCTCGTCGGCAAACTTCAAGGTCAAGGCCTCGACGAGTGGGCCCGGGACTGATCGGCAGTTCAACTTCGACTACGTCCAAGGCGACGACCTCGTGATCATCGCGCGGCAGAGCGTCACGCGAGGCCTCGAACTCTGGGCGAACGGGAAGTACGAAGGCCTCGACGAGAACGGCGTCCAGATCCCGAGCGGCGAGGCGACGGATCTGATCATCAGCGCGGCACTCCTCCTCGGCAGCCCCGTCGCCGAAGTCGGCGCCGATCACCTCCAGCTCGCGATCTGGGATCACGCGATCCCGGAGAACTGGATCGCAGCGCTCACCGCGGACCCATGGGCGCTGCTGCGGCCGCACGATGAGCCCGAGCAAGCCTACTACCCGATCTGGAGGCGCTTCCCCTGCTTTGACTTCGGGAATCGTCGCCTCGTTCTGAAACCGATCGATCAGACGTCCGTCCGGGACGGGCAGATCCAGGCCGCGAAGGTTCAACGGATCGAGGAGCGGGAGGTCGACGTCGACCTCACCCTGCTCGACGAAGAAGAGCACACGATGCTCGTGAACTGCTGGGACCAGGGCCGCGGCCTCGTCCGCTCGTTTTGGATGCGGCTCCCGGGCGAGACGGAAGACCGTCGATATGTGTTCAAGAGTCCGAGCTTCAACGTCGAGCACCGAAGCGCGAAGACGAAGCTCGCCCAGGCCCGCCTCGTCGACGTGACTCGATTCGGGAACCCATGAAGATCCGCCTCGTCGTCGCATGGTATGACTGCTGGATCGGCTGGTTTTGGGATCGCCGCCGCCGCCGTCTATTCCTCATGATCCCAATGATCGGTGTCCGCCTGGACTTCAAGAGTCGCGACGAATGATCGAGCCGTTTGTCCAGCTCACCGGCTTCGACGAGCTGACGCGCTTCCTGCGGAAGCTCCCCGAGGCGGCCGCCCCGCGGCTGCAGGGCGCCCTCGTGAAGAATCACCTCGAACACCGGGCGGAGATCGTCCGATCGAGCAGGTTCAGCCCACGAGGCACCCGCAATCTGAAGTTCGCGATCCGCGTCTTCCCGTCGAAGCGGCGCGAGGTGAAGAAGATCAGCGACGTCGAGGCCGGGACCTCCTCGTTCTGGAAGGGCGCCGATATCACCTCGACGGCGGAAGGCGTCGCCGCTCGACTGGAGAAGCGGATCGGAGCGGCGATCACCAGGCCGAAGCGGAAGCGCTTCCTCCTGATCCCCTGGGGCGACTTCCTCACCGCGACCGGCCGGCCGCGACGCGAGCGCCGAGACGTCGGCGGGCGATCGGTGCAGGCGCCGATCCTGATCCGCAATCTCCCCGGGACGCGAGTCGTCAAGAGCCGCGACGGGAAGCTCCGGATCGTGCAACGCCTGCAGCCCGGCGAGCGCGGCCGCTTCGAGTCGGGCGCGAAGGGCACCTCGAAGTCGAAGCTCGGCGCCCGGGAGCGAGTCGTCGGGATTCTCGTCCGGCAGGTCCGCGTCGTCCGCGGGCTCGACTTCTTCGGCTCCTGGGACCGCCTCGCGCCGAAGCGGAACGACCGATACGATCGCCTGCTGAACGCGATCCTCGCGACGAAGCTCCTCGTCCTCGCCGCCGTGCTCGCGTTCTCCTGCGGCTGCTCGCCGACGACCTACGTCCCGATCCAGATCGAGATCGGGCTCTGGGGCCGCCTGGGCCCGCCTGCGTCGACTCACTGGGGAGTCGCTCCTGGACCGTCGCTCCAGGTCGACGTCGCCGCCCGGCCGGGCGGGATTCTTCTCGGGGCCGGCGACGGGCTCGGCTACGCCGCTCGGCTTCCGGAGCTGCTCCGTCGCAGTCGGAGCCCCCGATAGGCTTGACACCAGGACCGATCGTGGCGAAGATAGCGGCGGAGCTGGGACGCCGGCAGATTGGAGCGTCGGCCGGCTCCCAAGCTCCCCAGACGATAGCCCGGCCCGGGTAGGGCCAAAGCCGAACCGAACGAGCAGACGAGGCTCCTCCCTCGCCTGCTCGTTCGTTTTTCGCTCACGCCGCCCGCCGCCGGCGGCCGATGCAAGTCCGGACGACGCTCCGCATGAAGACCCAACTCCGGAAGACGCTCACGCTCGCCTCCTACTTTCTGCTCGTCGCGATCTGCTGGACCGTGATCCGCGACGACCTCGCGCTGCTCTTCGGAGCACCGCTCGACCAGGTCAACGGCATCGAGTTCGTCGCCGCCCTCTTCCTCAGCGCTGCGACCGTCTCGATCCTGATCTCCGTCGCGACGGGCGCGAAGAGCTGATCGATCTCGCCGGCGAGGGCCAGCCCATGACCCGAGGCCAACCGCTCACCCGCGGCCGGCGGGCCGACCTCGTGACCCGAGTCGAGCTGCCGGCACCGCCGCCCAGCTCCTCACGAGGGAACCGCGCGAGCCCCGTCGTCATGAAGGCCGTGCTCCTCGTGCTCGATCAGTTCAGCGGCCAGAACCGCACCTGCTGGCCGTCGACGGAGCTGATCGCCCGATGCGCCTGCTGCTCCTGCCGGGCAGTCCAGCGCGCGATCGACGCCCTCGACCGCCTCGGGTTTATCGACCTCCTCGAACGGGACGGCCGGAGTCGCCGCTGGATCTCGAACCGCGAGTACGCGATCAACTACGACCGGCTGGAGGACCTCGTCGATGAGACCGAGCACCAGGCGACCGCCAGTCGACCGCCAGAGAGCGAGGCCGGCGCCCCCGTCGATACGTCACCCCCAGGCCGTGACGCAGCGGCACCCGTAGGGGCGACGTCACGACGTCCAGGGTGTGACGCAACGTCCGCCCCCGGAGCAAACAAGCAGGAACCCCTCAGCGCGCCAACTCAAGCAGCAGGCCCCAGCGGCAACGGCGCCGCAAACTGGATCGACGGCGTCCGCGGCGTCCTGCTGAAGCTCGGAGTCGATCCGCCCCGCGTCCGGCCGCTCTGCGAGGAGGCCGGAACCGTCGATCGCGTCTGGGAGATCCTCGTGATCTGCGAGGCCCGCCGCGGCCGGATCAAGAACCCCGCCCGATACTTCGCTCACCTATGCGCTCATCCCGAGATCAACCCGAACGCCGCCGAGGCGAGGCGTCTGAAGCGACGCCTCGATCGAGGAGCCCAGGCCGCCGCCCAGTCGTCGCTCGCGTTCATCTAGAGGCGCTGATCCCCGAGCGCCTCCGGATGAACAAGCTCGAACGGCGATATCACGACCTGCTCGAACTGCTGCGCCTCGACCGCCAGATCCTCGACGTCCGCTTCGAGCCCGAGAAGTTCAGACTCGCCGATGGTTCGTTCTATACGCCGGACTTCCGCCTGATCCTTCCGACTGGGATCGTCGAGTTCCATGAGGTCAAGGGCTTCTGGCGGGAAGCGGCGCGCGTCCGGATCAAGCTCGCCGCGGAGCTGAACCCCTACGTCTTCCGATCAGTGACGGAAGTCGATCCGCTTCACCCGAAGCGCTCGAACCGTCGAATCGAGCGAGGCTCCGTCTGGATCTGGGAAACCTTCAGCCGAGGCGCGCCACAATGGCAGCCCGAGACCGATCACCTCGGAACCTGAAGCAGCTCCAGCTCTTCGGGAATGAACCGCCCCAGCTCAGGCCGGCGGCGCGAGGCACGAAGCCGACAAGCCGAAGCGCGGCCGAGAAAATTGGCCCTCACGTCGACGAGGCGTCGAAGAGAGTTCTCGGCGCAATCAACCACGCAGGCGGAGCGACCTGCGACGAGATCGAGATCAGGATCGGCATGATTCATCAATCCGTCTCGGCTCGAATCTCTGGACTCGCCGCGGCCGGGCTGATCAGGGACTCCGGGGAGAAGCGCCCGACGCAGCGAGGCCGCGGCGCTATCGTGTGGACCGTGACGAGGTCGAGTTCATGATCTGCCCCCGCTGCGGCCTCCAAGTCTTCGAGATCGTGACTTGTGAGATATGCGACCTCCGCGCCTGCCACGGCTGCCAAACTCGCCACCAGCAGGAGCACGACAATCCGCACACGACGAGCGCCACCGGCGACGCCGATCCCTTCGACAATCGAGGGCTCGTCCCGCCGCGACCAGGGACGCCGCTATGAAGCCGACGAACTGCCCGGCACCTGAAGACGAGCCCGCCCTCGCTCGTCGCTCGACTGATCAGCGGGCGACGATCAGCGCCGAGGCCTCGCGGGTGATGCTCGGATGCGGCCGCGTCTTGGTCGGGCTGATCTCCGTGCAGACCTTGATCCTCCTCGCGGCGCTCCCTTGGGGTTACACCGTCCACGGCCGACTCGCCCGAGTCGAGACTTCAGTCCTCGGGATGGTTCCCTCGGCGCAGCTCGCGACAGATGAAGAGCAGGACGCGCTCCGCGATCGCGTCGTCCGCCTTGAGGTCCTCGCCGAGATCAACAATCCGAGAAGTCACCAGCACCAGCAGGAGAGCCCCCCATGAGATCGACGATTCTCGCCCTCGCCCTTGTGTGCGTTCTGTGCGTTCTGTGCGCCGGCTGCGTCATGCTCCAGGACGCGATCGCGAGCATGATCGGAGCGCCGACCTCGAAAGACGTCGCGGCCGAGCAGGAGCGCCTCGTCGCGGCCGACAAGGAAGTCCGGACGCTCGAAGGCGACCTCCGCCGCGCCGAGAAGCTCGCCGGCAAGCACGACCAGGGCGTCCAGATCGCCCAGGAGAAGAAGCTCCAGATCCGGCAGCTCTACGCACAGATGGCGCAGCAGCTCGGGCAGGCGGAAGGCCCGGGCGCCGACGTCATGCTCGGGACGCTTGAGAACCTGCAGCGCCAGCTCCGGACGGCCGGCGACCAGGGCGACCGCCTCGCCGCAATCGCCGCCGGCTACCGGGCCCAGGCCGACACGATCGCCGGCGCGATCGGCGAGGCCGAGGAGATCATCTTCGACGCCGAGGCGAATCTGCTAGGCTTCGCCGATCAGCAGGAGGCCGCAATCGCGGGCGTCATGGGAACCGTCGGGCTCGCCGGCGAGGCGGCCGCCGCCCTCGGCGTCCCAGGAGGCAAGGCTGCAGTCGCCATGTTCGGAGGGATCGTTCAGGGCGGGCTGAACGTGCTCCTCGGCGGCGGCGCGATCGCAGGAGCGACCGTAGCTCGTCGCCGGCGGAAGCAGCGGGACGAGGAGAGCGGCCGACGGCGCAATCTCGCCCGGGCCGTGCAGGCGAGCGATAAGTTCGGGCTCATCGTCGAGGATGAGAAACTTCGAGCAGGAGCGAAGGACTGGGGCGGACCGGCAGCGCATCTCGAACTCAAGAGGGCCCGAATCGAGGATCTCGAATCGGCGCCGTCATGATCCGCATCGGCGGCGTGCCGATCCAGCTCCTCGACGAACGCCTCCTCGATCGCCGAGGACCGGCCTATGCCACGAGGGCCCGGAACGCGAAGCTCTCGACTCACTTGAGCGTCGCCGGCTATTCGGACTTCGAGCTGGGCTTCCTGCGGTTCATCGACGCTTGGCGGGACCGCTACAACGTCGGGAAACCCGTCGACGCGATTCAGATGCTCCTCCTCGCCGATTCCTGGATCGAGGCGAAGGGAAGACCGCCCTCGCCGCCGGCAAAGCGCCCGGAGGCAAAACTGCAGCCCAAACCGTCAAACCGTCGAAGTGGGGAAGGTCGAAGACGCTCCCGCTCCAAATAATCCATGAGCTGCCGAACTTGCCGAACTGGAGCAGGCCCGAGCCTGGAGGAGATCCGCGCCGCCATGACGACCGTCGAGCTGGATCAGGAAGCGAGCCTCGCGCAACCTGGAGCGCTGATCGAGGCCGCCAACGTGCATCTCGAAGAGCTTCACCAGGACGGACGGAAGCGGAGCTTCTACACCGTGCGCCTGCTGCGCTTCCTCGTCGATCTCGCGAAGCGGCTCTTCGAGGAGCTGCGCGTCGGATCGACGGAGCGCGAGCGCCGCTTGCGCCAGTTCCTCCTCGATGCCGACCAGGTCGCAACGCTGATGGGATGGGGCGACGGCCGAGGAGCGACTGGGCTCTGCGACGAGATCGACCGGAAGGGCGTCCCGTACAAATCGCAATCCCTCGCCGACCAGCTCGCCGAGGCGAGGATGCTGCTCACCGGCTCGCGCTCGAAGCGGACGCCCGCCGGCGGAAGCCCCGACGATTGAACCCCCAGGAGGTCCTCCTCGTGACCCTCGTCGTCTCGACTTGCCCGACCTGCGACCGCCCCATGCCTCGGAGGACCGTCCAGGTCGGCGAGGAGATTCCCGCCTGCTGGAGCTGCCGGGAGGCTCAACGGGACGCCCTCGTGGCCCCGTCAAGGCCGCTATCGCCTCAGACGCCCGGAGAGCCGCTCTCCCAGGCCGGCGGCGACCAAGTCCCAGGCGTCGACCCCCAGGTCGATCTCGCAGCGGGAGGGCAGGACGGAGCCCGAAGTGGGCAATCCTCGGGAGCCGACCCTGGGCCCCTCGAAGACGACGTTCTGCTCGATCTCGTCCCGCCGGGCGAGCTGCCGGATCGGCTGGTGGCACTCGAAGAGGTCGCCGACGCCGTCCGGACCCTGCTCGACAGGCCGCCCGATCCGACCTCCGAGGAGGCGACTATCGATCACCTCTGCGCGCTACTGACCGCCTACGGCGCGATGCAGCTCCTCGACGCCGTCGAGCAGCGCGATCGAAAGTTCGCGATCCGGCTGGAGAAGGCAGGCGACGCCGGGCACCAGCCGACGAATCCCTCACCTGGAGCAGCCCATGCCCACCCGGACGAGCACGAGGATGAGCGCCACTAGCGCCCGAGTGAAGACGATCGAGCATCTTCACGCCATCATCGAGGACCGGCAGCTCGGACTCTCCGCGGCCGGCGAGCTGGAGCTGGCGAAGGCGAACCTCCCCCTACCCTGGAGCAGCCCATGCACCGCCCGAAGCAATCGAAAGACAAGCGGACGAAGATCAGCGCCACTAGCGCACGAATGAAGGCGATCGAGCGCGTTCACGCGATCATCGAGACCCTACACCTCCGAGTCTTCGACCTGAAGGAAGCGAAGAAGGTCGCGACCGGCGAGCTGGAGCTGGCCCAGGCGAACCTCTACCGTCTGATTCGCGACAAGACTGATCTGCTCTTCAACCCGGAGACGGGCGAGGTCACAGAAGAGGCCTCGAACGATCAGACGCAGCCCAAGCCCGCCGCGTGAATCCTGAAGGGAGGTCGACTCCATGAGCCCAAAAGGCGGAGGCTGGCATGCGCCCCGCGCGCCGATTCCCGAGGCGGAACAAGTGACGCCCTCGATTCGCCCCTTGACGGGCTTCGAGACGGGATGGCCTCAAGGCTGCGACCTGCGCGCCGGATTCTCGGGATGGGACGCCGAGGGATGCCGCGGCGAGAAGGGAGACCGCGCGACCCATCACATCACCTTCCACAATCCCACGCGGAATCGAACCGATACCGCTTGGGTTTGCAAAGCCTGCGCCTGGGCGCTGGAGGCGACCCGAACGTCATGACGAAGACTAGACGCGAGCTGCTGGAAGAGCTGCAAGGCCGGCTTTGCCGCTGCGGAGGCATGAAGAAATCCGCCCACACCTTCTGCCGGACCTGTTACTTCAACCTGCCGCCGGCAGAGCGGAGCGCGTTGTACCATGAGTTCGGCGACGGCTACGAAGAGGCCTATCAGACCGCCGTCGAGACCCTGGAGCGCTTAGCTCAACGGCCGCCGTCGCCATGAGCAGACCGCTCGCCCATGCAGAAATCGAGACGATCCGCCGTCTCAACGGCCGCGGCTTGAACGACCAGGAGATCGCGAGAGAGATCGGTCGAGGGCGGACGGCCGTCGTGCGATACCGCGTCGGCATGGGCTTGGCGGCGAGATCGATTCACAATCCCGATAGCCAAGCTCGCCGGCTCAGGTCGCGGCGCCTCACCTTCGAGCGCGAGGCACGAGCGCACGGGAACTACGCTGCACTCGTCAACCAGGTCCGAGCGGCATCGATCGGATGGCTCGGCGTCCCGCTCATGGTTGCCTGCCTGCTCGCGACGCTGCGAGAAGGATCACTCGAAACGCCGGAGATCATCCGCCGCATGGGCGCAATGCGACTCGAACGGAATTGGCGCCCGACGAAGATCAGCACAAACCGCGCACACAAAACGCTCGGCGAGGGAATGAGCCTCGGACTCGTCACTCGAATCCGAAGAGGCACCGGCGGCCGACCTCGCGGGCGCGTCGGCTCTCCTGGAATCTATGGGCTCAGTGATTTGGCGGAGCGCCAGCTCCGAAGCCCCAGGCGAGGCCTCGTCCTCGACACCTGGGCCGCTTTAGCTCAAGGCCCCGGCCCCGACGATCTCGACAGGCAACCCGCCCAGGTTGCGGGGGCCCCTCGGGCTTAGGTACTACCGGCAGCGGGGGGTTTGGTTAAGCACACGAAGATCGCGCTTTTCGGAGATCAACGTCCTCGAATCTGAAAGTCCGATCCATGCTCCCGAGGCGCCGCAATCGATGAAGGTCAAAACCGCCGCCTACGCTCGGATGATGGGCTGCACGAGCCGCTCGATCGTCCGGATGATTGAGCGCGGATTGCCGGCGCGCAAGAAGGGCGGCGTCTACCAGGTCGACGTCGACCAGGCGGACCGCTGGATCGAGGAGCACGCGCCCCGCGTCTGGAACCGGACGAACCGATCCTCGCGAGCGAAGAGTCCTCGCTCCCGCGCTTCGTCCGCCCGCGGACCAGGTCGCCGCGGCCGGCCGGCCGCGGCACCGCCGGCCGCCGCCAGCTCGAACGGCGACCTCGGGTCGCAAGACTCGCGGCTGCGACGCCTCGACGCCGTGCTCGGCAGATTCATCGAGCACCTCGAAGGCGACCAGGCCGTCAACCTGGACGCCCGCGCCGTGAACGGGATCAAGCAACTATCGACGGAGCTGCGGATGCTCGATCGGCACCGGCGCGAGATGCTGGAGGCGGACGGCCGGCTGATGCCTCGGGATGAGGCCCGCCGGACGCTCGCCACAATCGGCCGGATCGTCGCCGAGGAGATCGAGGCCTTCGTTCCCAGTTCCCCCGACCTGATGCTCTCGGCGCTGACCGCGGGCGGCGTGAAGCTCCGCAACCCGGCGAAAGTCCTGAAGCTCCTCGGCGGCTCGGCACAGAAGCTCTCGGACCAGCTCCGCGAGCGGATCGCTGACGCGATCGAGGCGATGGAGTTCTGATTCCCCACTTTTAGGGCTTTAGCACAAAGCCCCATAAGACCAGAAGCAAGGGATTCGCTAGGGTGTCCAGCTCGAGCGCCAAATGCGGGAGGACCTCGGCGTCATGAAGACCGGCAAGCTCTGCTCGATCTGCCTCAAGGCCGAGGTGATCAGTCGCGAGGGTTGGTGTCGGCGATGCCTCCGCGGGAAGCTCCGCGTCGCCGCCGACGCCGCCGCGGTCTCCGCGCTCTTCCATCTGACCAGCCGTCCGGGTCCGAGCCCCTGGGGCGAGAACGCCGTCCGGGAGCTGGAGGGCGGACGATGAAGCCCGGCGAATCCCACCAGGTCGCGGACTCGACTCGCGGCAGAGTGTCGCCGCTGACGCCCGAGCAGATCGACGCCGCGATTGAGGCCGGGGTCGCCCGCGCCGTTCGGATCGGCTACCGGCGCTGGGTGCAGCTCGTGCTCCTCGACCCGGATGGGCCCGAGACGCTGGACCTCGAATCGCGCCCGGAGACCACCTTCACAATCCAGGGCCCGCCGCTTGGCGGGCTCCTCGAACTCTTGATCGAGACCGATCGTCTCTCGCTCGACTTCGAGATCGACGACGACGACGACGACGACGACGACAGGGAGGACGCTTCATGACGACGAGCTGCGACCCACAAGAAGAGCGCGCCCGACTCTCTCTTGCGCTGATGCGGATCGAGTCGGGCAAAGTGGACGACGATCGTCCGCTCGTCGCCTTCCTCTACCGCCTGATGCGGGACGAACTAACACCCGGCCGCGTCGAGGAGATCATCGTCAACATTGGGCCCGGGCCGCATCAGTTCTCGAACGGATGGCTCGCCGTCTACGCTCAGAACATGGCCGAAAGACTCACCGGGAGGCCCTCTGATGACGACCTGCTGCCGGATGCTGAAACGGCTCCGCGATGAACTCAAGCTCGCGCTTCCGTCCGATGCGAGGATCGAGCGGACGTACCCGAGCTGGAATCAGCGCTCGGCCGGCGCCTTCATCTGGATCATCGAACCCTGGAACGGAGGCCCGATCATCGGCAGCCAAGAGCGCGTCGGCGACCTCCTCCGATACCGTCACCTCATGGCGGACCCGTCATGGGGCGATCTGTCGATCTGTCAAAACGAGGAGCGCATCCGATGACGACGAGCTGCTCTGCATGCGGCGCCGCCCTGCTCTGGGCGAAGAGCCCGAACGACGCCGACCTGCCCCTCGACGAGAAGGCCGCCTGCTACCGGATCGAGGAGGGCCGGGCCGTCCGCGTCTTCGGGATTCACGTCTCACACTTCGCGACGTGCTCCGAGCCCGAGCGCTTCAGCTCCAGCAGCCCGCGGGAGCTTCCAGCGCCGCCGTCACTCGCGGATGCGAAGCGGCTCGGGCTCCGCCTGGGCGCCCAGGCCTCGATCGTGATCACGTTCGCCGGCGGAACGATCAGCGGATCGAGCTGGGGCGAGTCGAGCGGCTCGATCAACGAAGCGGCGAAGCAGCTCCGGACGATCCTCGCCGGGCTTCAGGCGAGCCCGAGCTGATGCCGCTTCTTCGGCCGGCAGGGTTTGCAGGGATTCGGCGGCCGCGGCCGCGGCCGCGGCTTCTTTGCATCGAGGACGCCCAGTCGAGCAGCTCGCAGGAGTCCCCGCCAGTCGACCAGGCCGACCAGGAGGCGCCGCCTCCGACCGGCGATCGCGTTCACAGTCAAGAATCCCCGCTCGTGCAGCTCGTCATGAAGGCGCTGCAGCTCCGCCGTCGTCGCCGTCTTCAGGATGGAGTCGATATCGATCATGGTCCGATCATAGACTGGAGGACCTGATGAGTGGACTAGGCATCGACCAGGTCACGGCAGTTCCGAAGCTCACCGACCGCCTCGGGTCGGCGTCATGGGCCCATTTTGCGTCCTACGTCGCCCATCCCGAGAGCGCCGTCGGTGACTTCATCCAGGGCATCGGGATGCGGGATTTCTTCTGGTTTGGAGCCTACCGCGGCCTGGAGAACACGAGCACCGTCCCCATGCTCGTCTTCAGGGACTCGGACAACTTCCTCCAGATCAAGAACCGCGGGATCTTCGACGAAACGGAGCTGCAATTCGACTGGGAGCAGGCCGGGACGAGAATCACGGCAGCAGCCGACTACCCCGCCGTCGGGTCGACGCTCTACGACTCGGCGATGCGCTTCTTTGCCTGGCGACAAGGGAACAATCTCCGAGTGGCCTTCCTCGATCGGAACGCCTCCAACCCCTACACCGAATCGCCGGCCGTCGACTGCACCGGATACGACTGGGACACGACGCTCGGGACGACGGCGTTCGCTCGGATCAGCTCGACCACCTCGCATGGGCATTATCAGCACATGGCGATTTGTGACGTCGGGCCCGGGAACACGCTCGCCGACTTCGGACTCGATCAGGAGAGCGAGCGCGTCAAGCTCATGCGCGACCACCAGCGAATCCGGCGGATCATGCCGGCCGGAGCGAGGCTCGTCTCTTACGGCGATCTGCAGGAGGCAGACGGAACTCCGATCAGACCGACGACGAGCGTCCGGAACATTATCACCGGCGACAAGCTCGTCTGCCCCTTCACCGGACACTCGATGGCCTTCGCCGTGACGACGACGAGCCCCCTCGCCTTCCCCCCCTACACCGACCCAAACCGCTACGCGAATCAGATCGGCTCGCACGGACCCGCCTACACCCCGCTCGTGATCCAGTCGTCACGAGGCGGGATCGTGAAGCCCAGCTTCGGACGTGACAGTACCGTCGTCCCCGCGATCTGCCTCGACGTCTTCGACCCGAAGACCTTGCAGCGCTGCCGGCCGCCGATCGCGATCATTCCTCACGGGAACTTCATCGACTCAAGCATGGGCGACGCGCAAGGGCTCAAAAGATCCTGGAGCGGACTCAGCTCGTCGGCCTTCGACAATCACGTCGGCTACGGCATCCTCGAAGTCGGCGACGAGCTGCAGATCCTACAGTCGGCGCACAGCTCGACTTTGCCGAACGAACCCGAGACCGGCGACCGTTGGCTCTGTCACGATCACGTCCTCTTCGTCCGGGACGACCAGGTCGAGGCGGACGTCGTCTTCGTCGCGCCCGAAGAGACGACTTGGGGAATCCCGCTCGATCCCGTCAATCACTACAACCTCCTGAACACCTACTTCCACGGCTGCGTCGTCGGAGCCTACGGAGTGATTCAGACCCGGCAGCGCGACACCACGGCCGGCTCGCAGACCGTGAAGCAGATCCGCGACGGCGTTATCGACTGGCAGCGGATCACGAACCAGGACGGCGGCGGCGCGATGCAGGGCGCGCTCCCGACTGCGACGGTCCCGCTCCTGGGCGACAGGTTCCTCGTCCTCTTCTCGCCGCGGCTCGACGGGAGCACCGGACGAGTGGCCGACTACGGCGTGATCGGGAAGGTCGGCTCGGCGTTCACCGATAAGTCGAAGTGGCACTCCGCCCGGACGGGCGAGGTCCTCGACGGGACGGGCCCGAACGCTCTCACGCTCGGGACGATCACGACCGACGACGAGAACTTCTTCATCCATGCCGAGAACCGCGGGAGCCCACCCGTCGCGGATATGGATGACGTCTGGACTCCGTCCACGCTCGGCGACGGCAAGAAGCGAGTCGTCACGCTCACGACGATCGGACTGGGGAACCTCGACTACAGTCACGCCTCCGGGAAGCGGCACTTCGATCGCCTCTATCTGCGATGCTTCGAGTTCGACCCGGCGAAGAATCTCCTCACCCTCGTGCGCGAGTTCGACCTCCTCCCGTTCATGATCACCGACCTGGGCGATCCGGACGCCGTCGTCAACACCTCGTACACCCTCCAATGGGTCGACCCGGGCCGGACGGAGGCCGTGCTGATCTATCGGGCGATCAATGGAGCGGGAGCCCCGACGGCTTGGGAGGATCAGGACGGCGTCCGCTTCGCTCAGGGCTTCGCCAATTCACACGGCGACCAGCTCCGCGGGCTCTACTTCGCCGACTTGTTTGGAGCGCCGGAGACGTTCGAGAAGCTCGGGCCGATCATCGACTGCGGGGACGGGACGCGAGGGCTCTCCGTGCAGACGAAAGACTTCGGAACAAAGAGCGACTTCTCGACGCTCCTCTTCTGCGAGATCGTGTCGCGAGTCGAAACGACCGGGATCGCGACCGTGACGCCGACCTTCGTCGACCTCGTGAACTTCATCCCGCGGAAGGGCGGCCGCAAGTCGAAGACGCTGATCTGGGACCAGCAGTCGGTCGCCGCGGCCGCGACGCTCACCTCGGCGGCCGTCGACACCTCCGCCGCCTACGGCGCCCTCGTCTATCGGAAGTCGGCGACCGGATCGACGCCGCCGACGACGGAGCAAAATATCTACACCGAGGCCTCGCCCGATGGCACCCGCTGGTATCGGCTCACCGATCCCCACGGCTCCGGGACGGCGGCCGACACCGTCAAGACGACCGTGCAGAGCCTCCCGAAGAATCTCCTCGGCAACGCGAAGCAGCTCCGCCTCGTCGCGACGGACCAGGTCGGCGGCTCGGCGACGATCGTCTACGCCGACGTCTCCCTGCTCAACTCCCAGGAGTGACCCCCTCATGGTTGCGATCAACCCCAGCAAGAGCAAAGCGACGATCTGGACCGCGCTCGTCGTGACGGCCGGCGCCGGCGACGTCAACAGCGGCTCGCAGGATATCCGGAGCACGTTCGGGGCGATCGCGCACCGGAAGATCACAAACGGAGCGACTGGGCCGACCATTGAGGCGACGATGAAGACGCAGCTCTCGCCCGACGGCACCCGCTGGTATGACTTCGGGACCGCGCTCGCCGGCGGGACCGCGAACGCCCTTGTCACGAGCGACTCGACGGAGCTGCCGCCGCCCGTTATGTTCGCGAGGAACGTCGTCGGGGGGAACACCGCCCAGAACGTGACCGCGGACGCCGATCTCTCCAGACTCGACTCGCTCCAGTGACGCCGCCGGCCGGCGCTGCTAGACTTCGTCCGGAATAGGAGATGAGCCCATGAGCACACGCAGACGAGGGATTGTCGCCGTCCTCCTCGCCGTCGGCTTCTTCGCGACGCTTGCCGACTTCTTCGGATGGTTTGGCCCGGGCTGGGGCTGGTATCCGCGAGGGCAAGAGCGCGAAGTGATCGCGCCGGAGGGCTGATCGATCGTTGTCGAGGCCTCCGCATGGAAGCGGGAGACCCGGCAGGCAGTCGCAGACGCGATTCGCCCCAGTCGCCGGCAATCCGCGAGCGTCTGGGCTGAAGAGCATCGGAAGCTCAAACAGGGCACGACGCCCCAGCCTGGACGCTGGCGGAACGACTTCGCCCCTTGGATCGCCGAGATCCTCGACGCCTTCGAGGCGAACCCCGCCTGCGATGGATGGGTCTTCATGAAGCCCGCGCAGATCGGCGGGAGCGAGATCGCGATCACGCTCCTCGGGCACCTCTTCGACCAGGACCCCGGGCCGACGCTCTACTTCTGCACGACGGACCAGCAGGCTCGGAAGTTCGCGCTCGATCGTTTCGAGCACATGATCGAGAGCGCTCCCGTCCTCCGCTCCCGCTTTCTGCTCGGCAAGGCAAACCACGAATCGACGCTGGTGAAGCCCGCGATCGGCGGGAGCCTCATAATCACCGGCAGCGGCTCGCCGAATCAGTTCATCTCCCAGCCCGCGAAGTACGTCTTCCTCGACGAAGAGGATCGGCTCTGTGAGTTCCCCGGGATGGGCTCGGCGAGGGAGATCGCCGAGAAGCGCACGGACGAATACTCGACCAGGACGAGGACTGGGATCTTTAGCTGGGGCCACCCGACGACGCCGGAGCGCGGAGTCGCGCGCACCTACCGCGATCAGAGTGATCAACGCGAGTGGACCTTCGCCTGCCCGAGCTGCGAAGAGTCGATCGTCCCGCGCTGGGAGCACGTCGAGATTGAGGAGCGCGACCCGAGGACGGCCGTCTTCCGTTGTCCGAACTGCTCGGAGGAGATATCGGACGCCGAGCGCTGGGCGGCCACCCGGGCCGGCCGCTTCGAGTCCCAGCTCGACGACGACCAGGCCGAGCAGCGGCGCTTCGTCGGCTTCCATGTCTCAAGGCTATGTCACCCGAGGACGCCGCTCATCAAGCTCGCCGTCCAATACTGCGCATGCCACAGTGAAGCCCAGCTCCGCGTCTTCTTCAACATGGTGATGGGCGAGGCTTATACGGAAGCCTCGTTCGTGATCACGGCCGGCGCGATCGAGGAGAAGCGGGACCCGCGGAAGCTCGATCGAGCAGCTCCCGCGAAGACTACCTTCGTGACGTGCGGCGTCGACGTCCAAAAGCGCGAGCCCGCCCTGCTCTACTACGTCGCCGTCGCTTGGACCTCGATCGGGAACGCCGTCGTCCTCGAATATGGGCGAGTTCTCGGCTGGGCTGCGCTCGACGCCCTCTTCCGAACCTTCGAGGCGCCCTGCGGCGACCAGGTCCTCCGGATCGCCGCGGCCGGCATCGATCACGGCTGGAAGACGCGCGAGGTCTATTCGTTCTGCCGGCAGGATCACGCGGGAGTCGTCACCGTGCCGATGAAGCACACGGCCGGAGTTCAGCGCGACCAGGGCACGAGGACGAAGCACACTCAGGACCCGCTCCATCCCGAGTACGGCAGCCTCGCTCGGATCGAACTTTGCCGGGACTATTGGATGGACCGCACCCTCGGGCGCTTTCATCCCGAGGCGGACGCCGAACTGGGCGGCTCGATCGTTCTGCCGGCGACGACGTCGACAGAGTTCGTGAATCACGTCAAGAGCGCCCGCCGAGTCGAGGTCGTCGATCGTCATGGACACGAGCGGCTCACCTGGGAGAAGGAAAAAGGCGACGCAGATGACTACCTCCAGGCGCTCGTCTACGCCGAGGTCGTCGCCGTCGGGCTCGGACTCGACCGACTCCACGAAGCAATCCCCAAAGCTCCGCGCGACGACGACCGCGCGATCCGCGAGGGCTTCGTCCAGCGCCGGGCCCGATCCCGCGGCCGCGACCTCGCCTTCGTCCGCGGCCGCCGAGGCCGGGCGCGAGGATAAGACGCCGCGCCGCCGGCCGCGGCCGGACGTCCAGCCCGAGGTCCCGATCGTGCGGAAGGTCCGCTGCTGCTGGTGCAGGTCGACGGCGACCCAGGTCTACCGGACCGTCCGCCGGACGCAATACCGGCTCTGCAACGGCTGCGGCCGGACGTTCAAGGCGCTGAAGGAAGCCCCGCCGGCCGCCTGAATCACAAAAGAGCTCTCATATGGAGGCCGCTCCATGTGGGCCCTGAAGGCCCCAGGAACGGCCTTTTTTACAAACTCGCCACGACGAGCGCGGCCAAGTTTTACAAGGCCCCCGTTCGGGCTTCGTGTGGGTCGAAAATAGACTGACAAATAGTAGGGAAATCCCTCGACTTGGGCCGAAGAGCGAGGTACATTTAAGACAGACAAGGAGACCACGATGGAAACCACGATGAACACCAGAACCGACTACACCGCCAAAGACCTCCACCGCGAAGCACGCGCCGCGATCCGCAACGAAGCCCGAGCGGCCAAAGTGACCGCGCGATACTGCGGCTGGCTGCTCGTGCTCAAGCATGGCAACACCACGCTCGTAGCTGAAGGCCAACGCGCCGACGGCTTCCGATTCACCGTGAATATCGCAATCTGAAACCGGAGCCCCCCCCCCGATGACATTCACGCAAGACACCGCCCCGAACTTGAACGACTTCGACTGGATCGTGATCAGCAGCTCCGGCGGGAAGGACTCCCAGGCGATGCTCGACCTGCTCTCCGGCCTCGCCGACCAGGCCGGCGTCTCCGATCGCGTCGTCGTCGTCCACGCCGATCTCGGCCGCGTCGAGTGGACTGGGACTCTCGACCTCGCTCGCGAGCAGGCCGAGCACTACGGGCACCGCTTCGAGGTCGTCGCTCGCGACGAGGACCTCCTCGATCACGTCCGGAGTCGAGGCTTCTGGCCCAGCGCGAAGGAGCGCTACTGCACGAGCGACCACAAGCGAGGCCAAGTCTGGAAGCTCTTCACTCGCCTCGCGAACGAGACCCACGGCAACGCCCGCGGGAAGGTCGATCGACCCTGCCGGATTCTCGACTGCCAAGGGCTGCGGATCGAGGAGTCGGCCGGCCGCGGGAAGAGGCTCCGCCAGATCGCCGCCGAGAACGGCGGACACTGGACGCAGAGCCGCGCGACGAACGGCCGCCGGGAGGTCGTCTCGTTCTATCCGATCGCAACCTGGACCGAGACGGACGTCTGGGAGCGGATCAGGACCTCCGGCGTCCGCTATCACGAAGCCTACGACCTCGGGATGGCCCGACTCTCCTGCGCCTTTTGCATATTCGGGACTCGCGACGACCTGCTGATCGCCGGCGAGCACAATCGGCAGCTCCTCGACGCCTACGTCGAGGTCGAGCGGGAGATCGATCACAAGTTCACGCTCCGCCTTCCGATCGTCGAGATCCGTGACGCGCTCGACCGCGGCGAACGAGGCCGCCCTCATGCCGGCAGCCCATGCTCGACGTGCTCGGGCTGCTCCGCCGCCGCCTGAATCCTCCTCGCCTTCAGCCCGGCCGCTTCACCCTCAACCAATCAGGAGATCAGCCCATGACAACCGATCGAGAACGCGCGCTCGCAGGCGCCGTGACGGAGCTTCTCGCCCTCGTCGATGACTTCATGCCGAACGTCGGGCGCTGCGCCCTGCAGGACTACAAGCGGCTGAACGACGCTCCGACTGCGGGCAGGGTTGCGCTCGCCATGAAGCCCCGCCAGCTTCCCGACTTCTACCAAGACGGAGAGGGACCGCTCGATGCGCCCTGAAACCCCCGTCACCCTCAACCGATCAGGAGATCAGCCCATGGCTATCGTTCGGTTCCGCGCCTTCGGGCACAGTCGCTCCGCCGCGAAGATCGGCGAGATCGGCGAACTCTGGGACGTCGTTCTCTACTGCTACCCAAGTCGGCATGACACCGAACTGCTCAAGGTCCGGAAGGCTCTAGCCGGCTCGATTGACCGATCGACGTCTCGCCTCAGCGGCGACGATTGTCTTCGAGTTCGTCTCCTCGTCGCGACCCCTGAAACCCAGGAGGCCGTCACTCGTGCGCGCAGAAAGCTGGAGGCGGATTGCCGATACACGATCACGCATCTCGAAGCCCGCCTCGGCCACGAGGATCAATTCCCCGCACGGTCATGGGCTGGGAAAAGATCGTTACGACAACGCGCGCAGATGAAGACGAAACTTGCCCGGCACCGCCGCGAACTCGCCCAGGTCGGCCGCGTCCGCGATCCTTGGCACTATCTCAAGCGAGGGACCGTCTGCGTATCGCCGCCTGGAGGGACGCGATGAACCGGAACCAGGACACCGCTCCAGTCGCGCGATTCTTCAACGTCTCGGGCACGATCGGCGGCCAGCACGTCGCCGCTTGCGTCTTGTGCAACTGGCGACACTTCGTCCGGCACCCGAACGCGCTCGCGCGACACTCGACGGCGTTTGCCGCCGGCCGCCGTCACGTTCTCAAAGCTCACGCCGACGAGGTCGTCGCTGAAAAGCAATGCCGAGCCGAGTATGAGGCTTGGGAGGCTCGACGCTGGGCTTCACTGACGCGCCGCGCTCTGAATCCTCAACCCCCCCCCCAGGAGACCCGACCGTGACTACACCCCGACCGTTCAGTCCAGACAACCGGAGCGAGAAGTTCATCCTCCGCCTGCGCCCCGACGAGCTGAAGCAGATCACGCAGGAGTCCGAGCGCGTCGCCGAAGCCGAGGGCGGCTCGCCGAACCGGAGCGCGATCATCCGTCGCGCTCTCGACTTCTACTTCGACTCCGCGGCGCAGGCGATCGACGAGCAGTACCAGGCCGGCCGCCGGACGTTCCCCGGAGGCGGCCTCTCCGGCGGCCGCCCGGGACTCCGCCGTCGCAAGCGGAAGACGTCCCGATGACTCCCGACACCAGGGCCGGGCGCGCGTCCGGCCGTTCAACCCCACCCGACCAGGAGATAAGCCCATGACTGGACCCGGACCCCCTCAAGTCGTGATCCGATTCAGCGACCCGGAGGAGTTCCTCGACGAGCTTCGCCGGACGCGGCCGACGGACGGGATCGTCCGCCTCACCTGCAGGACGACGCCGACGCAGTTCGCGCCGAATATTCGGCACCTGGAGGTCGTCGGCTCGGCCGTCACATGCAATGGCCTTGTTTGGTTCTCGACGTTCGTCGGCGACCTATGGGGCGAAGGCTTTCACAATCAGGACGAACCCGTCAAGGGCTCGGCCGACAAGCTCCGCGCCGAGATCGAGGCCGGCTGCGCGTCGCAGTCGATCGAGGTCCGCGGCGGCTGCGCTGAACTCCCGACCGGATCGATGCAGGCGCTCACGAGACCGCCCGACGCCTTCTATCGGGCGCTGCTGCAGCTTCGGACAACCTTCACCGCCGTCCGAGCAGTCCTGGAAGGCATTCTCGGGATCGATCAGGCGAAGAGCGCCGTCGACCAGCTCGCCGAGAACCTCGGGCACGTCGAGATCGCCGGGACCGAACTATGGCCGAGGATCACTCCCGTCGAGGAGACGCTCGCCCGGATCGAGTCCGTCCAGCGCAAGCAGATCGGCGTCTCCGAGAAGATCGCGGCGCTCCTGGGCCAACTCAGCACCGCGACCGTTCTCGTTCACGATGAGCCCGGCGAGGAGGTGACGGGATGAACACGCTCACCCACGAGATATGCCGGGCGGCCGAGTCACTCCTCGTCTTCGTGACCCGCCTCGAACTTCTCTTGCCTCTGCGGAGTTCGCAGCAGGCAGGCCGGCCGGAGAGCTGGGAGCAGTCCGAGGCCGGGACGCGCTGCGGTATCGGGAACATTGTCCGCCAGATGAAGTGGGAGGCGACGCTCGTCGTCGGCCGCCTGGAGCTGGAGGTCGACCTCGACGCCCGGGACGAGAAGACCGCCCAGGCCTACGCCGCCAGATTCGGCCGGGAGATCCCGCCGCGGCCGCGGCCGTCGCCCGCGCCGCCAAAACCCAGGACGGCCGGAGAGCCCGCCTCCGGGCCCCGCGCCGACCAGGTCTCCCAGGTCCAGTCAGAGCAGCGGACGGCGGAAACGGGAAGCAGCGACCTCCCGCCCGCCCAGGAGCGACTCCGCCTTCAGCGACTCCGCCTTCAGCGCCGGGATGCCGAGCTGGCCCAGTTCCGATCCATGGGCGGCGTCTTCGGGCTCTCGATCCGATCGGACGAGTCGCTGATCGATGCCGCCCACCGCTGGTATCTGGAGTTTGACCGCGTCCGCCAAGACCAGCGAGCGGAGGTCCTCCGGCTCCGCCGGGCACTCGTCGAGCTGAATCGCGCGACTGCCGGCGGCGTCGAGCGGCACTTCGCCGGCCTCCCGATCGACATCCGTCCAGGCCACCCGTCCGTCGAGGTCCACGGCGGCCGAGACTACGACCGGGAGGGTACGCCCCGCTACTACTTCGACGCAGACGCGAAGCATCCGATCGGGCCGTCGGACTGGTGCTCAATTCTCGACAAGCTCGGCGCCGAGGCCGGCGAGGTCCTGAAGGTCTCGATCCGGCGCGCCACGGAGGCGCCCGGAGAGCCCGCCTCTGGGCCCGGCACCGCGGACCATCCGGAGCAACCGCTCGGCGATGACTCCTGCCGGGACTGCGGCCTCGGACCCGTCGTCCGGGCCGGGCGCTGCGTCGGCTGCTGGCCGACTTACCTCGACTCCCTCCCGTCCCTCCCGAGCTGGACGCTCTGCCGGGACTGCGAGCACCCGGCGGAGGATCACGCCGTCGCCGGCATGGGCTGCACTCTGCCGGACTGCGTCTGCGAGCTTCGCCGGCACGAGATTGTCGGAGGCCGCCCTCCCCCGGACGAGCCCGGAGAGCCCGCCTCCCAGGCCGGCGGCGACCAGGCCCCAGGCGTCGACCGCGAGGACTCGAAGCCCGGAGACGACGAGCAGGGCTCCGAGGCGATACCATGAGGCCGCCCATGATCCGGAAGCTCCTCCGCGTCTTCATCCTCCTCGCCGCCGTCGCGTTCTCCGCCGGCGGCGGCTGCGCCTACCGGCTCACCGATCCGGCGACCGGCCGCGTCTTCTACACCACGGACGAGTCGACCCGCTGGAGCCTCGGGCCCGGCGAGAAGGTCCGCTTCATCGACGGGCGGACCGGGCGGACCGTCGTCCTCGACTGGCCGACGATCGAGGTGATCTCCCGGAGCGAGTTCGAGGAGGCGACGGGCCGATGAGCGACCTCGAACCCACACTCTCTCGGCGGCGATGGCTCCCGACCTTCCGCTACCGATGGATCGAGCTGAAGCCTCCTCGCCTGCCTCGTGGCTATCTGCTCGTGAAGCTCTTCCGATCGGTGCGCCTGGAGCGGCGCATCGTTTGGCCTTGGCAGCCGATCCGATGCTTCGACCTCACGAGGCGACAGGCCTTCAAGCGGCCGGCGCGCTCGAATTGGGAGACGCCGGCGACCGACCTCTGCGCCTGAATCACTTCGGACCGTCGGGTTTGGGCCTCACCCGGCGAACGCCGCCGCGACCATAACTCGCAGCGGCGTTTTTCATGCGCCTCGGGAGACGCCCGGAGAGCCCGCCTCCCGGGCCGGCGACGACCAGGTCCCAGGCGTCACCGCCAGCTCTAACTCGCAGCAGGCGAGCAGGACGGCCGCCCGAGGCCTCCTCCCGATCGACCGACTTCTGGGACTCCATACCGCGCGCTGGTACGGAGGTCCTCGACCACCAGGTCCGACCGCGTCTAGCGTCCGGGCATGGCGACGGCTGCCGCTCTGCTCGTGAAGGTCGAGGCCGCGATCGACGCCCGCCTCGATGGCGGCGCCGTCGACTCCTACGCGATCCGCGGGCGGAGCTTGCAATACATGGACATTGCCGGCCTCTTCAAGCTCCGCGACCAGCTCGCCCGCGAGGTCGAGGGCCAGAAGATCGGACTCCCCGTCGCCTACGGCGTCTTCGATCGGAGGATCGCCGAGTGACGACCGCGATCGCCGAGGCATGGAAGCGGACCAGGCCGGCGAGACCCGCCCCGCCGGCGAGGCGATTCCCAGTTCCCCGCCGGCAGAGCGCCCGACAGCGGCCGCCGCCCGGACTGCGGGCACCCTATGAAGGCGTCGAGACGAATCGGCAGCTCGAAGACTGGATCGTCGGCGCGCATCAGCCCCGCGAACTCACCTCGGCTTGGCTCTCGATCCTGCGGGAGCGGAGTCGCGACCTCGCCCGACACGCTCCGGCGTTCATCGGCGCCGTTCAGATCATCGTCGACAATGTGATCGGTGCGAACGGCTTCCGCGTCAATCCGCAATCGCACACCGACGAGGACGGCCGCACACTGAATGCCCCGCTCAACCGTCGACTCGCGCGGCTCTGGAAGGACTGGAGCTGCGAGGTCGATCGAGATCAGCGCGAATCCCTGGAGATGCTCCTCCGGACGGCCGTCCGCGAGTACGTCGAGGCCGGCGAGGTCCTGATCGTCGAGAGCGTCCCGCCGGCCGGCGCCACCGGCGACCGCGTCGTCCCGCTACAGATCGAGGTCGTCGAGGCCGAGCGCCTCGACCACAGCTTCGACCGCGCCCGGAACACGCGCGACCAGCGCGCGTCCGGGAACGAGATCCGGCACTCGATCGAGTTCAACCCGTTCGGGCAGCGAGTCGCCTACTGGATCACGAAGGTCGGCGACCTCGGCGAGCTGACGACGGAGCGCGAGCGGATCACCGCGGACCGCGTTCACCACGTCTTCCATCGATCGCGGGCTTCGCAGGAGCGCGGAGTCCCTTGGCTCTGGGGCGCGACCGTTCTCTGTCACGACCTCGACGACCTGATGGACACCGAACTCACGACCGCCCAGGTCGCCGCTTGTCTGACGGGCTTCATTAAGCGCGAGCAGGCCGGACTCTTCGGCTCGACGCAGGAGCGCGACGCCGAGGACGACCGTCCGATTCACCGCTTCGCCCCCGGGATGATTTTCGACCTCCGCGGCGACGAGTCGATCGAGATGATGGACCCGAACCGTCCGAGCGGCGCCTTCGAGCCGTTCGCGAACTTCATCCTCCGATCGATCGCGAAGACGCTCGGGATCAGCTTCGAGTCGATCAGCGGCGACTATCGCGGCGTGAACTTCGCCTCGGGTCGCTTGGGCGCCCTCGGCGAGCGGAAGACCTTCCGACGGATTCAGGCGATCCTCGTGCAGCTCGCCGTCCGCCCGATCTGGAGATCCTTCGTTCGCAGCGCCCTCCTCGCCGGGAAGCTCCCGCCGACCGTCAGCCTGATCGACTACTTGATCAACTGGCGGAGGCATACGGCCGCCGACTACGTCGGCGCCGGCTGGGAGCATCAAGACCCGCTGAAGGAAGTCACGGCCGCGGCGCTGCGCGTGCTCGCCGGCGTCTCGACCGTCGACGAGGAGGCCGCCGCTCTCGGCCGCGACTGGCGGGCGATCGCGCTGCAGCGCGCGCTTGAGACTCAGACCTTCCGCGAGCTTGGGCTCCCGATCGTCACCGTCGGCGGCGCCCAGGTCGTCACCGGGCAGGGAACGGACGGGACCAAACCGATCGAGGTCGAGCAGGACCGGGAGAACGAAGACGAGCCCGAGGTCGAGCCCGAGGTCGAGCCCGATTCTGAAGAGAGCGAGGAGCAGGAGCAGGAACGGATCGAGCAAGGCACCGGCCGCGGCCGCCAGCAGATCGAAGCGCTCCTGCCCCTCGACTTCGCCGCCCTACTGCTCGACGGAACCCGCGGAGGCTAGACGATGCCCTTCAAGACTGAACACTCGTGTCGGATCAGAGAGCCCGGACTCTTCGACGCCGAATCATTCCGGAGGATCGACGTCCAGAGCAACGGCCGGCCGCTCACGCAGCTCATGGGACGACTGCGAGGCGAGTCCTCGCTCACCCTGCAGTCCTACCGATACCCAGCGCTCGAAGCGAACGTCGCGAACGGATGGAGCGCAGACGAAGCTCGTCGTCACTGTCGCAATCATCAGGGCCAGCTCTTCGAGCCCGCCGATCCGGATCTCGCCGGCGGCGATGATGAGGAGCTGCTCGACGCCGCCGGGCACTTCCGGGCGCACGCCCCGGGCCCGAGCCTCGCGGCCGGGCTCTCTGCGCACCTGGCCGCCCTCACGTTCCCTGGCGCCGGCGAGGTCCTCCGCGTCGATCGAGCCCGAGGCATCCTCCGCGGAATCTCAGTGATCGAGCAGGGCCCGGCGATCGGTCACGGCTTCCTGATCGACGAGAAGACGATCGAGCAGGTCGTCGCGCTGGGCAACGCCCGGCAGGGCGGGATCAAGTCCCGATTCACTCACCCCGACGCTTGTCACGACGGGCTCGGCTCGGAGCTGGGCCGGGCGACGAACTTCAGGAAGTCCGAGGACGGGACGCGAGCACTCGCCGACCTGCACCTGCTCGACGCTGCGGCTCACAGTCCCGAGGGCGACCTCCGGAAGTGGGCGATCGAGATCGCCGACGAGGACCCCGGCCTCGTGGCTATGTCGATCCACTTCGGCGGAAAGAAAGAGAAGCAGGTCGAGACGGAGGGAGAGCACGAGGGAGAGCAGAAGAAAGACGAAGCAGGGAACCCGCTCCCGCCGATCCTCCGCGTCTCTCACCTTCACGCCGCGGACATGGTCGACACCGGAGCGGCGAATCGTCGAGGCCTCTTCGGGACCTCGGACTTCTCCGCGCTCGCCGCCGGCAAGCTCGACCAGGCCCTCGAATCCCTGAACTGGACGAGCGAACCCGACGACTATGAGCTGCTGCTCGACGAGGACGACTATGTCAAGCTCGCGAAGCAGGCGTTCGCCGACCTGCCGCTTCCCATGTTCACCGCCGGCGACCGGAGCTTCCAGCTCGCCGGCGAGCCGAATCTTCTTCGCGCCGCCGCTTGGCTCAACCATTACCTCGGGCGGCGAGGGATCGTTCACGCGCCCCTCGACCCGTCAATGCTCGAACGAATCATCTCCCACCTATCAACGAAGGAAGACCCCGTCATGGACACTCCCCCGACTGAAGACGTCCTGAGTGACGCAATCACCAAGGCGCGAGAGGCCGAGAACCTTCGTGTCCGGGAGATTCGAGCGCTTGAGCGTTTATTCCCGGACTACGACCTCCTCGCCGTGATCGACGCAACTGTGCAGGATCTCGACTGCACCGTCGAGGCCGCGAAGAGCCGCGTCCTCGCCGCGATTGCAAAGCTCCAGGAGAAGCCCACCTCCGTCGTCGCGGACGTCCAGGTCGGCGACGGCGCGCTCTCGAAGTTCGTCAACGCCGCCTCGCAGGCCGTCCTCCTCCGTTATGGGCTGCTCGAAGAGAAGATCGAGCAGGCCGAAGCGCGAGCGACTGGGCTCGGCGCGATGGGCGTGAAGCAGCTCGCCCGCGAATGTCTGCGGCTGCACGGCGGGAAGAACGTCGACCGGATGAGCGATCACCTGCTCTTCGAGCAGGCGATGGGCAACGCGCGGACGATCGCGATCTGCGACGAGAGCGATCCGACCAAACTGCAGGCCGTCGGACACTCGACGGGCGACTTCCCGCTGATCCTCGCCAACCTGGGGAACAAGGCGCTCGTCTCGGGCTTCGAGACCTCCGGCGATACCTGGAGGATCTGGACGCTCATGGGCGACCTGCGGAACTTCCTCACCGCCAAGCGGCTGCGGCTCTCCGAGGCCCCGCTGCTGAAGGAACGGCCGCCCGGACTACCGGCGGAGCAGGGAACCTTCGGCGAGAAGGGCGAGGATATCACGCTCGCGAACTACGCCGAGGCCTTCTCCTACACCCGGCAAATGTTCGTGAACGACGACCTCGGCGCCTTCCAGACGCTCGGCGCGCGGTTCGGCCGCGGCGCTTCGTCGACGATCGAGCGGCTGCTCTATGAGTCGCTCGTGCTCTCCTCCGGCGTCGGGCCGACGATGAGCGACTCGAAGGCCCTCTTCCATGCGGATCATAAAAATCTCAACTCCGGCGGCGCTGCGGCGCCTTCTCAGGCGTCGATCGATGAAATGGTCGAGGCGATGATGGTGCAGATCGGCACCGGCGAGGACGGCGCGAAGATCACCGTCGGCTCGCCGCCTCGCTTCTTCCTGGCGGCGCCGAAGCTCGCGACGGAGATCGCGGCGATCATCGACGCGCCCTTCCGCGGGACGGGCGGGCTCGAAGCGCCTCAGGACGTCGACGTGCGAGCGGCTCGATCGATCAAGGTTCCCCAGCTCCAGCTCCAGGCCGCCGGGAACGACTGGTACGGCGTCGCCGACCAGGTCGCGGCGCCCTCCTACGAGATCGCCTTCCTGAACCGCGTCTCGACGCCGCGGACGAAGACGATCGTCTCCGGGACCGTCGACGGCACCACGATCGTCGTCGACCTCGACTTCGCGATCTTCCCGACGGGCGGCTGGGAGGGTGTGAATAGAAACGCCGGCGTCTGATCCGCTCGTTCAACGTCGAGCAGCTCCTCGACGGGACTGACACCGCTCGCAGAACTCAACCCTCGAAGGAACCAAAATGAAGACCCTCAGACAACCTCCGCACCCGTCGCAGATGGTCGAGCATATCGCCGCGGCCGCAATCACCGCCGGCGACGTTGTCTTGATCGCCGGCGGCGTCGGGATCGCCCAGGACACCGTCGCGAGCGGGAAGCTCGTCACCGTCGCAATCGGCGGCCAGCTCCAGGCGACGCCAGTGATCGCGGCGCAAGCCTGGACGCTCGGCGCGAAAATCTACTGGGACGCGACGCCGGGCGAGTTCACGAACGTCGCGACCGCGAACACCCTCGCAGGCTGGGCTTACCGCGCCCGCGCTTCGGCCGATACCGTCGGCTACATCGTCATCCTTGCCCCGCCCGGAATCTGATCCGGAAGGCGAGTCGATTCGCATGGGCTGCTCCGGTCGATGCCGGAGCTTTCAGGCCGTCGGCCGGAAGGGCGGCGGCCGACTTGAGATCGAGTGGCGCCGTCCCGCCTGCCTGGGCCGGCGCTGGTGGCGCTGGGGGAGGGCGGCCGACCTCCCTCTTTTTTCGAGACCGACACGGATGACACTCTCCGCTCAGATCAAGACCGACGCCGAGCTTTTTGTGAACGCGATCGAGTTCGGCGAGAAGATCACCTTCGTCGATCCTGCATCTCCGAGAGAGATCAATGCGCTCATCGATCCGAGCTTCGACGTCGCGCTGCAGAGCCTCGTCGATACGAGGCAATCGATCGTGATCCTCAGTCACGCCTCGAAGGGGATCGCCGACCCGAAGCCCGGCGACAAGTTCCTGATCCGCGGCCGGAGCTGCAGATGCGAGGACGTGATTCTGTCCTCGGAAGACGGGATGCACGATCTCATCGTCGAGGTGCAGCCCCCATGACCCTAGCCGATACCGTGCTATTCAAGGTCCAGGACGCGATCGGCGACGTCGTGAAGGCGGTCTCGGACAACGGGATTCCCGTCTTCGGCGCAACGCCTCGGGTCTTCTTCCAGGGCGACGCCCTCGACACGACCGTAATGTCCGCGGCGCTGATCGAGTTCGCCGAAGAGACGAGCGACGAGGTTCAGACGAAGTTCCGACACCGCCTCCCCTGGCGATGCCGCGTCTACTTCGATTCCAAAGCGGCCGGAGCGACGACGCGAGCACGTCACACGAAGCTCCTCGGGCTGATGCGGGACGCGATCATGGCAGCCCGGATTCTCAGCGGGAACGCGATCGACACCCACTACCTCGGCGGCGGGAGCGCGCTGCGGCCGGAGGACGAAGAGGAGAGCGGCGACCGCTGGAGCTTCGAGGTCCAATGTGAAACGCTCTATGGCGACAAGGTTCTCGACTCCACGACTCAAGCCTGAACCCACCAGGAGATCGGATCATGCCGAAAGTTCACAACGACCTGTACGCCAGAATGAACGCCGGGCAGGCCGCCGCCCGCGAGCGCGACGGCGCCGCCGCCGAGGATGCACTCTGCGAGGCGCTGGAGCTGATCGACGCCGCGATCGGCGGGAGCAGCGACGAACCGAAGAGCCTCGCGAAGAAGCTCTCCGCGGCTGGGGCCCAGGCGCTCGAGGCTGGCTTCCAGCTCGCGACCACGTCCATCGTGAACGATAACCTCGCCGCCGCTCGCGATCACCTGCTCGAAGCCTGCAGTCCTGCAGGAGCTGCTCCTCGGGATGCAGCAGCAGATGAGGGCGGGAACGGCGACGACGACCAGGCCGGCAACCCCGGAAGCCCGGAGCCCGAGGCCGCTCCGAAGAAGAAGCGGCGGAAGAAGGCCCGGACGAAGAAGAAGACGCGCCGCGGCCGGCGGAGCTGAAACCCTGCCGGACGGCGCTCCGTCGGCTGCGAACGGCCGGGCGGGAGTGAACGCCTTCGAGACTCTGCTCAGGAGTGACCCATGCCGCTACTTACCAGGAAGAAACAGTTCGCGCTGAAGGTCGAGTCCGTCGAGGGAACGGCTGAAACCCTCGCGGCCGCCGACGTCGTCATGGAAGTCGAAGAGACGGAGGCGAACTACACCCCGGAGATGCAGGAGCGCGACCCGCTCCGGAAGCATCTCTCGCCAAAAGGCTCCGTCGTCGGCATCGAGATGGGCGAGGCGACGGGGAGGACGGAGACGGCTCCTGGAGCGACGACGACGACGAAGCCCAACGTCGACCGCCTCCTGCTCGCCTGCGGGCTCCAGGTTCACACCGCCCGGAGCTTCCTCCTCGCCGGCGCCCCGGCGGGGACCTTCCTCCCCGGCGAGCGGATCACCGGCGACGCTGTCGGCGACGGCTTCTTCGTCCGGCTCGACACGCTCACCGTCACCTATGTCGAGATCGTCGCCTTCGCCGCGACGGAGGTCGTCACCGGATCGATCAGCGCCGCGACGGCGACGACGGACGCGACGCCGGCGCTGGCGGACGTCGGCTTCGGCTACCGCCCGAACTCCGTCAATCCCGATAGCTTCACCGCCGCCGTGATGGCGGACGGGATTCGGAAGCAGGTCTTCGGCGCTCGGGCGGAGGCTTCGCTTGAGGTCGGCGGGACTGGGCAGGTCGGATTCTGGGCGTTCACAATGTCGGGCGCCATGACGAGCCCCGTCGATTCGGTGCTGTTCGCCGGCGTCACCGTCCCCGACGACGTCCCCGAGACCTTCAAGAACGCCGCCGTAAAGACGGACGACGCGACGGAGCTGTGCGTCGATACGTTCAACCTCGCCCTCGGGAACACCGTTGCGCGGCGATCCTGCTCGAACGCCGCGACCGGCGTGAAGTCGTATCGGATCACGAACCGCCGCCCAGTCATCTCGATCGACCCCGAGGCGGAGCTTGAGGCGACGATCAACTTCTTCGGCAAGTTCGCCGGCGGGACGCTCTTCTCGTTCTACGCCCAGATCGGATCGACGGCCGGGAAGCGGACGATCGTCTGCGCCCCCCGCGTCCAATACCAGGAGATGCCGGGCGGCGATCGCGAAGGGATCATGATCTACAGCCCGACGCTCCTCTGCACGAAGGGAGGACACCCCGACGGCGACGACGAGGTCCTCATCGTCTTCGCTTGATCACGCGCACCCTCGCCCACGTCGCAGAATCGAGGGTCTCATTCGACGATTCAAGCACATTCCGCTCGTTTACCCCAGCCTCCGGCGCGAGGTTTTGGATTCACCTCGAACCCCTCACCCCAGGAGATCAGACGATGCTCGCCACCAGCACCGGAAAGACACTCCGCTTCATTCTGAAGGAGGAGCGCGAGAAGCCTCCCGACGAGCAGACGACCTTCATCCTGAAGATTCTCCCGGCTCGCGCCCGGATGCTGATCATGGATCACATGGTTTCCGTCGATGCGGACGCGAACGTCCAAACGGCGAAGCCCGGGACGGGCATGCTCGCCGCTTGCCAATATGGGATCGGCGGCTGGGAGAATCTCCGCGACCCCGAGGACGGGCACGAGGTCCGCTGTCGGACGCAGCGCCGAGGACAGTATGAGGTCGTCGCCGAGGCGAGCCTCGACCGGATCGCCGGCGCGATCCTGGAGCTGGGCGCGAAGATCATCGAACTCAATCGCATCGGCGACGACGACGACGAGCACCAGGTCGGCAAGGCCCCGGGAAGTGACGATGAGAAGAAGGGGAACGTCACGACGCCGGGAAAATCACCTGCCTCGTCGACCTCGGAACGGGACGGGCAACACTCAGCGACGACGACTCCCGGATCACCTGGAGCCGAACCTGCCCAGACTGCAGCGGCCGCCCAGTAGAAGCGGGCGCTCGCGCCTGCGGCCGATGCCGCGGGCGCTTCAAGGTCGAAGAGGTCCTCGACGCCCGCGAGGTCTTCACGCCGGAGATTCAGGTCTTCCTCGATTCGTTTCTCTTCTATCAGCAACATGGAACACTCCCCGAACCCGGAGGCCTTCTCGACCAGGCCGCGACTTGGGTCGATGCGTCGAGGCTCATGCTCCGCCGGCTCGGCGAGATTGAACGGGAGGATCGGGAGGAGCACGAGAAGCTGATGCGCCGGAACCTGAACCGACTCAGACGGACTTCCTGATGCCAAACGGCGGCGGATCACAACGGACGAAGGTCCTCGGAATCATGATGCGGGCAGTCGACCGGATGACGCCCGCGTCGCGCGCTGCCGGGAAGGCCGTTCAAGTCCTGAAGCGGGTCACCCTCGCCGCCTTCCGCACGATGCGCCGGGCAGCTCGACTCGTCGGCCGGGCGTTTAAGGCGATGCTCGGGCCGATCGGGCTGATCACCGCCGCCCTCGGCGGACTGGGCGCCGTCGCAATCTTCCGGAGCTTCGTCCGCCTCGCCGGGCAGATGGACGAGGTCGCGAAGCGGGCGCGCGCTATCGGGATCTCTGCGCAGGACGTGCAGGAGCTTGGTTTTGCCGCGGAACTCACCGGGACCTCCGTCGACCTGCTCTTCAAGGCCGTCCAGCGAGTGACGAGGGCGGCCGGCGAGGCGGCCGGCATCGGCGGCGCCGCCCCGCTGAAGACTTACCTCGACGTCTTCGAGGCTCTGAAGATCGAGGTCGGCGAGTTCGTGAAGCTCGACGCGACGGAGCAGTTCCTCCAGTTCGGCGACGCCCTCCGCGCGCTCGAAGACAACACCCTGCGACTCACCCTCGCGATGCGGATCTTCGGCGCGAGAAACCTCGCGATCCTTAACCTGATGAACGAGTCGAGCGACGCGATCAGGGCCGCTCGGATCGAAGCCCGCGAGCTGGGAATCGTCCTCGGCGACGAGGCCCTCCGCGTCTTTGAGGACTTCATCGACGCGATCGCCCGGCTGAAGGGCGCCTTCCGCGGCGTCCGGATCGTCATCGCGCTGGAGTTCATCCCGCTCCTGCTCGACCTCTTCGAGAGCCTGAAGAACTTCTTCGTCGAGAACCGCGGCGCCGTCCGGGAATGGGCCCGCGACGTCGCCGCGGAGATCCGCTTCGTCGTCGGCGTCCTCGGCGCATTCTCGCAGATGCTCCGCCAGCTCGCCGTCGACGAGGAGCAGGCGGCCGTCTTCGGCCGCGTCCTGCAATCCGTCGCCGGCGTCGCGCTCGACGTCGCTCGCGAGGTCGCCGTCGCGATCGTGAAGATCATCAAGAGCACTATCGACACCCTCTTCCGCCCAGTGATCGAGGTCCTCGGACTCCTCGGCGAGCAGGCGGCCGCGCGCTTCGTGACGCGCTTCCGGAACGAGCTGAAGACGATCGGGCTCGTTCCCTTCCAGGTCGGCGCCGCGATCCGGAGCGCCCTCGGCGAGACGCTCACCGGTGCCCTTGCCACGGCGCAGCCCGGGCTCCGTCCCTTCCTCATGTTCAGTTCCGAAGACCTCGCCGCCCTGAAGATCACGATCCGGAACGCCGTCGACGATGCGGCCGGCGTCGCCGAGGAGAAGATCCTCGACGCCGAGGAGATCCTCGGCGCCGCCGTGCAGTCCGTGATCCGCGTTCTCGGCGAGGAGCTGGATCAGTCCGGCAAGGCGATCGAGGCCGCCGTCGAAGGCGTGAAGCAATCGCTCCGCGACTTCGCCGCCGACCTTGAGGGAATCGACTCTCCGGCCGTGAACGAGTTCAAGCTCCGGATCGCCGACTTGCGGATCGAGCTGGAGAAGGCAAAGCTCGCGATCGAGGGCGTCGCCTCCGCCCAGGCGGCCGCGGCCGTTCAGACTGGGGCCCAGGCCGCGGCGGCGGAGATCACGCCCGAGGAGGCCGCGAAGATCGCGGAGCTGCTCCGGGACGCCGAGATCCTGGGACTCGTCGGCCGCCGGCGAGTGACGGCCGAACTGCTCCGATCGTTCGACCAGGAGGTCGAGGCGAAGCGGCGCTCGATTCAGGAGATGCAAGGCGCCGAGGAGGCCTTCGCGAAGTGGCTCGTCGCTCGTCGCGAGGCGCTCAATCGCGACCTCATCGAGATCAACGGACAATTCCTCGACGGCGTCGTCGCCGGCTTCGACGACTGGCGGGAGGCCGTGACCGATCAGTTCGCCTCGGGCATGGACGCTTTCAACCAGGTCCTCGGGACGATCGAGTCCGGCTTCGACCAGGTCTTCGACACGATGGTTCGAGGACTCAGCCTCGCCGGCGACTTCTGGAAAGAGTTCGGCCGTGACGTCCTCGCCGTGATCTCGAAGATAATCGCGAAGCAGATCGCGCTCGGGATCGTGAAGCGGCTCTTCCCGACTTTCGCCTTCGCCAGCGGAGGGATCGCTCAGGGCGGGATCACCCCGATCGGCCGCTTCCAGAAGGGCGGGATCGTCGACCGCCCGACGCTCGCGCTGATCGGCGAAGGCCGGAAGCGCGAGGCCGTCGTCCCGCTCCCGGACGGGCGGCGAATCGAGGCCGTCGTCACCGATCCCGATCTCGGCTCGCCGAGCGAAGTGAATGTGACGTTCGAGATCCAGGCCCTCGACGCCCGCGGCGTTCAGCAGCTCTTGACGGAGCAGAGTGATCTCCTGGAGGGCTTGATCAGGCGGGCGATCGCCTCGAAGCGAGACTTCCGCGAAACCATCCGTGCGATCGTGTGATCCAAAATGGCACGCCCGCTTCCGCCGACGATCCTGCTCTTCACTCCGTACCCAACGTTCGCGACGATCTCGGGCTCCGTCTACGGGAACGATGCGACTCATCTCGACACGCTCGTTCAGATCGACCAGGTCCAGCCCGAGAAGAGCGTCGTCACTTTTCAGCCCGGCTTCGCCGCGACGAACCTGAAGATCACCGGCCTCGGGCTGCTCGCCGACGTCACCTATCGGGCCCGAATGAGGTATGAAAACTCGACGGGCTTCAGTTCGTTCTCGAAACCGTTCACCGCCCTCGTCCTTAGCGACCTTGCCTTCCCAGCTCTTGACGTCCCGACCGAACCGATCAGCGCTGCCGCACAACCGCTGCCGCTGGAGCCGAGCTTCGCCGTCGAGCCGACGCGCATCCGCGATCTGCTGGAATGGAAGACCGAGACCGGCGACCTCGTCCGGCGTCTTCCCAGAACCCGCGAGCGGGAGACGACGATCATCGTCTGGGAGAACCTCAGCACCTCGGACAAGGACACGCTGCTCGCCTTCCTGAACGCCCGGATCACCGCCGTCGAATCATTCGGCACGACGGACGTGATCCATGGCGCCCGGAGCTTCTTCACCAGGCAAGGGCAGATCGAGACGAGGCAGATGGGGCCGACCGGAGGCGTCGGCGTCTGGAGCGTCCAGATCGACGCCGACGAGGTCTTCGCCGAGCGCTACTTCACCGTCGAGGTCTCGAAGGTCGGAGGTCCGGACCCGATCAGATGACCACCAGATCACCGCGAGATGACCACCAGGAGATCACCCGATGCCTGCAAAGACCCGCGACGAGCTGAAGTCGAAGTTTGAGACCAACGACGTCCCGACGCAGCAGGACTTCCAGGACCTGATCGATTCGTTCGTGCTCGTGTCGGAAGGCTTCGTCACTCACGACGACCAGGTCGTCGTCCACGAAGGCGACGTCGTGACTCTCACCTGAAACCCTCAACCCTTGGACACGGAGGTCCCTGAATCATGCCGGCACTCAGAGAGAACGCGCTAACCAAGGTTGCGTCGAAGACTGGCGTCTCACTCAATACGACCGTCAAGACCTCGCTCTTCATCGTCCCGACTGGGAAGACCTTCGTCGCGACTCACGTCCTCGTCCGCAACGTCTCGGGGCCGGCGCCTGCAGCCGACGCCGACTTCGGAATCGGCGCTGCCGCGAACGACTTCCGGGCGAGCGTTCAATTCGACAACCTCGCCGCGACCGGCGACGGCGTCATGGTCACGCCCTACGACGGCGGAGCTTCGACTCCCGTCCCAGGCAAGGTCGAGACCTACGCCGCCGGCGATGACTTCGGGATCAAGGTCGGCACCGTCGTCGCCGTCACCGTCGACGTCGACGTCTTCGGATGGCTCTTCTAGATGCGGACGATTCCCTCCGAGTTCTACAAGCGGCTCGACGCCCTGCTCGACGAAGGCGTTCTCTGTTGGGTCGAGGCGATCGAGCTGACGACTGGGCAGACGTTCTATTTAACGACCAACAGCGAGAGCGTCATTCATGGGGGCCGGCGCTGGCTTCCGTTCCCGATGCAGATCGGCGACTTCGAGGACTCCGGCGAAGGAAACCTTCCGTCGACGACCTTGTCGCTCACGAACGTCGGCCGACTGCCGATGGTTCACCTTGAGGCCGGCGGCTGGGACCAGGCCCGCGTCGTCTCGAAGCTCATCCTCGTCGACTCTCCCGACCTTGAGATCGGCGTCCGCTTCGACCTCACCGTCCAGGCCGCCGTCGCGACCCACGAGACCGTCACGCTTCACCTCGGGCAGCCGAACTTCTTCGAGCGCCGCTTCCCGTCTCGTCGCTTCCTGCGGAGCGAACTCTTCCCGGGCATCCCGCGGAACATTCAATGAGCAGAATCGAGTCGATCCAGCAGCTCGTCGGGACGCGCTATCAGTTCGGGAGCACCGACCCCGCGCACGGGCTCGACTGCGTCACCTGCGCCGCCTTCGTCTATCGGCTGATCGGCGAGGCGACCGGCGACCCGGCGCGCTGGGAGTTCCCGCTCCCGGAGTCCTACGGGCCGGCCGGGCTGCCGCCGGCGGCGATGCTCGAATGGCGGCGACACTGGATCGACTCCGGGCCGGGCTTCGGCGCCGGCGTCGTCTTCAACGATGGGCACGTCGGCGTCGAGATCGAGGGCGGACGCATCGTCCATTGTCCGGAAGGGATGGGCGTCGTGATCAACCGGACGGCCGTCCTCCGATCGCAGATCACCGGCTACTACCGCCCCCGCCGCGTTCATGAACGTTCAACGGCGTTCAATGAACACGCCCCGGCCGGCGATCCTCCAGGAGCCCCAGAGAGCCCCGCTCCCGGGCCGGCGTCGACCAGGTCCCAGGCGTCGGGCCCGATCCCGCTCACGCCCCAGGCGGCCGCGAGGCCCCTCCTGCGAGGGCTGGAGCTGGGCGCCGATCCGGAGGTCTCGATCCCCGCCGGCGTCGCCGCCCAGCTCGCCGAGGCCGCGGCCGGAACGAGGTCCTCGCCGGCACAAGCTCGGGAGCTTGTCGACCAGGTCTCCGGGCGAGTGGACGAGATCGACGAGATCGAGGCCGAAGTCGTCCACCCTCCACGAGCCCCGGAGAACCCCGCTCCCGGCCGGGCGCCGACCAGGTCCCAGGCGTCGGCTTCGAGGCACGAAGGGCAGGAGGCGGCCACGAGGTCCGCCCCGGGAGCGCTGGAGCTGGATGACGTTTCACCGCGCCTTCACCGCGCCTTCACCGCGCCTTCACCGCGACCGCCCTCCCCACCGCCGGCCGGAGGCCACCCCATAGCCACCCCCCGGAGGCCACCCCGTAGCCACCCCGTAGCCACCCCTCCACGAGCCCCGGAGAGCCCCGCTCCCGGCCGGGCGCCGACCAGGGCCCACGCGTCGGCTTCGAGGACGCCGTCGTTCTGGCGGGCTCCTACGCTGCCGGACGACGACCTCGTGCGACTCGTCACTGTCCCGAGCGTCTTCACGAGTCGCGGCCGGGAGATCCGCTTCGTCCCGCACGCGCCGACCGTCGGCGAGCTGCTCGACCGCGAGGTTCCGCCCGGAACCTGGCGGGCCATCCTCGACGGACGCTCCGTCGACGACGACCAGGTCCTCGACCCCGGCGACGAGCTGATCGCCGTCCGGAACCCCGCGGGCTTCCTCATCCCGATCATCGTCTTCGCGCTCATCTCTGCCGCGATCGGGATCGGGCTCGGCTATCTGGTCGGGCTTCTCCTCGGGCAGCCCGGGCGTCCGAACGAACCGCAAGGGCCGCGAGGATCGGCGACGTACAACTGGAGCGGAATCACCAACACCTACACGAACGGGAGCGCGATTCCGATCACCTACGGGAAGCACCGCGTCGGCGGGCAGGTCATCAGCCTGTACCGCCGCAACGCGAACGCCGCGTCGACCGAAGTCGACCTTCACATGCTCATCTGCCTGGGCTTTGGTCCGATCACCAAAATCGGCCAATACACGACCGATCAGGACAACCTCCTCGCGCCGAACCTTCCGACAGGAACTCACTTCAACGGGATCGACGCGAACACCTTCCGCGACGTGCGCGGATACCTCCGCCTGGGACGGAAGGGGCAGGCGAAGATCGGGTCCGATTTCTTCAAGGTCATTCAGTCCTACCCCGTACAGATCACGCTCAAATCGAGCGACTCCGTCGAGTACGAGTTCCACGAGACGAGCGAAGGCTTCCAGGCGGTCTTTGACTTTCCGAACGGACTATACGATCAGTCGAGCGGCTTCGCTGATGCGACCGTGATCGTCGAGGTCGAGAAGGCGGAGGATGGCGGAGGCTTTTCTGCGGTCCCCGGCTCGCCGTTCACGTTCACAGAGCAGATCGTGACGCCGTTCTCGCGGACGATCTTCCTGGAGACGGAGTTCTCCGGGACGACCCACAAACTGCGCTTCAAGAGGCAAACCGCCGAGAGCACGAGCGACGCTCTCATTCAGGACAAGATACGGATCGGAGACGTCAATGAGGTCCTCCGGGACGATCGGCAGGGCTACGACGGCTTCGCGATCGTCGCCTATGTGATCCGCGCGACGGATCAGCTCCACGGGCAGACGCCGATCGTGACGAGCCTCATCGAAGGGATGCAGGTCCCACAATGGGACGGAGTCGATCCGAAGCAGCCGACGCTCACCTACGGATTCTCGTCAAACCCGGCATGGATCGCGCTCGACCTGCTGCTCTCGAAGACCTACGGGCTCGGCTCGTTCGTGACACCTGCGGATATCGACGTCGAGGCCTTCCGCGACTGGGCGAACTGGAGCGACGAGCAGCTCACCTATTCCGAGGAGGAGGGAGAGCCGCTCTTCGTCACCGATTCGACGGAGGGAATCCTCCCCGGGACGCAGATCGTGACCGTCACCGACACCGACGCCGATGAGTTCGCCGCGCTCGACTATGTGAAGATCCAGTTCGAGGCGCTGAATCAGATCACGACGAAGACCGCCCTCGGCGACGGCCGGACTCGATTCACCCTCCTCCTGCCCACAGTTCAAGGCTACCCGAGCGGCTGGGAACTGAAGAAGGTCAAGCTCTCCGCTGCGGTCACCGACACCCGCCACGAGTTCCACGGCGTTTTTGACGGATCGGTCAACGCTTGGGACGCGCTGATGCGGATCGCCCAGGTCGGCCGCGCCTTCCCCGTCAAGCTCGGGAACAAGTTCTCGATCCGGCTGGAGAAGGAAGGCGACGCCGTCCAGCACATCAACGAAGCGAACATGATCGACGGGACCTTCGAGGTCCAATACATCGGCAGCGCCGAGGCCGTCGACATTATCGAGGCCCAGTATCTCGACGCCGCCGCCGACTACGACCAGGCCGTCGAGTTCGCCGGCGGAATCCCGCCCGGACTGACTCGCGAACCCCAGCGGCGGAACCTCGCGCTCTACGGGATCACGAACTCCAGGCAGGCCCGACGGGAGGCGTTCTATAACCTCCTCGCGAATCAGCTCGTCCGCCGCCGGATCAAGTTCGAGATGGCGCTCGACGGAATCGCCGCCGAGCAGGGCGATCTCATATCTGTCGGCTCCGTCCTCCCGAACTGGAGCGACTGGACCGGCCGAGTGACTGGGACGCCGAAAGAGTTCGTCATTCCCCACGAGCTGACGCTTCCCGTCCTGAAGGCCGGGAAGTTCTCCGTCGCCATGATCCGCACGAAAGACGACCGCGCGCCGGCGATCGTGAACGTCACGACGACGCCCGGAACCTACGCCCCCGGAGCGACGATCACCACGGCGGCGACGGACGACCAGCAGATCCGGGACCAGCTCTGCACGATCGGGACGGCGACGAAGGTCGATCGCGTCTACCGCATAACAAAGATGACGCTCAAATCGAACCTCACCGTCGAGATCGAGGCGGTCCAGTACGCGAAGGAAATCTACGCCCTCCAAGGCTGGCAACTCTGCGTCTACTCCGGCTCGGGTTGCATTGCCGCCGGCGGGTGCTTCTACTTCATTCCCTGGGACTGTGCTCCGTTCTGCCCCTCCCAGCAGCAATCCTGCCTCGACATTCCCGACTGCTTTTGCTGCTTCAATGGCGACATTGACGTCACGATCACCGGCACCGCCGCCGACTGCATCGTCGTCCATCAGATCAGCGAGAACGGAATAATCATCGAGATCGAGACGGCTTGCACCGGCTCGTTTTGTATCGACGTCGTCGTCGACGCCGAATACTGCGCCGTCTGCCAACCGAGATGCAACACGTGCTCGGACGAACCTTGTCCTCCCTCGCTCTGCCTGGATTGTTTCGACTCGTGCCAACAATGCTACACGATCTGCTAAGGTCCTCAAAATGAAGCACTTCAAGGCAACGATCGGCGGCGCTCGGCGCGTCCTGCAGGAACTCGACGGCGCCGGCGACGTGATCCATGAGATCATCCAGACGGCGACCGGCGGGAAGCTCGGCGACTGCCCCGGATGCGATGAGCGACGCGCTCGACTGAACCGGGCGCTCCCGAACCCATTCAAGGCTCGACCGGCGGAGGATGAACCCGCCGCCGATGACCAGGAGACTCGCTGATGCCGATCCTCAAGAGTAAAGACGCTTTTCTTGCGAGCACCGCGCTAGCCGCGGGCGCTTCGGTCAC
>JAZFWH010000403.1:0-11083 GCA_036482635.1 Myxococcota bacterium
CTTCCGCTGGTCGGGGTTCTTCCACAGCCAGTAGAAGGCGGACGCCAGGAACTTCGTCACGGTCTCGTTGCCCGCGGTCGCCAGCAGGTTGAAGAAGGCCTTGATCTCCAGGTCCGTGAGGCGCTGCGAGCCTCCGCTCTCGCCGGGAATCTCGGCCTCGATCAGCGCCGTCATCATGTCGTCGCGCGGACGGCGTCGCCGCTCCTCCAGGGCCTGCGTGAAGTACTCCGTAATGTGTCCCATGGCCTGGATCGCGCGCGGCGGCGGGTCGGGTCGGCCCGGATCCCGGTGGAGCAGGTCGTTCGACCAGCCCCTCACCGCGTCGCGGTCTTCGGGCAGGATGCCCAGCAGGGCGCTGATCACGTCCATCGGGAGCTTCGCGGTGAACTCCTTCACGATGTCGCAGCGCCCCTTCCCGACCAGCGGGTCGAGGGTGCCCACGGCGATCTCGCGGATCCGCGGCTCGAGCTCGGCGATGCGCCGGGGCGTGAAGGCCTTGCTCACCAGGTTGCGCAGGCGCGTCTGGCGGGGCGGGTCCATGAAGATGATGAGCGGACCGCTGACGTCCTGGTCCATCAGCTCGAGCACCGTGCCGCGCGCGGAGCTGAAGGTCTGCCAGTCGACGAACGCGCGCAGGCAGTCGTCGAAGCGGGACAGCGCCCAGAAGTCGAGCCGCTCGTTGTAGTAGGCGGGCGCCCGATCGCGCAGGGCGCGGTAGACGGGGTACGGATCGACGTCCAGCTCGTAGGAGTAGGGGTCGTACTCCAAGGCGTCGGTCTCGCCTGCCGGCCGGGTCACGGGTTCGGCTCGAACAGGCCCTCGAACACGGTCCACGCCTTCTCGCCCTCCTCGATCACGCGGCGGTACAGCAGCCAGTCGCCGTGGAAGAGGTTGTGGTCGCCCGGCGCGGCGCCGATGTGGGTGCGCGGTCCGCCAGTGTAGCTGGGCGCGAAGCGCGTGCGCTCGAGTCCCTGCTTGATTCCCCAGCCGGTGAGCACTCCGCCGCAGCGGCGCACCGCCTCGGTGAAGACACGTCCGGAGTCGTAGGCCAGCACGGGCACCGTGTTCGGGTGGTGGCAGCGGTAGCCGTAGTGCCGCTCGAAGCGCTCCAGGAACTGCCCGTAGAGGGGGTTCTCCTCGCACACCTGGTCGATTCCGACCCAGCCGACCAGCGCCTTCATCCACTTGGGGCTCGCGTAACAGAACTGGAAGGCAGTGGTCATGATGCGCGGCGGATCCCAGTCGAGCCGCTCGAACATGGGCCGCATCAGGGTGGTGGGCCAGCCGAAGCCCATGTAGGCGAGGCCCTCGGCGCCCGACGCCTGGATGTTGGCGAGCTTGCGCTCGAGGTCCGTCGGCGTCTGGCTGATCGTCTCGAGCGCGAGGATCCGCAGGCCCAGCTCGTCGGCGGCGCGTCGGAAGGCCTGGAAGTACTCGTCGCCGTTGGGGGAGATTTCGTTCAGCACCCCCACCTTCTCGATGCCCCGGTGCGCCAGCCAGGACGCCATCAGCTGGCCCTCCTCCGTGCAGCCGCCGTTGCCCAGCCGGAAGCAGTAGTCGCCGAACCAGTCGGAGGTGCCGGACCAGCTGACGCAGGGGACCTCGAGCTCGTTCACGCGGCGGCGCAGGGCGCGCGCGTTGTCCGAGATCAGCGGGCCGATCACGCCCACGCAGCCGGCCCGGGCGAGGCGCTCCAGCCCGCGCGCGGCGTTCTCCCAGTGGTGGTGCGGAAGGCCGAAGGCGCGCTCCACCACCAGCTCCAGGGCTCGGTTCGAGTGGCCGGCCGCCACGGCCTCCTCGAAGGCCAACATGATCGGCTCCACGTAGAACTTCTCCACGTAGCCGTCGGGCATGTGGAGATCGATCAGCAGCCCGATTCGGATCGGGTCGAACGCGAGACCGGTGATCCCGCGGTTCTGCCGGGGCTCGGCTGCGGTGACCAGGTTCTGGAAGGGATCCGCCGTGGCTGCGCTGTCGCCGTCGCGGGTCACCGGCCGAACTCGAGCGGCAGGGCCGCGAAGCCGCGTACGTTGCCGGAGTGGACACGCTCCAGCCCCTCGTGCTGGACCTCGAAGTCGGGCAGTCGCGACTGGATCTCTTCCAGGGAGACCTGCGCCTCGAGTCGCGCCAGGGAGGCGCCCAGGCAGAAGTGCGTGCCCTGGCCGAAGGCCAGCGACTGCGCCGTGTTGCGGGTCACGTCGTAGACGTCGGGGCTGTCGAAGACGCGCTCGTCCCGGTTCGCCGAGCCGATCAGCAGGGCGACCACCGCACCCTCCGGCAGCTGCCGGCCGTGAAGCTCCACAGCGCGGGTCAGGGTGCGGGCGATCAGCTGGGAGGAAGGGTCGTAGCGCAGGGTCTCCTCGACCCAGCCCGGGATCAGGCCGGGGTCTTCGCGCACCCGCTTGCGCTGATCCGGATGCGTCGAGAGCCAGTAGACGGCGTTGCCCAGCAGCTTGGTGGTGGTCTCGTTGCCGGCGATGATCATCAGGAACAGGAACGCGATGATGTCCTTGTCGCTGAGGCGGTCGCCGTCGATCTCGGCGGCGATCAGCCCCTCGGTGAGGTCGTCGCGAGGGCTGGCCCGGCGCTCGGCCACGTGGGTCGCGAAGTAGCGCAGCAGGTTGGCGGCGGCCTCCATGCCCGCCGCCGGCACCTCCGGCCTGCCCGCCTCCCGGTGCAGGACGAGCTCGGCCCACGCCCTCAGCGTGTCGCGATCGTCCCCTGGGACGCCGAGCATCTCGCTGACCACGTCCATGGGGAGCTTCCCGGCGAACTCCTCGATGAACTCACAGCGCCCGCGCTCGATGAAGGCGTCGATGTAGTGCCTGGCCAGCTCGCGGATGCGCGGCTCGAGCTCGGCCATGCGCCGCGGAGTGAATCCCTTCGACACCAGGCTGCGCAGGTGGTCGTGCCGCGGGGGGTCCATGCCCAGGAAGGACATCACCGCCGAGGGATCGGGAATGTCGCGCTGCTCGAGGGCCACGCCGCGGGCGCTGGAGTAGACCTGCCAGTCGCGGAAGCCACCCAGCACGTCGGCGTAGCGGGAGAGCGCCCAGAAATCGAGCTCGTCGTTGTAGTAGGCGGGTGCCTCGTCCCGCAGCGCCCGGTAGACCGGGTACGGGTCCTCCTGGGTCTGCCAGTCGTAGGGGTTGAAGACGACCACCGAGCCTCCTCCCGCGGGCTTCACCGGCCAACGGACCCGCGGCATATTATCATCGCTCTCGTCGGGGCGAGGGGGCAACCCGCGCCGGAACCGAAGCGGGCCCGGCGCGAGTGGAGGACGCATGGTTCGGCGAGTCGGCTTCATCGGTCTGGGCGACATCGGGGAGCCGATGGCCCGCAATCTGTGCGGCGGGCAGTTCGAGGTCGTCGTCCACGACCTGCGCCCCGAGGCGGTGAAGACGCTGGTCGAGCAGGGCGCCAAGGGCGCGTCGAGCAGCCGCGAGGTCGGCGAGCGCTGCGAGGTGATCGGCGTGTGCGTCGTGGACGACGCCGCGACCGAGTCCGTCGTCGCCGGCGAGGACGGCCTGCTGGCGGGTGCGGCTGCGGATACGGTCGTGGCCGTGCACAGCACCGTGCATCCCGAGACGGTGCGTCGGCTCGCCCGACGGGCGGCCGAGCGCGGCGTTGCGCTGATTGACGCCCAGATGACGGGCGGCCGCTACGGAGCCGAGCAGCGGAAGCTCCGCTACATGGTGGGCGGAGACGAGGCGGTGGTCGAGCGCTGCCGGCCGGTGTTCGAGACGTCGGCAGCCGAGATCACGCACTGCGGCGAGATCGGAATGGGGGCGATCGCGAAGCTCTGCAACAACCTGGTGCAGTACCAGGCCTGGCAGGGCTACGTGGAGGCGACCCAGCTGGCGAAGCACACGGGCCTCGAGCGCGAGAAGCTGCTCGAGGTGCTCGCCTGGATCATGAACGACAACGCCCGGACCTTCCTGGCAGGGCGCAGCGCACTGGAAGAGGATCCCGACAACGAGTTCCTGCGCGGCCGGCTGACGCCTCCCATGCTGCTGGCCGAGAAGGATCTCGGTCTGGCGCTCGACGTGGCGCGCGGCGCCGGGGTGTCGATGCCGGGCACGGCTCTCTGCCAACAACAGGCGGCGCGGATCTTCGCGATTCCCGACCCGAAGCGCCGCTGAGCATCCAGGGGAAACGGCCACGAGGAGGCGCGAAATGAGCGGAAACCGGGAGGCCCGGCCGGGAATCACCCGCCGTCAGGTGCTGGCGTCGGCGGGCGCGCTCGCCGGGGGCGCCGCGGCGATGGCGAGCTGCAAATACGGAACCCAGCGATTCCTCATCCAGTCACCCCCGCCCGCCGAATCCCAGAGCCCCGAGTGGAGCGAGTCGCGCGTGCGGCGCTACCGCCCCCTCGGCCGCACCGGCTTCGAGATCTCGGACATCTCCTTCGGTTGCGCGGGGCTCAGCGATCCGGCGGTGGCCCGACGCGCGCTCGAGCGCGGCGTGAACTACTTCGACACTTCGCCCGACTACTCGAACACGAGCTCGGAACGCGCCCTGGGCGAGGCCATGCGGGGCTTTCCGCGCGACCGGGTCTTCGTCGCCTCGAAGTTCTGCACGGCCCGCGGCCACCTTCCGAGCGACACGTCGGTGGCCCGCGTGATCGAGGCGGTCGAGGCCAGCCTGCGCCGCCTCGAGACCGACTACCTCGACCTCGTGCACATCCACGCCGTGAACTCCGTCGAGCGCCTGATGGCGCCGAACATCCACGAGGCCTTCGACCGCCTGCGGGAGGCGGGCATGGTCCGCTTTCTCGGCGTCTCGAGCCACACTCCCGATCTCGAGACGGTGATGCGGCGGGCGGTCGCCAGCGGCCGCTTCGACGTGATCATGGTCGCCTACCACTTCAAACACTGGCCGGCCCTGACGGAGATCTTCGGCGAGGCGAGAGAGCGCGGAGTCGGCGTGGTCGCGATGAAGACGCTGAAGGGTGCGTACCACACCAAGCTCGCAGACTTCACGCCCACGGAGAGGGAGTCGTTCGCCCAGGCCGCCTTCAAGTGGGTGCTCTCCAATCCGGACGTCAGCGGACTGGTCGTCTCGATCCGCGAGTTCCGGCAGATCGACGAGTACCTCCAGGCGTCGGGCCGGGCCCTGAGCGGCGACGACGTGGCGACCCTGGAGACGTACGACCGCCTGGTGACGGGCGACTACTGCCGCACCGGCTGCGGGGCGTGCCTGGATCGTTGCCCCCACGAAGTGCCCGTCGACGACCTGCTGCGCTACCGCATGTACTACGAGAACTACGGACGCGAGAAGGAGGCCCTGCGCCTCTACTCGCGGGTTCCCGAAGAGCGGCGCGCCGATCGCTGCGCCGGTTGCCCTGCGCCATGCCTCGAGGCCTGTGAGTTCGACGTCCCCATCCGCGAGCGGCTGCTGGAGGCCGATCGCCTGCTGCGCCTGGGCTGATGAAGCGGACGGCGACGCCCCGCCGCAGCGCGCGCTGGCCGCTGGCCTTCGCGCTGCCGTGGCTGCTCTGCGCGCCCGCCGCCGGCGCCTCGACCGCCGTCGAGCGGCTCTCCGAGCGCGGTCCCGCCACGCTGATCGTCGGCCTGCTCTTCACGGTGAGCGCGCTGCCCACCGCGGCCGTGAGTGCTGCCACCGGGAAGCCCGTCGCGATCCAGGCCTGCCGCTTCGGCCACGGCATCAAGATGGTCGCCGCCGGCGCGGTGCTCTTCCCGGCGGGGCTGTTGGCGATGCCCTTCAACTGGCGGCGCGCACCGGGCGGCTGGATGGACGGACTGATGGACGCCTTCCAGGAGGACTACTGCGCGCGGCCGGCCACCTCGGTCTACCCGTAGGAGGCTTCGTACTCGTGAGCGCACGCGTCTCGATCCCGCGCGTTCTGGTCGCCCTCGCCGTCCTGCTGGCGGCGGGCTGTGTGGACCCGGAGGGCCAGCGCCCCGGTCTGCGGCTCGCCGGAGAGGTGGTCAGCGGCCCGGTCGACGACTGGTCGTTCACGGACGACCACAAGCAGATCTTCCTCGAGACGCGTACCCCGTATCTGCTCCCGCACTCGATGACGATCTACTGCGCGGCGCTCGACGGGCGCCTCTACATCGGCGCCCGCCGGCCCGCCGAGAAACGCTGGGTGGATTACGTGGAGCGCGACCCGCGCGTGAGGCTCGCGGTGGCGGGCGAGATCTACGAGCGCAGACTCGAGCGGGTTGAGGATCCCGCGGAGCGAGAGGCGATCTTCCGCGCCTACGCCGCGAAGTACGGCTGGGATGCTGTTCCCGAGCCGGACAGGCCGGAGGTGCGGTACTTCCGGGTGATCGAGCGCGACCCGCCGGCCGGGGCCGGCGGGGCCTAGAGCACGATCCACACCATGGCGGCGATCTGCAGGAAGATCCCCGCCATCGCCACCCGGAACACGCGTCTCCCCGGCTCTTCGGAGTCGTAGGCCTTGCCCATCGCAGCCGGTCCTCCCGGCGCGATGCCAGTGCAGCCAGCGTGCCAGGCTCAGACGGGAAGCGCTGCCCGCACGGGGCCGCGCGCGTGGTGCTGTTCGGCAGCTCGCGCCGGGTCCCGTGACAAAGCGCCACCGAGCTGGAACGGGGCCCAGCCCCCGGTAGACTCGCGGTCGCCGGGATTCCCGGCCGGCGGTCCGGGGAGCGATGCGTCCATGAAGCCCGAGCGACGTCCGAGGCGACCGCACTTCTCGTCGGGACCCTGCGCGAAGAGGCCCGGCTGGGAGGCCGCTCGCCTCTCCGAAGCCGCGCTGGGCCGCTCCCACCGCGCCCCCGTTTGCCGCGAGAAGCTGGCCGAAGTGATCGACCGCTCGCGCCGGCTGCTCGGCATGCCGGGGGAGTACCGCCTGGCCATCGTCCCGGCCTCGGACACCGGCGCCTTCGAGATGGCGCTCTGGTCCCTGCTCGGCGCCCGGGGCGTCGATGTGCTGGTGTGGGACAGCTTCGGCAGGGACTGGCTGACCGACGTCGTCGAGCAGCTGCGCATCGAGGACGCTCGCCCGCTCGTGGCCGACTACGGGGAGCTGCCCGAGCTCTCCGAGGTGGACTTCGAGCGCGACGTGGTGTTTGCCTGGAACGGCACCACCTCGGGCGTGTGCGTCCCCGACGCCGGCTGGATCCCCGCCGATCGGCGCGGACTCGCGATCTGCGACGCCACCTCGGCCGTCTTCGCCATGGAGCTCCCGTGGGCGAAGCTCGACGTGGTGACGTGGTCGTGGCAGAAGGCGATGGGCGGCGAGGCCGGCCACGGCATGCTGGCCCTCTCGCCCCGAGCCGTGGAGCGCCTGGAGACCCATTCGCCCCCCTGGCCGCTGCCCAAGATCTTCCGCCTGACGCGCGGGGGCAAGCTCGCCGAGGGCCCCTTCCGCGGCGACACGATCAACACCCCTTCGCTGCTGTGCGTCGAGGACGCCCTGGACGCCCTGGGCTGGATCGAGGAGATCGGCGGGTCGGCCGCGGTGCGCGCCCGCTCCGAGGCCAACCTGGCCAGCGTCGCGCGTTGGGTCGCGGCGACGCCCTGGGTCGATTTCCTGGCGCGCGAGCCCAGCACGCGCTCGTGCACCTCGATCTGCCTCCGCATCGCGGATTCCTGGTTCCTCGCCCTGGAAGGCCAGCGGCGTTCGGGCGTGGTGAAGCAGATCGTGGCCCTGCTGGAAGCCGAGGGGGTGGCGTACGACGTGGGGTCCTACCGCGACGCGCCGCCCGGGCTGCGCATCTGGGGGGGCGCCACCGTCGAGAACGAGGACGTGGAGGCCGTGCTCCCCTGGTTCGACTGGGCCTTTCTCGAGACGAAGGGAGCGGGGCAGTAGGCGCGCCCGCCCGCCCTCAATTCCGGCCCGCGTGGCGCCGAAGCAGCGCTTGACGACTCATGCGCGCTCTCTACCAGCTGGTGATGCCCGGCGGCCTGGTCGTGCTGGGCGCCTATCTGTTCATCCAGATCCTCCCGGACGCGGAGGTGGTGCCCCCGCTCGCGCGCTTCGTCCCCTCGGCGTTCTTCGCGATCGGGGCCCTGCTCGGCGCGCGCTTCCACTGCAGCCAGATGGTGCTCGCCCTGCTCGTGCTCGGACTGGCCGACTGGGGCTTCTACTTCTTCGCCAGCGGGGAGCTGTTCACTCCGCCGCTGCGCCAGGATGTCCTCACCGCCCTGGCCTTCCTGATGCCGCTCAACTTCCTGTGGCTCTGCGTGCGCTCGCATCGCGGCATCCTCACCGCCAGCACGCTGTCGCGTCTGGGCTTCATCCTCGCCCAGCCCGCGGCGATTGCGGTGGTCTGCTTCAAGTGGCCGGGTGAGCTCTCCCTGGTGCTGGATCTTCAGTGGCTGGACCTGCCGTGGCGCACGCGCGGGCCGGTCACGCAGCCCGGCTGGCTGGCGTTCGCGGGGGCATTTGCCCTGCTTCCCGCCCAGCGCCTGGTGGCGCGCGACGACATCGTGGGCGGCCTGTTCTGGGCCCTGATCGCCGCCACACTGGCGTTCACCTCCACGCCATCGGGTGCGGAGTTCATCGTGTACATGAGCGCCGCGGGACTCGCCCTGATTACCTCGCAGGTCGAGAGCTCCTACCTGCTGGCGTTCCGGGACGACCTCACCGAGCTGCCCACCCGCCGCGCCCTCGAGCGCACACTGGCGGGGCTCGGCAGGCACTACACCATCGCGATGCTCGACATCGACCACTTCAAGAAGTTCAACGACACCTGGGGGCACCAGGTCGGCGACCAGCTGCTGCGGATGGTGGGCTTCAAGCTGGCCGCGATGACCGGCGGCGGCATCGCGTTCCGCTACGGAGGGGAGGAGTTCGCCCTGGTCTTCCCCGGCAAGCGTCTCGACAAGGCGCTCCCGCACGTCGAGGCCGTGCGGCAGGCGATCCAGAACACGCCCTTCTCGATCCGCAGCCCCGGGCCGCGGCGCAAGCCGCGCAAGGGAGAGCCGCTGCCCAAGCAGAATGCGCGCGAGAAGGTGTCGGTCACGGCGAGCATCGGTGTGGCCCAGGCGCGCATCCCCAAGGAGGTGCTGCGCGCGGCCGACCAGGCCCTCTACCGGGCCAAGGAAGCCGGCCGCAACCGCATCTCGCGTTAGGAGGCCGACCCGAGAGTCGGCCTCCGCGCAGCGAGCCCGCAAGCCCGAAGGGCGCGCAGCGAGGCGAAGCCGAGCGGAGGCGGGCCCCTGCAAGACAGGCGAGCGGAGTTTCAGCGGGTTAGGTCCGTCGGCGCTCGAGCTCGCGATCAGGCGCCTGCGAAGGCGGCGGCGACGTCGCGCCGCTCGTCGTCGTCGAGGCGGATCCCGGCGGCGCGGGCGTTCTCGCGGGCCTGGGCGGCGTCGCGCGCTCCGACCAGCGCTGCGGCGACGCCAGGGGCGCCCAGCACCCAGGCCACCGCCAGGTTGCCCAGGGAGATGCCGTGGCGTTCCGCCACCGGGCGCACCCGCTCCAGCGCCCCCAGCGCCCGGCGCCGCCGCTCCGGCTCGAACCAGGCGCGCCGTCCGCGGTGGTCGGTCTCCGGAAACTCGTGGTCCGCCCGGATCGCGCCGGTCAGAAGTCCTCGCGCCATCGGGCTGTAGGCGATCACGGCGACGCCGTGGGAGCGGCACCACGGGAGGACGTCCTTCTCGATGCCGCGGTCGATCAGGTTGTACTGGGGCTGGTCGCTCACGATGCCGGCGCAGCGCCTGGCGATCTCGAGTTGCTCCACTGAGAAGTTGCTCACGCCGAGCTCGCGCACCTTGCCCTCCTCGCGCAGCTTCACCAGCTCTCCGAAGGCGTCCTCGAGCGAGCGGCGCGGATCGGCCCAGTGGATCTGGTAGAGGTCGATCACGTCGGTGCGCAGCCGGCGCAGGCTGGCCTCGCACTCCTCGCGCAGGCTCTTCGGGTCGAGGTTGTGATAGATCCGCGTGCGCCCTCCGTCGGCGGTCGGCTCGTCGAAGCGCAGCTCCCCGTCGCTTCGGTCCCAGCGCAGCCCGCACTTGGTCATGATCACGACGCCCTCGCGTCGCCCCGCCAGGGCGCGACCCACCAGCTCCTCGCTGCGGCCCAGGCCGTAGGCCGGCGCCGTGTCGATCGCGTTCACGCCGGCGTCCAGGGCCGCGCGGACGGCCTCCACTGCCGCGGTCTCGTCGCTGCCGCCCCACATCAGCCCGCCAATTGCCCAGGCGCCGAATACGACGGGCGTCACCTCGAGGTCGCTCGTGCCGAGTCTGCGCTTCTCCATCGCGTTGCCATCCTACTGCAGCGCGAGGCGCGCGGCGGACGCCTCGCGACCGACGCGGTCAGGCGCGACGACGGCGATTCACTACAATCCGCCGGGCGAGGGGGAACGCAGAGGAGAACCTCGATGACCAGCGCGGAAGCCCTGCTCGAGAGCTTCAACATCATCCACCCGAGGGACTACGCGGCCCACGGCTACCCCCACGAGATCTGGACGTGGTTGCGAAAGAACGACCCGGTCCACCGCTGGGAGCGGACCGAGGGCATGCCGTTCTGGGCCATCACCAAGCGCGCCGACATCGTCTCGATCTCCAAGCGGCCCGAGCTGTTCCTGAACGGGCCGAGGATCGTGATCAGCCACGAGCAGGAGCGGGGAATGGACGAGTTCCCGCCTACCCTGATCCAGCTCGATCCCCCGAAGCACGGCGTCTACCGCCAGCTCCTCAGCAAGCGCTTCAAGCCGAAGGCGCTGCGGCGGATCCACGACGACATCGAGCGCATCGGCGCGGAGATCGTCGATTCCCTGGTGTCCGAGCGGGACGCGGGCGAGTGCGATTTCGTGCAGAAGGTCTCGGCGCCACTGCCGATCGCCGTGATTGCCTGGCTGCTCGGCGTTCCGCGCGAGGACTGGAAGCTGATCTTCGACTGGACCAACCGCACAGTCGGCAGCGGTGACCCGGAGTACCAGGAGGAGGGCAAGACCCAGGAGGAGACCGCGCGCCAGGCGATGGTCGAGCTGTTCATGTACTTCACCAAGCTGATCGAGGAGAAGAAGAAGAACCCGGCCGACGATCTCGCCTCGCTGTTCGCCCACGCCGAGGTGGACGGCAAACCGCTGCCGCCGATGGACGTGCTCGCCTTCTGCCTGATCGTGGTAGTGGCGGGCAACGAGAC
>JAZFWH010000404.1:0-6300 GCA_036482635.1 Myxococcota bacterium
CGCGGCGTGCCGCTGCGGCGCATCCGCCGCAGCGTGGAGTCGCTGCGCCGCCGCTTCCCCGATCTCGATCGGCCGCTCGACGCACTGCGGGTCTGGATGGACGGCTCCGACCGGATGGTGGTGCGCCACCAGGGTGTCCTGCTCGAGCCGAACGGGCAGACGGTGATCGACTTCTCGCCGACGCCGCCTGCCGGCGGCAGCGGCGTGGCGCCGCTGGCACCGCGTGAACGCACCGAGTCTGCCGCGGGGAGGGCGCTCGAGTGGTTCGAGCGCGGTTGCCACAACGACTCGGATCCCGCGACCTACGCCACCGCGGTCGAGGCCTACCGCCGCGCCATCGAGGCCGCGCCGGACTTCGCCGACGCCCACTGCAACCTCGGCTCCGTGTACTTCAACCTGGAGCGGCGGGCGGCCGCGCGGGCGTGCTTCGAGCGCGCCATCGCGCTCGAAGCGCGTCACCTCGAGGCGAATCTGAACCTTGCGACGCTACTCGAGGAAGACGGCCGCAACGAGGCGGCCCTGAGCCATTACAAGGTCGCCCTCGAGACCGAGCCGTTGTACCCGGATACCCACGTGAGCCTGGCACTTCTCTATGAGAAGTTGAGCTTGCGGCGCAAGGCCCGCAGCCACTGGCGTCGCTACCTCCAGCTCGATCCCACCGGCGGCTGGGCACACCTGGCCCGGCGGCGCTTGGAGGAGTGAATCCCGCCGGGGGCGCCGCCCGGAAGGCGATCAGGACGACGAATCGGGCTGCCAGCGCAGCACGGGCTGGCGGGCCGCGCGCGTCTCGTCCAGTCGCGAGCGGCGCGTGTGATGGGGCGCGCTGCGCACCAGCTCCGGGTTCTCGTGCGCTTCCTGCGCGATTGCGATCAGGGCGTCGGCGAAGCGGTCGAGGCCCTCCAGGCTCTCGCTCTCAGTGGGCTCGATCATCAGCGCGCCGTGGACGATCAGCGGGAAGTAGATGGTGGGCGGATGGTAGCCGTAGTCGATCAGCCGCTTCGCCAGGTCCATGGTGGTCACGCCGGTATTGGCAAGGCGGTGGTCGGAGAGCACGCACTCGTGCATGACCGGTCGGTCGTAGGGCACGTGGTACGCGTCGCGCAGTCGGGCCAGCAGGTAGTTCGCGTTGAGCACGGCCATCTCGGCGCAGCGCCGCAGGCCTTCGCGGCCGAGCGAGCGGATGTAGGCGTACGCGCGGATGAACATGCCGGCGTTGCCGAAGCTTGCGTGGAGCCGACCGATCGACTGCGGGAACTCGTAGTCGAGGGTGTAGCCGTCGCCCTCGTCGCCGGCGAGCTTGCGCACCACCGGGACCGGAAGGTAGGGCGCCAGCAGGTTCTTGACGCCGACCGGGCCCGAGCCGGGGCCCCCTCCACCGTGGGGCGTGGAGAAGGTCTTGTGCAGATTGAAGTGCATCACGTCGATGCCCAGATCGCCCGGGCGAGAGATGCCGAGCAGGGCGTTGAGGTTCGCGCCGTCGCCGTAGACCAACCCGCCCTGTGCGTGCACGATCTCGGCGATGCGCGCGATGTGCTCCTCGAATAGGCCGAGCGTGTTGGGGTTGGTGATCATCAGCGCCGCGACCTCGGGTGACATCGCGGCCTCCACGGCCTCGGGGTGGAGGATGCCGTCTTCGCCCGAAGGGATCGCGACCACGTCGTAGCCGTTGAGAGCGGCGCTGGCCGGGTTGGTGCCGTGGGCGGTGTCCGGGATCAGTACCCGGGTGCGCCGCTCCCCGCGTTGCTCGTGGTAGGCGCGAATCATCATGATCCCGGCGAGCTCGCCCTGGGCTCCGGCCGCCGGCTGCAGGGTGACGCGGTCCATCCCGCTGATCTCGGCCAGCTGCTGCTCGAGCTGGAAGGCCAGCTGGAGGAATCCCTGGAGCAGGGCGGTGGGCTGGAGCGGGTGGGCCGCCGCGAAGCCCGGCAGGCGGGCTACCTGCTCGTTGAGCTTGGGGTTGTACTTCATCGTGCAGGAGCCCAACGGGTAGAGGCCCAGGTCGACCGAGGCGTTCCAGGTCGAGAGGCGCGTGAAGTGGCGCACGACGTCGACCTCCGAGAGCTCCGGCAGGCCGGGCAGGTCGCCGCGCACGCTTCCGGCGGGCCACACGTCGTCCGGCGCGACCTCCGGGACGTCGAGCTCCGGCAGCGAGTAGCCGGTGCGGCCCGGCCGGCTTCGCTCGAACAGCAGCGGCTCCTCGTAGGCGAAACCGCCGGCCGTGTTGCCGACGTCGGCGCGGTGGTCGCCGCTCACCGGCGCCCCCCGGCCAGGGCACCCACCAGCCGGTCGATCTGCTGGCGGCTCGCGAGCTCGGTGGTGCAGACCAGCACGGCCGAGCCGAGCTCCGGGGCGTGGGTCGAGAGGTCGAGTCCGCCGACGATGCCGTCGTCGCGGGCGCGGGCCAGCGCGGCCTCGGCCGAGCCGGGCACGGCCACCGCGAACTCGTTGAACGTGGGCGCCTCGAGGGGGAGGGAGAGGCCAGCGGTCTCGCGCACGCGCGCCCGGGCGTACTCCGCCTTGGCCAGGTTCACCTCCGCCAGGCGTCGCAGGCCGCGGCGGCCCAGCAGCGCGAGGTAGACCGTCGCCATGAGCAGGCACAGCCCCTGGTTGGTGCAGATGTTCGAGGTGGCCCGTTCGCGTCGGATGTGCTGCTCGCGGGTGGCGAGGGTGAGCACGAAGCCGCGGCGGCCCTCGCTGTCGACGGTGGCGCCCACCAGCCGTCCGGGCATCTGGCGCACGAACCTGGTGCGCGTCGCCAGGAAACCGAGGTGCGGTCCGCCGATGCCGAGCGGCACGCCGAAGCTCTGGGCCTCGCCGCAGACCACGTCCGCGCCGAGCTCTCCGGGGGGGCGGAGCAACGCCAGCGACAGCGGCTCGTTGACGACCACCACGAGCAGCGCGCCCCGCGCGCGGCTGGCGGCGCTGGCCGCCTCGAGGTCCTCGAGCGAGCCGAAGAAGTTGGGGTGTTGGACGACGACGCAGGCCGTCGCGTCGTCGACGAGCGGAGCGACATCCGCCGTGCGTCCGTCCTCGCCCAGGGGCGCATCGACCACCTCCGCCCGCAGGCCCCCGAGGTAGGTGCGGACGACGTCCCGGTAGTGCGGGTGCAGGCCGCGCGCGAGCAGCACGCGCGAGCGACGGGTGACGCGCATCGCCATCAGCGCGGCTTCGGCAGCTGCCGACGCGCCGTCGTACATGGAGGCGTTGGCCACGTCCAGGCCCGTCAGCCCGCAGACCATCGTCTGCCACTCGAAGATCGCCTGGAGCGTGCCCTGGCTGATCTCGGCTTGATAGGGCGTGTACGCGGTGTAGAACTCGGAGCGCGACACCACGGCGTCGACGGCGCTGGGTATGAAGTGCGCATAGGCGCCGGCGCCCAGGAACCAGGCGTGGGTGGTGGTGTTGGCGTTGCGCTCTGCCAGCTCCGAGAGCTCTGCGAGCACCTCCTGTTCGCTGGCCGCGAGCGGCAGCGCCAGGTCGCCGGCCAGCCGGTGCTTGGCAGGGATGTTCGCGAACAGGGCGTCGAGGCCCGAGACGCCGATCGCGTCGAGCATCTGCTCGACGTCTTCCTCCGTGTGCGGGATGTAGCGCACGCGCGTCCTCGATCCGGGGCCGGTTCTACTCGCTGCGCTCGTTCACGTGCTTGCGGTAGGCCGCGGCATCCAGCAGCGACTCGACCTCGTCGTCGGTCGCACCGGCGATGGCGAGCATCCAGCCCGCCCCGTAGCAGTCCTCGTTCACCACCTCGGGCCGTTCCGCGAGCTCGGCGTTCACGTCGACGACCTCACCCGAGACGGGCGCGTAGAGGTCGGACACGGCCTTCACGGACTCGATCACGCCCAAGGGCCGTCCCTTCTCGACGGAGCTTCCCACCTCGGGCAGCTCCACGAACACGATGTCGCCGAGCTGCTGCTGGGCGTAATCGGTGACGCCGACGACCCGCCGGTTCTCCTCGAGCCGGATCCACTCGTCCTCCTCGCTGTAGCGGAGCTCTTCCGGGATCCGGTACTCGGCCAACGCGTGTCCCCCCGCCGCGCGGCCGCGGCGCCGATCTAGTCCGCTGAAACTTCGCTCGCCTGCGGCTCGCTGCGGGGCGCAGCGCCCGCGGCCTTGACGAACGGCGTTTCTACCACGCGGACCGCCGTGGCGCGCCCCCGGATCTGCACGTCGAGCGGCGTGCCCGGCTCCGCGAGGTCCGGCGGAACGTAGGCCAGCCCGATGGACTTTCCGAGGGTGGGCGAGGGTCCGCCCGAAGTCACCGTCCCGACCTCCTGCGAACCCCGGGTGATCGCGTAGCCGGCCCGGGCCACGCCCCGGCCCTCCAGCTCGAAGCCGACCAGCGTCCGCTCGGGGCCCGCGTCGCGGCGCCGGGCGATCGCCTCCGCACCGATGAAGCCCCCGGCCCGCAGCTTGACGAACCGGCCGAGCCCCGCCTCGAGCGGCGAGGTGGTGTCGTCGAGCTCGTGGCCGTAAAGGGGAAGCGCGGCCTCGAGGCGCAGCGTGTCGCGGGCGCCCAGGCCGGCGGGCACCACGCCCAGCGGCTTCCCCTCGCCGAGCAGGGCCTCGAACACGGCCGCGGCGACGCCGGCGTCGAGGTAGAGCTCGAAGCCGTCGGAGCCCGTGTAGCCGGTCCGCGACAGGAGGGTGGGGTGGCCCGCCACGTCGGCGCGCGTGAAGGCGTAGCGCTCGAGCTCTGCCAACGGTTCCCCGCACAGGCGCTGGAGGAGCTCTGCGCTGGCGGGACCCTGCAAGGCGAGCATGCCGGTCTGCTCGCTCTGGTCGCGGACGCCGGCCTCCGCCGGCGCGTGGCGCACCATCCAGCGGTAGTCCTTCTCGATGTTGGCGGCGTTGACGCAGAGAAAGAGCGCGTCGTCGGCCAGGCGGTAGAAGGTGACGTCGTCCACCACGCCGCCGTCTTCGTTGCAGAGCAGGCCGTAGCGCACGCGGCCCTGGCGCAGCGACGCCACCGGCCGGGTCACGAGCTTCTCGGCCGTCTCGATGGCGGCCGGCCCCGACAGGTGGATCTGGCCCATGTGCGACACGTCGAATACGCCGGCGCGCTCGCGGACCGCGGCGTGCTCGTCCAGGATCGAGGTGTACTGGACGGGCATCTCGTAGCCGGCGAACTCGACCATGCGTGCGGACAGGCGCCGGTGGACCTGGTAGAGCGGCGTGCGCTTCATACCCCCAGGTGCGCCTCGTAGGCGGTGAGCGTGTTCTGGAGCAGCATCGTGATCGTCATCGGGCCCACCCCGCGCCGGTGCGGCGTGACGAGCGCGGCGATGCCCTGCGCGGCCTCCGAATCCACGTCTCCCACGAGCTGGCTGTCCAGCTCGCTCACGCCCACGTCGATCACGGCCGCCCCCGGCTTGATCCAATCGCCCTTCACCAGGCGCGGCAGGCCCACAGCCGCAACCAGCACGTCGGCCCGGCGGCACGCGCCGCGCAGGTCGCGGGTGCGCGAGTGGCACATCGTGACCGTCGCGTGCGCGTGTTGGAGCATCAGCGAGACGGGCTTGCCGACGATGGCGCTGCGGCCGATCACCACGGCGTCGGCGCCCTCGAGCGGGATCCGGTAGTGCTCCAGGATCTTCATGATGCCCAGCGGTGTGCACGGGTAGAGACCCGGCTCGCCCAGCAACAGACGGCCGGCGTTTACGGGGTGCAGGCCGTCCACGTCCTTGTCCGGATCGACGGCGGCTGCCACGGCATTGGCGCGGACGGCCTTCGGCAGCGGGAGCTGGACCAGGATGCCGTCCACGGCGTCGTCGCCGTTCAAGCGCTCCACCAGCGCGAGCAGTTCGCCTTCCCCGGTGTGGGCGGGCAGGTCGTGCTCGACCGAGTCGATCCCGACCCGCTCGCACGCACGGCGCTTGCCCTTGATGTAGGACGCACTCGCCGCGTCGTCACCCACCAGCACGACGGCCAGCCGCGGGGCGCGGCGGCCGGCCGCGACGTGCACCCCGACCGCCTCGGCCAGGCCCTTGCGGATCTCCTGGGCGAGGGCCAGACCGTCGACGACGACCGTCTGGCGCAGCTCGGATGTCATGGCTGGGGGCGCCTCCGTCGAGGAGGCGGGAGTATACCAGTCGCTCAGGCGGCGGCTTTCGGGCCCTTCTTCTTCGCAGAGCCCTTGCCTTTGTCTTTCCCCTTGGCCTTTTCGTCGGGCTTGGCCTTGGAATCGGAGCCTCCCGAATCGGCTGCGGCGGATTCGGAAGTCGCCGCGTCGCCCCCGGCCTCGTCCTTCTTCTTGGCCTTGCCGCCGCTCGAGTACAGGTCCGCGTGCCAGCCCCCGCCCTT
>JAZFWH010000405.1:0-23153 GCA_036482635.1 Myxococcota bacterium
CGCGCCGGCAGGCCGCCGCGTCCATGATCTCCCGGGCGCGCTCGCGCAGCCACGGCTCCATGCCGGCGATCGCCTGGGGCGTGAAGGCCTCCAGCACGATGCGCCGCATCCGCAGGTGCTCAGGGGGATCCATGCTCAGCAGCATGCTGCGCATGGCCTCGAGTTGGGCCGGTGCCGGGTCCTCGATCACGATGCCACCCCGGGCCGCCGAGAAGGTCGCCGGGTCGCTCGAAGCCCGCATCACGTCCGCGTGCTTGAGCAGCGCCCAGAAACCCTGACCCTTTGGCAGCTCCTGCCAGAAGACCGGCGCCTCGCGGCGCAGCCGCCGGAAGGTCTGGTGGGGGACGCCCGGCAGGTAAGCGTCGGGGTCGTAGATGTCCACGCCTGCGAGGTCCACGGTACCCTGCGAGTATGTCACAGCGCGGAGAATGGGGGCGACGCGCTCTGCTCGCGGCCCTGGGCGTGCTGGTCGCGGCCGCAGTCCTCGAGGCGGGTGTCCGCCTGCTCGGGCTCGCGCCAGAACTCGAGCCGATCGTGCTCGACGAGCCGTACGCGAGCTTCGTCTCCAGCGACAACCCACTGCTGCGCTACGTCCCCAGAGCGGGAAGCGGCGACATCAACGGCTACGGCATCCGCGACCGCGACTACGAGATCGCGAAGGCCGCGGACACCTTCCGCGTGCTGGTGATCGGGGATTCGATCGCCTTCGGCTACTGCAACCCGCGCGAGTCCCTGGCCATCCCGCACACCTTTCCGAAGGTCCTGGAGCGCGAGCTCGGCGCCACGCCGCCCGCCGCTTCCGCGCGCGTCGAAGTCATCAACCTGGGCGTGTCGGGCTACAACACGATCCAGGAGGTGGAGTTCCTGCGCCAGAAGGGCCTGGCCCTGGAGCCGGATCTCGTGGTGGTCGCCTACTCCTTGAACGACTCGCGGGACCACTCGCGGGAGCTGAATGCCTTCAGACGACACGGCCAGTGGAGCGTCCTGCGCGCGTGGCAGACGAGCGCGTCGCGCAGCGCGCTCTCGAACAGCCACCTGCTGCGCCTGCTCTGGTACCGCCTGGCCCTGCTGCGCGAGGGGGGGCGCACGCCCGGCACTCCCTCCGCGACCACGGACGCCCGCGAGCTCGGCTTCGAGCGGCTGCGCGGTCTCGGCGAACGGGCCGGCTTCGACGCGCTGGTCGCGATCTTCCCGAACTTCGACGACTTCGAACACTATCCGCACCGCGCCGAGCACCGGGAGACCCGGCGGGCGGCCGCCGAGGCGGGCTTCGGCGTCCTCGACCTGCTGCCGCTCTTCCGCGAGGCGTCGAGCGGCAGGTCCAACGCGCTGAAGGGCCGCTGCTCGTCCAACCATCCCAACGAGCGCGGCCACGCGCTGGCGGGGCACTCCCTGGCCGGCTTCATCCGCGAGGCCTACGCAGCCCGCTCACCCGGCGGTGCTCCCTCGTGGGGAACTCCCCCCGCATCGTAAAAGCGCTCAAGTCCGCTTCCCGTTTTGGCCGACCCGGGGAACCCTGGGGGAAGGGTGCGCATCCTCGTCGCCGAGGACGAACAGGAAACACGCGGCCGGCTTCAGCGCTGTCTGGAGTCGGCCGGTCACGAGGTGGTGTGCGTCGGGGACGGAGCCGAGGCGCACGAGCTCCTGGAGCGCGACCCCGCCGTCTCCCTGCTGATCGCCGCATGGCGCATGCCACAGGTCGACGGCGTGGAGCTGTGCCGCCGGATCCGCAGCGCGAACCACCGCCGCTACCTCCCGATCATCCTGCTGCCCTCGGACCGTGAGAGGCAGCAGCTGATCGAAGGCCTGGACGCGGGCGCAGACGCCTTCGTGCGCAAGCCGGTGGACGGAGCGGAGGTGTTGGCCCAGATCCGGGTGGCCGAGCGGATCCTTCGGCTCCAGGACCGCCTCGAGGCGCAGCTGCTCTACCTGAGCCAGGCGCGCGACCGCCTGGAGAAGGACCTGTGGGCGGCGGCCGAGGTCCAGCGCTCGTTGCTCCCCTCCGAGCTGCCGTCGATCCCGGGCCTCGAGTTCGCCTGGGTCTACGACGCCTGCGACCTGGTCGGAGGCGACATGTTCAACGTGGTGCGGCTCGACGAGCACCGCGTGGGGCTGTACGTGCTCGACGTGTCCGGGCACGGCACCTCCGCCGCGCTGCTCTCGGTCAGCCTCAGCCGCGTGCTCACGCCCTTTCCGCAGCAGGGCGGGATCCTCAAGCGGACGGGCCCCGAGCCGCCCTTCTACGAGCTCGTCCCGCCCGCCGAGGTGGCTGGCGAGCTGAATCGGCGCTTCCAGCTGATCACGCAGTCGGGCCAGTACTTCACCTTCCTCTACGCGATCCTCGACGTCCGCACCCGCGAGCTGCGCTACGTCCGCGCCGGTCACCCACCGCTGATTCAGGTCGGCAGCCATGGCGCGCAGCTGCGCGAGGTCGGCGGAGGCGTTCCGATCGGCGTCACCGAAGACGCCGAGTACCGCGACGAGACGCTCCAGCTCTGCGAGGGTGACCTCGTGCTCGCCTACACCGACGGCGTCAACGAGGCGCGCAGCCCCGACGACGAGGAGTTCGGCACCGGGCGCATGCTCGACCTGCTGATCGAGCGCCGCAAGAACGGCAGCGGCGTCGCCGACACGGTGCAGGCGCTGCGCAAGGCCATCGAGGAGTTCCGCGGCGGCACGCGCCCGCGCGACGACGTCACGATGGTGGGCCTCGGGGTGCGCTGAGGGCCGGCGCCCTCTCGCTCATTCGGCGAGGCGCAGGAACTCGGAAAGGCCGTAGCCGACGCGGTCTGCGCAGCGCCACTCGGTCATTCCCTCGCCGATCTGGGTCGTGCGCCCTGCGCGGCGGTTGCGCAGCGGGATGAAGCCCTTCACCTCGCCGCGGATCGTGAGCGCTTCGCCCGCCGCCGTGGTGAGGTCCACGTCCACCCGGCGGTGGTAGAGCCCGCCCTCCTCGTACTCGGCCTCGATGTGCGCGTGCGTCACCGGATCCAGCGCGTCCCCGCGCACCACCACACCCCCCACGCGCTCGGGGCGCCCGTCTCGTCGGATGCAGGAGACCACGACGCCGAAGTCGGGCCCGAAGTTCATGGTCAGCCATTCATAGCCGCGGATCGCCTGCCAGCTGCGCGGTCCCCAGGAGTGGTCTCGCAGCCCAAAGCCTTCCACGGGCCGGGCCTCGTCGTCGATGCGAAGCTCGCCTCGAACGGCCATGTGCTGCTCGTAGTGGGCGCGCGCAAACTGCTCCTCCGCCGACCGCCCGTCCTCCTCGGCGTGCGCCACCCCACCGTACATGGGGCCCACCGCGTGGTGAACCAGATCGAGGGTCACGCGCCGCCTCGGGCTGCGCGCGAAGGCCTCCCGGGGCCGCGCCATCGCCCGCGGCTCCGCCAGCTCGATGGCGCTCCCCTGGTAGAAGCTGCGCAGTTTCTGGGCCGGCTCGAGCACCTCGAAGCGCATCCCGCCGGCGTCGAAGGCGTCGTTGTGATCGATCTGCGGGCGGTCGAACTGGAAGAGCACGCTCCCATCGGGCAGGTAAAGCGTGAGCGTCAGCTCGGCGCATCCCTCGTTGGGGCGATTGCCGAGGCGCAGGAAGCCCCCGAGCGAGCGAGCCCGGTCGAAGAAGTTGAAGTACATGCTCTCGTTGAAGTTCCGCTCCGGGCCGAGCCGGTGGGTGAAGTCGTCTTCGGGCTTCAGGTTTCCGACGATGCGCGCCATCGCAACCTCCTCGTGCTTCGCGTCCCGACTTAGCGGCGCGCCGCGTTCTTCTGGCTCTCGACGCGACTCACGAGCTCGCGCCGCACCCCCTCCACGTCAGTCAAGGGTGGCGTGCGCAGGCGCACGATCTCGTCCGCGCTGAACGGCACGAAATCGACGGCGACCTCCTCGGGGCCGAACTCGCGAACCATCCAGTTCAGCACCGCAGCCAGCTCCGCGTCGCTGAGCGGCGACTGGGCGCTGCCGGGCACGCGGACCAGGTATTCCCTGCCACCCGGAACCGTCGTGAACCTGCCCACGAAGTCGCGGAAGGAGGGAACCGCTCCGGGCGAGCCGCTCCCGTCGGCCAGGTGGCAGCCCTGGCATTGCAGCATGTAGTCGACGTGGGGCGTTCCGCCCGCTGCGGGGCCTGCGCTCGCCAGGGCGCAGGACGCGAGCACGGCCGCTCGCGCCAGCAGCGAGCCAGCGGGGCGCAGCCGCGCTCCCCTCACGACTCGGTCGCCATGCCGACGACAATTGCCACGGTCGAGTTGTAGATCACCCCCGCGCTGCCCATGCACCAGTTGATGTCGTTGCTCTTGGAGCTGTAGTAGACCGGCTTGTCCCCCTCGTGGCGCTGGCAGAGGCAGCGGCCGCACAGGTCCTTGCCGCAGCAGTCGTTGTACGAGATGACGTAGTCCTTTCCATCCGCCGGGTTGCGACAGGTGCCGAGCCAGGTGACCGGTGACATCTGGGTGCCCGGTGGACAGGCCGTCTGCGTGCCCCCGCAGCAGCTGCTGAGGAAGCCGTCGATGGCGCAGTGGCGCCAGTTCTGGCAGCTCGAGGGATCGCCCACCGGGCTGGCCGGGTCCGGCTCGCCGGGTGCCGGCGCGCGCGGAGGCGCTGCCGCACGTGCCACGGGCAGCAGCGGCAGCGCGGCGCCGCCCGCCAGCAGGGCGCCGAAACGGGTCAGGAAGCTGCGTCGTGACGTCCGGCGCGCGAGGCGCCGCGCAGCTCGCGTGAACCAGCGATCGATCTCCGTCATGCCCTCGCCTCCGCTACGCCACACGGCGTTCGCCGCCACGGTCCGCCAGGTAGGCCTGGATCGAGGCCGCGCCGCGTTCCTTGGCCTCGAACAGGCTCTCCAGGTGCTCTCGCGAGTTCACCAGCCCGCTGGCTCGCACCACGCCGGCCTCGTCGATCAGCACCGCGTAGGGCAGCTTGCCCACCCGATAGGCGAGCCCGAGCTGCTCGGATAACACGTAGCCGCGCCGCTCGAGACCGTGGTGGCGGACGAACGCCTCGTGCTCCGCCCGGGGCCCGGCGCTGGCCAGCAGGACGCGCAGCCAGCGCCCCTCGGCCGCGGCCACGGATTCGAGCACCGGCAGCAGCATCTTGCAGAGCGGGCAGCTCGGCGAGAGGAAGAAGAGCAGCGTGCTCCGGCCCTCGGTATCCGGCGCGCCGACCCGCCGCTTCGCTCCCGACCAATCCTCGAGCTCGAGCACGGGGGCGACCTCGCCGACCGCCGGTCCTCCGCGCACGATCAGCGCCCCCGCCGGCGCCACGCGCTCGTGCAGCACGCCGATCTGCCGCAGCAGCGCCAGGACCGTCGCCGAGAGCGCGATCACCAGGATCCACAAGACGACGTTGGAGACGATCAATGCATCCATCATGCTCGACCTCGCAATTCTCGCAGCCGGGCCCCATTGGCCAGACCGACGTCGATGGCCCCGTAGAGCAGCGCGAGCGCCGCCAAGCCCCCGACGGCGCTGACGGCGTCGATCCACACCAGCGGCCGCGTGCCGACCGGCAGCGCGCACAGCGCGGCCGCGGCAATCAACACGGCGTTGCGCGCGACGAGCCCCTCGGAGAGCGGCCGGCCGCCGCCGGGGCCGGCGCAACCGCAGTCGATGTGCCGCCGACCGCGCAGCAGGCCGAGCGCGATGGCGCCGCTGTAGATCGACAGCAGCGCGGCCGCCGCCACGGCGCTGGCGAACGCGGAGCCGGGGAGCAGCAGGCCGACCCCGACGCCGAGCTCGGCCGCCGCCAGGCCCGCCGCAGCCGGCCCGGTCGCCCGCTCCGGCAGGATCGCGTAGCCGGCCAGCGCCCCGCGAAAGCCGGCCAGGTCGCGCAGCTTGTGCCGCGACGCGCCGAGGAACAGCAGCGCGAGTGCCAGTCGCAGGATCGCGTGCAGGGCGGGATCCAGGGCGAAGGGCGCCATCAGCGCACCTGCCCCCGCCCGCCCCAGGGTGCCTGGAGGGCGTGGATGGTCAGGTTGCCGGACGAAACGCGCCGCAGGAATTCTCCGCTGAGCGCGTCGTACACCGCCAGCGAGCCGCCGAACCGCGAGCCGGTGATCAATAGCGGGGCGTCGTCCTGGGTCACCTGGACCTGGTTCAGCCCGGGGTTCGGCACCACGTGGTCGAGCAGGAAGTCCCAGAGTCGGTGGAACGGCCAGATCCAGGACTGGCCGAACGCGACGGTCTCGCTCAGGAAGGCCAGGCCCGGGTGGCGCAGCGCGATGCGCTGGATGCGCTGGCGCGTCTCGAGATCGTAGACCCAGAGCTCGAAGCCGGGGGACTTGTGCGTGTCGGCACCTCCCCGGTGCATCAGCGAGTACAGGCGACCCGTGGGCTCGTGGACGGCGAGGTGCTGGCTTCCCCCGACGCGCCAGGAGCGGCGGCGACCCTCGTCGTCGATCAGCGACCAGCGCTCGCCGGCGCGCGGTTCGTCTCCCGACACGTCGACCGGGTGGACGTAGCCCTCGAACGAGACGAACAGCCAGAGGTCGCCGTAGCGCACCGCCTTCTCCGTGACGGGATCGGCCTCGGGGTCGAAGAAGGGCTCGCTGCGGCGTTTGCTCGCCTCGCGCCCGCGCTCGTCGAGTGTCACCGTCAGCAGCGAGCCGTCGGCGCAGATCGTCAGGAAGCGGCGCGGACCCGCCGCATAGACGAGGCTGCAGCCCGGTGTCGTGATCTCACCCGCGAACTCCCGCCGCTCCAGGTCGACGACGCTGAGCGAGGTGGCGGGCGTCATGTTGAAGACGGCCAGGAAGCGGTCGTCGTCCGAAAGCGCGGCGTTGGCCGACGGCAGCACGTTGATGGCGCGCTTGGGCGGAATCACCACCTCGCCCGCCGGGGCCAGCGAGGTCGCGTCGTAGATCGTCACCACGTCGGTCCGCACGCCGCGGCTGCCCCGCGAGTAGTAGGTCTCCGGCAGGTAGAACTCGCGCCGGCTGCGCGCGAAGGCGGCCCAGGGGGAGAGGTAGCCGGTGCTGATCATGCCGACGAAGGCGCCGCGGTCGAGATCGAGCAACGCGCTGCGCCGCAGCAGGACGTCGGAGGCCCACACCCAGTGGGGCCCGAGCGGCTCGGGCACCCTCTCGACCCGGCCGGGCCGCTCGATCGGGACCTCGGCGTGGAGCAAGCCCGCTGCCAGCACCAGCAAGACGGCCGCACCCATCAGTCTGCGCATCCGAATCCGCCCCTCCCTACCCCCTGCGGCCCTATTGTTCCGAGCCCAGCGCAAAGTGCAAAGAGAAATCGAAGCGGCGGATGCGGCGGGCGCGACGGTATCGACCTACCAGCCCAGGGCCCGGAAGCAGTCCAGGCGGTGGAAGTCGGGTTCGCGGCCGGGCACGGGATGGGCGGCCAGGTAGCGCCGGTGCGGCCCGAGGCCGTGGATGGCGTAGGCATTGCAGGCCCGCAGCCCGGGCGGGAGGTAGCCGAGCGGCACGCGAGCGCGGCCGCGCCAGCGCCCGCCCACGCGCTCGGACGCGTACTCGAGGGGCAGACCGTGGGGCCTCGACGCAGCGGGCCCGGCGCAACTGCAGCACGAGGGAGTGTCCGAGGGGCCCGAGCTCGATCTCGAGATAGCGCTGCCCGTCCCCCAGCAGAAAGAGCTCCACCGCTTCGAACTCCCAGAGTCCATCGCACGAGCCGGGAGGCCCCGGCGGAGCGGGGTCGGCGTGGAAGGGCGCATCGGTCTCCACGCTCAGCTCCGCCTCCCCGAGGCGGAGCTCCAAGGACGCGCGCTCGTCGTCGCCGACCGGCTCGCCGTCCCAGGTCTGGTCCACGAGCAGCCTGGTCGCCTTCACGTCTCCCCCCCGTTGCGCCGCGGACACGGATCGTAAACCCTCCGCTGGTCGCCGCCATGCACGAGTTCGCCGACTCTCCCGAGACGGCTCGGGCGCTCGCCGCGTATCCCGGGCTTTCCGCGCCGCGGGTAGCGTTGCTTCCGAGCGGGCTGATCCACCGCAGCTTCGCCGTGCGAGACGGCCCGGACGAGTTCGTGCTCCAGCGCGTGAATCCGATCTTCTCCCCACTCATCCACGAGAACATCGCAGCGGTCACCGAGCACCTGGCGGCGAAGGGCCTCGTCACCTTGCGCCTGCTCCCGACGGCGACGGGCGCGCTCTGCGCGGACCTCGGGAGCGAGGGGCTCTGGCGTCTGATGACCCGTGTGCCCGGCGTGAGCTTCGACACCTGCGATTCCCCGGGCCAGGCGCACGCGGCGGGCGCGCTGCTGGCCCGCTTTCACAGCGCCCTCGACGATCTCGAGCACGAGTTCCGGCCCCTCGGCATTCCACTTCACGACACGCCCGCGCATCTGGAGGCGCTCGAAGCGGCCCTGGCAGAGCATCCGCGCCATCCCCTCCACGACGCCGTGGCGACCATCGCGGAGCAGGCGCTCGGGGAGGCGCGGGCCTGGGAGAGCCTGGACGGCCTGCCCGCCCGGGTGATCCACGGCGACCTGAAGTTCAGCAACGTGCTCTTCGCGGCCGGCGCCCCACTGGCCCGCTCGCGAGCCGTGAGCCTGATCGACCTGGACACGCTCTCTCGCCTCCCCTTGTACGCCGAGCTCGGCGACGCGTGGCGCTCCTGGTGCAACCGGCGCGGAGAGGACGCGGCCGTGGCCGAGTTCGACGCCGAGATCTTCCGCGCCTCCGCACAGGGCTACCTCGGCGCGCTCGCCATCCCGCTCGACGAGGCGGAGCGCCACTCGCTGGCCCTGGGCCTCGAGCGCATCGCCCTCGAGCTCTGCGCGCGCTTCGCGGCCGACGCACTGCGCGAGACCTACTTCGCCTGGGACCGCCGGCGCTTCGCCTCCGCGGGCGATCACAACCTGACGCGCGCCCGGGGCCAGCTCTCGCTCTACCGCCAGGCCCGGGCGCAGCGGCAGGAGCGCATCGACCTCCTGCTGGCCGGGCGGGAGCCGTGAAGCCCGAGGCCGGCAGGCTCCGGGGCGCAGCGCAGCGTGTTAGCCTGCGCCGGGCGACGGAGGCGCAACGGTGAGCACAGGCGCGGCCGGACCGCTGGCCGGCTATCGGATCGTCGACCTGACCAGCTTCGTGTCCGGGCCCATCGCCACCATGATGCTCGGCGATCAGGGTGCGGACGTGATCAAGGTCGAGCCGCCGGGCGGCGGCGACCTGACCCGCGGCATCGGCAGCACGCGCGGCGGCATCACGCCGCTGTTCGCCACCAGCAATCGCAACAAGCGCTCCGTGGCGCTGGACCTGAAGCGCCCGGGCGGACCGGCGGTCCTGGCGCGGCTCGCGGCCGGGGCCGACGTCTTCGTCCAGAACTTCCGGCCGGGCGTGGCCGAGCGCCTGGGCGTCGGCGAGGAGCCGATCCGACGCGCCGAGCCCCGGATCGTGTACGTCTCGATCAACGGCTTCGGCGATTCGGGACCGTACGCGTCCAAGCGCGCCTACGACCCGGTGATCCAGGCCCTCTCGGGCCTGGCCTCGATCCAGGGCGACCGCGTGACAGGTCGGCCGCGCATGGTGCGAACCATCGTTCCCGACAAGCTCACGGCCGTGACGGCGGCCCAGGCCATCACCGCGGCTCTGCTCGCCCGGGAGAGAAGCGGTGAGGGGCAGCACGTCCGCCTGTCCATGCTCGACGCGATGATCTCCTTCCTCTGGCCCGAGGGGATGGCGCGCTACACCTTCGCCAGAACCGAACGGGCGCCCCGCAGCCCCCAGGTGCGCGACCTCGTGTTCGAGACCTCGGATGGCTACATCACCGCCGGCGCGGTCTCGGACGCAGAGTGGGCGGGGATGGCGCGCGCGGCGGACCACCCGGAGTGGATCGAGGACCCGCGCTTCGCGACACCGGCGGCGCGCATCGCCCACTGGGACGAGCGGCTCGAGCTGATGGCCGAGGCGTTCCCGTCGCGCAGCTCCGCGGAGTGGCTCCGACGGCTCGACGACGAGCAGGTCCCCTGCGCCCCGATCTCGAGCCGCGAGGACCTGCTGACCGATCCCCAGGTGGCCGCCAACGCGCTGATCGTCGAGAGCGAGCACCCCCACGCCGGCCCGATCCGGCAGACGCGGCCCGCCGCACGCTTCGACCGCACACCCGCGGCGATCCGCCGCCACGCGCCCGCCCTGGGCGAGCACACCGACGAGGTACTCGCGCAGGCCGGCTTCCCGCCCGCCGAGATCGCGGAGCTGCGCAGTACCGGGGTGATCGGCTAGGCGAGCGGCAAGCGGGCGAAGCCCGCGCGCAGTGCGCCGCAGGCGAACGGAGTTCAGCGGTCAGCGGGCGACACCCGGCGAATCAGCAGTCCGGTGGTGGAGACGCGCACCTCGTACTCGGCGGGCGCACCGGCCGGCGCGAAGGTTGCCGAGCCGTACTCGACGTCGACCAGCGGGGCGAGCAGCGACGTGCGCCGGCGCAGCGCGAACAGATCCAGCGGCCGGTCGGCCCCCAGCGCGAAGACGGTGCGCGGGCCGGTCCGTTCGTGTTCGAGCTCGCGGTAGCGTCCCGCCACGCGGTCGAGCTCGTAGGCGGTGTGCAGCCCGAGCCAGTTGACGATCGGCTTCCACTTGAGGATGCGCGCATCCACGTACAGCTCGTCACCGGCGAGCTGGTAGCGCTCCGTCCTGCCACCGGGGAAGTGGAAGGTCGCGAGGAAGCGCTGCGCGCCGGTGGGCCGCGCGGAGACGACGGCGGCGATCTCCTCGCGCGTGAACGCGCGGTAGCCCTGCGTGCCGACCGAGAGCGCGGCACACAGGGCTCCGGCCGTGAGCAACAGCAGCCCCAGCAGCGCGCTCGAGCTCGCCCGGAAGGCGCGCCGACGGCGCAGCGCCGACGCGCCCAGCAGCAGGAACGCCAGGCTCGCGGCGGCGAGACCGACGGCAAGCCAGCCGAGCGGACTCTCGAGCAACCCGAGGAGTGTGTTCAATCGGCCTCCGCGCCCCCGGGCGGGGTGAATTCCTGCCGCGACAGCTCGTTGCCCTTGTCGAAGACGGCCTTCTTCTTGACGCTGCCGTCCTCGCGCCAGCCGGTCCACTCGCCGTGGTAACGGCCCTTGTGGAACTCTCCCGCGGCCTGCTTCTGGCCGTTCCTGTAGAAGGTCACGGCGGGCCCGTGGCGCTTGCCGTCGGCGAAGGTCAGCTCCAGGGCGAGCTGGCCGTTCTCCCACCAGGCCAGCGACTTCCCGTGGAGCTCGCCGTTCTTGAATTCCTCGTGGCGCCGCTTCTTGCCCTTCGCATCCCAGCTGGTGAAGACACCGTGCTTCCTGTCGCCCTTGTAGATGCCCTCCACCGTGGGCTTCCCGCTCTCGTACCACTCGCGATACGGGCCGTGAAGCACGCCGTTCGAGAAGATCGCTTCCACCTTCTTGCCCCCGGTCACGTACCAGAAGATGCTCGACCCGTGCTGCGTGCCGTCCTCTTGCTCGCACCACTGCTTGATGCCGCGCGGCGGAGGGGCCCCCTTCAGGGCCGCCCCCCGCGGACAGTCGATCTCCTCCCCGGACGCCAGCGGCGCGGCCAGCAGGAGCGCAGCCAGGAGTGCGGGCGGAAGCGTTCGCCGAGCTCTCATGGACCGGATCGGTCGCCTTCCCGAGGGGTCGAGGCCCCTCCTCCACACGGTAGGAAAAAGCCGGGGCGCGCGATGCAGTCCGCCAGATCCAGCGGGCTAATCGGCGTCCCGCGGCGCAAAGCCCGGTGTCCCCTGCTCGGCGCAGCGACGCAGGAACTCCGTGGCCTCGTCGCCCGGCAGGGGGCGGCTGAACAGATAGCCCTGGGCCTCGTCGCAGCCGTGGCGCTGGAGGAACTCGAGCTGCTCCTCCGTCTCGACGCCTTCGGCAACCACCTTCAGGTTCAGCGCCTTGGCCATCGAGATGATCGCGGCGGTGAGCGCGGCGTCGTCGGGATCCGTGGTCATGTCGCGGATGAACGATCGATCGATCTTCACCGTATCCACCGGAAAGCCCTTCAGGTAGCTCAGCGACGAGTAGCCCGTGCCGAAGTCGTCCAGCGACACGGTGACCCCAGTCCCCTTCAGCCTTCTGAGCACGTCGACCGTGATCGCCTTGTTGTGCATCATCGCGCTCTCGGTGATCTCGATGTCGAGCTGACGGGGACTGATCGGCGTCTCTGCCACGATTCGGGCCACCGTCTCGGCGATCTGGTCGGTCCGGAACTGGTGTGCGGACAGGTTGACGGCCATGCGCACGGGCGGCAGCCCCGCCTGCCTCCACTTGCGAGCCTGTTCGCACGCGGCCTTGAGCACGAACTCCCCGAGTGACACAATCAATCCGGCCTGCTCCGCCAACGGCACGAACCGGTTGGGCGGAACCATGCCGAGCTCGGGGTGGCGCCAGCGGACCAGGGCCTCGAAGGCAGTGACCCGCCCGCTGCGCAGCTCGATCTTGGGCTGGTAGTGCAGAAGCAGATCGCCCTGCTTCAACGCTTCACGCAGGTCGCTCTCCAGCTCCAGGTTCTTGTCGGCGACGGCGTTCATCGACGGCTCGTAGAACTGGTAGCTGCCCCTTCCCTGCTGCTTGGCGTGGTGCATGGCAGCATCCGCGTTGCGCAGCAACGAATCGATGTCGTCGCCATCGCTGGGCGAAACGGCGATCCCGATGCTCGCGCTGATCACGACGGTGTGGCCATCGAGGTCCACCGGCCGGGCGAGCGTCTCGAGGATCCGCTCGGCCACCAGACCGGCGCCTTCCCGGCTCTCCACGCTGCACAGCGAGACCATGAACTCGTCGCCGCCGAAGCGCGAAACCGTTGGGCCCGATTCGGCGAGCGTAGCCCGCGAGACGAAGTCGCACTCGCGCACGCAGTTCTTCAATCGCTGGGCCACTCTCTGCAGGAAGCGATCGCCCGTGGAGTGGCCCAGGGTGTCGTTGATGCGCTTGAAGTGATCGAGATCCAGGAACAGCACGCCGACGATCGCGCGATGGCGACGCGCATGAGCCAGCGCGTAGCCCAGCCGCTCGGTGAAGAGGCGGCGGTTTCCGAGCCGCGTGAGACTGTCGTGGTAGGCGAGAAAGCGGACCTCGTCTTCCGTGCGCTTCCGATCCGTGACGTCCTGGGCCGTACCGGACAGCCGGTGCGGCCGTCCCCGCTCGTCGTACGAGACCTCCGCCTGGACGTGGATCGAGCGTTCCTCGCCCTTTCGCAGCGTGAGGCGGTGATCCACGTTGAGCGGGATGCCCTCGCGAAGCGAACGCTCCGCGGCGGTCCGCACCAGGACCCGGTCTTCGCAGTCGATCTGGTTGAGCAGCGACTTGAACTCGATCTCGCGCGGGCCCGACGGCAGACCGTAGAGACGCCCCAGCTCGTCGGAGAAGATCACCGTCCCGGTTCGCAGATCCAGCTCCCAGCTGCCCAGCCGAGCCGTGCGCTGCGCCAGGGCCAGCCGCTCCTGGCTCGTGCGCAGCTCGTCCAACACCACCCTCATCCGCAGCATGTAGCGGATCCGCTGGGAGATGATGAGCCAGTTGAGCGGCTTGGTGGCGAAGTCGGTGGCTCCGACCTCGTAGGCGCGCCGGATCGAGTCGAGGTCGTCGCAGGACGTCACCATCATCACCGGGACGTGGGCACCGGCCGAGGTGCGTCGGATCTCCTCGCAGACGTCGAAGCCGTCCAGCTTGGGCATCTTGATGTCGAGCAGCACGAGGTCCGGCTGGTGGTTCGAGAAGGCGCGCACGGCTTGGCGCCCGTCGCCGGCCTCGACCACGTCGAGGCCCACGGACTCCAACGCGTCGCGTCCCATGCGGCGCACCGTCTTGCTGTCGTCGACGAGCAGAATCAGGGGGTTCTTCCGGTCGGGATGCCAGGCGCTCACGTGCTCCCCACGGCCTTCTGTGCGTCGTCCCCGTGCGGGAACGGGCGCAACAAGGGCCTCCGGCCGCAGCCTCACCCTTCGAATCGGCGGTGTGAATCGAGTGCTTGAGCCTCGCGGCCGCGCGCCGGGCGCGCCCCGGGCCAGGCGCGGTGCCGGCTGCGCGCCGATCTTCTAACTAGCTGATTTCAATAGACGTTATCCAGTCCCACCGGCCCCGGTCAGGCGGGGAAGGCCTTCCCTTCCGGCAGGGGAATGCGATAGATCTCCGCGGCGTTGGCGTAGGCGAGCCGGTCGGCGACCGCCTGCGAGACCCCGCGGAACTGCTGCTCCAGCACCCTGCGCGACTCGGGGAAGGTGCCCTCGGGGTGGGGGTAGTCGGAGCCCCACAACAGGCAGCCGGCTCCAGTGCGCTCCACGTTGGCCAGGCCCACCGGATCCCGCTGGAAGGTGACGAAGCCCTGGCGGCGGAAATACTCGCTCGGCAGCTCGCGGAGCCTCGGCCGCACCCAGGCGCCGTGCTCGCGGGTGGCGTCGTCCATGGCGTCGAGGGTCCAGGCCAGCCAGCCCGCGCCGCACTCGATCATTCCCACCCGCAACTCGGGATGCCGCTCCAGTGCACCCGATCCGCACAGATACGCCACGGTCTCCATCGGGCCGCTCACCGTCGTCACGTAGTTGACGACCGCCGCGCCGGGCCCGTGCGCGGGGGTCTGGCTGCGCCCGGTGCCCGCGTGGAAGCTGAGCGGGACGCCCAGGGCGGCCGCCGCCTCCCAGAGCGGCTCGTACGAGGCGTCGTTGTAGGGCCGGAAGTCGCTGTGGGCCGGCAAGAGGGCCGCCCGCAGGCCCAAGCCGTGCAGACGCTCGAGCTCGGCCACCGCCGCACCCACGTCCCGCACCGGAAGCAGCCCGACCGGCGCGAAGCGCTCGCAGTGGCCGAAGCGCTCCGCCAACCAGTCGTTGTAGACGTTGCACGTGGCGACCTGAAGGGCGGGATCCTCGATCGCGTAGGTGCAGAAGAACGCCACGTTGGGATACATGACCTCGGCCCAGACTCCGTCCTGATCGAGGGCCCGCAGCCGGCTCTGCGCGTCGTCGGGTCGCCAGAAGCTCGGCGCGCCCTGCGCGGCGCCGTCCTGCCCACCGCCTTCGGGGCTGGGCGGCAGCTTCCGGATCACCCGGTCCTCGACCACGAAGCAACCCCGGCCCTCGCGCGTCTCGAGGCGCGGGCCGCGCGAGCGCATCGCGGCCGGCAGGTTCGCCGTCCAAAGGTCGAACGGCTCGGTGACGTGGCAGTCGGCGGAGATCGCCAGGCGAATCATGGCGGACACGCGGATCAGTCGGCCGGGAGCCGGTAGCGCTCGATGTAGGCGCGCAGCCGCACCCTCACCGCTTCCGGCGTCAACCCGAACTCCTCCAGGCCGTACTCGTGGGTTCCGTGTTTGCCCTGGGGGTTGTCGCGCACGTGAGCGCGCATCGCGCCTGCCGCAGCCGGAGAGAGGTCCAGCTCGAAGTGACCATAGACGCGCTGGACCGAACCGAGCGGGTCGGCCACGAAATCGTCGTAGCGCACGTCGACGAAGCGAGCCGGATCAGCCCGACCGCGGGCGGCCAGTCCGCGCTCCAGGGAGCGAGCGTAGTATTCGAGCACCGTCGGCCCGAGTTCGACCGGATCGACGCGCTCGCGCCCCCGCATCAGGGCCGCGCTCATGCTGCAAATCGACGCGATGCATTGCAGCGGATTGCGGTGCGTCAGGACGATGCAGACGTCTGGGAACATCTCGACCAGCACGTCCAGCGCCCACAGATGCGCCGGCGACTTGAGCAGCCAGCGTTCCCCGGGCCGCTGCCAGTCGAGCATCTTGAGCAGGTCCCGGTAGTACGCGTACGGCCGGTGCAGATCCTGCGCCTGGAACCACGACGCGTAGGGTTCGATCAGCGGCTCGATGCCCATCTGCACGTCGCAGAAGTCGTGGGCCAGCAGCAGCACGCACTCCTCGGGCGTGTCGGCGCTCACGTAGTGGATCTTGGTAAACTCGGGATTCGTCTCGCGGCCTCTCTCGTAGTGAGCCTTGAGGGCCAGGTAGCGCGGGTCCGGCTGGCCGGGTTCGAGGCCCTCGGCGGGATCGGGGAACACCCCCTCCCACAGCAGCAGGGGCCGCGCGGCGGGGTCCGCCGCCAGCAGATTGAACAGTGCCGAGGTGCCCGTGCGCGGCAGGCCCGTCAGGTAGACCGGGCGCCGGATCGCGCGCTCGCGGATCTCGGGATGGCGTCGGAAGGCTGCCTCCACGCGCAGTCGTGTGGCGAGCAGCTGGACGATGCGCCGGTGGTTGCGCCGCCGCCCACGGGACGTGAAGTCAGCCGTCTTCTCGTACGTCTCGAGCAGGACCCTCAGCCCCTCGCGGAAGCCCTCGTCGCCGAAGTCGGCGAGGCCCGCCGCCCGACGCGCCTCCTCGAGTACGCCCTGCTCCGAGAACTCCGGCTCAGGCATCGTGCAGGTCCCGGAGCTTGACCACGCGCGTGCGGGGCTGGGGGTGTTCGGCCGCGCGGATCCAACGCCAGCACATCGCCCCCTGACGGTGGCCGCAGGTGTCGAGCCAGTTCTCCACCCCGGGCGCTGCGTGCGCGACCACCACCCTCACCGAGCCGTCTTCCCGATACACCGCCGTGTGCTTGTTCACGTGGACCGGGAAGTAGCGGTAGTCCAGCGACTCGAGCCAGTGGTTGGCGAGCTGGAAGTTCCAGTAATCGCACTCCGGCGGCTCCGCCTCGATCACCAGCGCCTCGTCCGGCTCCAGCTCCCAGTAGCTGTGGTAGTAGGCGATGTTGGGGTCTCCCCCGGCGGCGAAGGCCTTGTCGGGGTCGAAGCGCGGCAGCTCGTTCACGTGCGCCCGAAATCCCTCGGCCCAGCTCGCGAAGAGCTTGGCGCAGCCGACCACGAAGCGCGCCGAGCCCTGCAGCATGCGGTCCAGCCGCACCGGGTCCAGATGGCGCGGCTGCCCCGGGCCGTCGATCCGCTCGATCTTCACCCGAGCCAGCTCCTCGTTGGCGTGGTCGAGACGCGTCTGGCGGATCTGCACCATGCGGCTCTCCGGCGTCATGGGCAGCCAGTTGCCCGGCTGGGGCTTCGCGCTCACGGTGATCTCGAAGCGGCCGGCCGGGTCGATCTCCATGTCCTTCGCCTCCAGGTAGCCGGTCGTGTTCAGGCTGCCCGTGGCGCCGTAGTTCCCGGCCTGGGTGCCGAAGCCCAGGTAGTGCACGCTCCCGCGTGTCCCCGTGATGCGGTACTCGTAGTTTCCGTTCAGCGGCGCGTTGAGGTACACGTTGTCCGGGTTGTCCATGCCCATCTTGATGGTTTCGCCGGCCGTCCTGCGAAACTCCGGCGCCCGCGGGTCCGAGCCCTCCACAAAGGTCTCGAGCGCCGCGCGCGTCAGCCGCGTCAAGTAGCGCCAGCCTTCCGCACGGTCGAAGGGATCCTGCGGAGAGCCCTCGCTCAACACGACCGATCCTGCGGCCTTGAGCGTGTCGCAGAACTCCGCCCAGCTCGTGCCGTCCATGATCCTACGGATCGCTTCGCTCTTCTCGTCCGAGCCCATCGTCTCCTCCGCTCCGCGTGCGCCTGGAAACCGGCGGCCTGGCGCTCCCCGGGCGAGGGCAATCTAACACGATCTCCCGTTCGGCTACGGTTCGACCGGGCCGCGCCCCACCTGCAGCGCGGCGATCAGCAGTGCAGCGACCAGCAGCGTCCGAGCTGCCCCGCCCAGCGGCGACAGCGCCCGTGGCGGGTGGTTCGGGTCCGTTCCGGCGGCCACCTCCTCGCCGTCTCCGACACCGTCGCCATCCGTGTCCGGGTCGAACGGGTCGCTCCCGGTGTCAGCCGCCGACACGAACACGCGCGTGTTGGTCTCCACGCCGTCGAGCAGTCCATCGTCGTCCGTGTCGGCATCCAGCGGGCTGGTACCCGTGTCGGTCGGTGACGCGTAGCTTCCGCTGTCCGTTTCGTACACGTCGAGCAGCCCGTCACCGTCCGCGTCCGAGCTGGGGCTCGCAGCGAGGGTGATCCGGGACGCCGCGTCCTCGACGAACTCCAACTCCAGCGGAATGTCGTGCGCGCGATCGTCGGCGCTGCTGCTCGCCTCGGTCCGGTGCGTCACGCGAAACGTCTTGGGCGACTGACTGGCCGCGCCGGAGGCGACCTCGACCACCACGTAGAAGCGCTCGGGTGCGCCATGGGCGACCGCCAGCAGCGGATCGCCGTCACCGAGCACGACCGTCTCGACGCCCGCCACGAGCGAGAGTGAAGCCAGCGTCACGACCGAGGTGTGGCCACCGCTACCGAACTCACCGGAGCCCCCGTCCCGGTACACGCGAAGGTTCTCGATCAGCGCGTTGGCCTCGGCGCTGGTCAGCGCGTCCCCCGGACCCTCCTCGAACAGCAGCTCCAGCGTGGCCAGCTCGAGCTCCCCGTCGGCTCCCCGACCGTTGTGGGTCACCAGCACGTCGAGCAGCGCTTCCTCCTCTCCCTCCAGCACCACGACCGGCGCCACGTCCAGCGTCCCCAGCCGAAAGCCACCGCCCCGGTTCGGGTACCAGGCGATCTTGCTGTCGCCGCGGGATGCGGAGACCACGTCCACATCGCCGTCTCCGTCCACGTCGGCCGCCGCCACCGAGAAGGCCTTGCTGGCGTCGGTCGATATGGAACGAACCGTCCACGCCGAGCCGTCCCCGGCGGTGTTCTCGTACCAGGCGACCCGGTCGTCGTCCTTCGACGCCGACAGCACGTCGAGATCGCCATCGCCGTCCAGGTCTGCCGCCGAGACCGCTACGGCGTCGAACGCAGCGCTCGTGATCACGCTCGGCAGCCAGGCCGTGCCGTCGCCGGCGCTGTTCTCGTACCAGGCGATCCGGTGGTTGAAGGCGGCGGCGGACAGGACGTCCACGTCTCCGTCGCCGTCCAGGTCGGCTGCGAAGACCGACGAAGCGCCGTCTGCAAAGCCCACCGCCCCGCCCGGACCGTCCGGGTCCTCGGTGATCACGACCTCCGCGAACGCGGGCGGGGTCGCCCCATCACTGCGGTACCAGGCGATCTTGTCGTCTCCCGCGGACGCGGAGAGGATGTCGAGCTTCCCGTCGCCGTCAACGTCGGCCGCGAACACCGAGCGCGCGCCGTCCGCACCAGTCGAGACCAATCTCGTGGTCCACGACGACCCGTCGCCCGCCGCGTTCTCGTACTAGGCGATCTTGTCGTCGAACTCCGAGGCCGAGAGCGCGTCGACGTCCCCGTCGCCGTCCAGATCGGCCGCGAACACCGAGCGGGCCAGGTCTGCCGACGAGGTGATCACGGTGGCCGCCCAGGGCGGGCCGTCGCCCGCCGGATTCTGGTACCAGGCGATCGTATCGTCGTTCTGCGAGGCGGAGAGCGCGTCCAGGTGCCCGTCCCCGTCCACGTCGGCCGCGAACACGGAAAACCCCCCGTCGGCGCCCGTCGTGATGCTGTGCTCCAGCCACGAGGAGCCGAGCCCGTCGAGGTTCTCGTACCAGGCGATCTCGTCGTCGAGCTCCGACGCCGAGAGTACGTCCACGTCCCCGTCGCCATCCACGTCAGCTGCGAACACGGCGTGGGCCTGCTCGGCACTCGTCGAAACCACCAGCTCCACCGGGAACGCGGCGTTGCGGTGCAGACCCACGTTCTCGTGCCAGCCCACCGTGTCGTCCTGGGCGGACGCGGAGACGGCGTCCACGTCCCCGTCGCCATCGAGGTCGGCCACCACGACGGCGCGAGCACCTGCGACGCTGGAGATCGCTCGCGCCGTCCACGCACTGCCGTCTCCGGCCGTGTTCTCATACCAGTCCAGCGACCCGCCCTGTTCGGAGGCGGAGAAGACGTCGACGTCGCCGTCACCATCCGCGTCCACCGCGAACACCGCGCTCGCCCCGTTGGCCCCCGCGGCGATCGTATGCGGCGTCCACGAGCTGCCATCCCTCGCCACGTTCGCGTACCAGACGATCGTGTCGTCGAGCTCCGACGCAGAGAGCACGTCGATGGCGCCATCCCCGTCCACGTCGGCCGCGAAGACCGCACGGGCCCCGTCGGCCCCAGTCGCGATCTCGTGCGGTATCCAGGCGCTGCCATCCCCCGCGGCCGAAGCGTTCTCGAACCAGGCGATCGTGTCGTCAGCTTGCGAGGCAGACAGCACGTCCAGGTCACCGTCGCCGTCCACGTCGGCCGCCCAGATTGCCTGCGGGCCCGCGGCGAAGCCCCGCAGCGGCCCGGCCCCGTCCGGGTCCTCGTCGATCACGCGCTCGACGAAGACGGGCGGCACACCTCCCTGATTCTCGTACCAGGCAATTTTGTCGTCCCCGGCGGAGGCCGAGAGCACGTCCGGGGCGCCGTCGCCGTTCAGATCGGCGGCGTGCACGGACGTGGCGCCCAGGGCGGTACTCGAGACGGCGTGCACGGTCCAGCTCGGGTTCTCGTACCAGGTGATCGCGTCGTCGAGCTCGGCTGCGGAGAGGGCGTCCAGGTCCCCGTCGCCGTCGAGGTCGGCCGCGAACACCGAGCGCGCGCCGCCCGCCGAAGACGAGATCAGGTTGGCGGTCCACGGCGGTCCAGCCCCGAGCTCGTTGCGGTGCCAGGCGACGGTGTCGTCGAATGCGGAGGCGGAGAGCACGTCCAGCCTGCCGTCGCCGTCGACGTCGGCCAGGTGGAGCGAGCGCACCGAATCGGCGGCGCTCGAGATGGTCTGGAGGGCGGCGAACGGCAGCTCGCCGGCCCGGGCCGCTCCCGCAGACAGCAGCAGCAGCGCGATTCGCAGCACGCGGGCCGGGCAGCTCCGCTGGCCGCGCGCGCGCCGAGCCCGCCCCGAACCCGCCATCCCAGCCACCGCATTGCGCACGCCGCCGCTCCCGAGATCCGACCGCCGCCGGGCAGCCCGGGCCCGCAGCCACGACCACCCCGCCGGTCCATTCTAGAGTACGTCAGGACAGCAAGAAGGCGTGGATCGCCGCGTTGCCGAACTGGCTGCATCATCTTCGCCCTCGCGCCCCCCTGGCTGGCCAGCTCCAGACCGCGCCGGGTGTCGAGATCGATCTGCGCCAGCAGCTCCCCGGCCACGCTGCGCTCGAGGACGTGGTAGATCTCTCGTCGCGCGCAACGCGCTGGCGTGCGCCGATCCTCACCACCCGACCCGCCAACGGCGGACCGCCGTCGGCTCGAAACACGCGATCGCTGCGAAAGAAGCGCTCCGACCGCGACGATCGGCGCGCCGGCGAACGGCTGGCCTCAGGATCGCTCCCGGTCGTCGACGCCGCCGAGCAGCTGGGCCACGGCGGCCGCCAGGCCCTCCGGGTCGTAGGGCTTGCGAAGAAAACCGACCAGGCCCTGGGAGACGAAGCGTCGCACGGGGGCGTCATCCTGGTAACCCGACGAAAACAGCACCCTGACGCGCGGCCGAATCTCTCGCAGCGCCAGGAACGTCTCTTCCCCGGACATGCCAGGCATCGTCATGTCGAGCAACACGAGATCGACCTCGTCCGCCCGCTCGCGGAAGATCTCCAGCGCGCGGCGACCGTCTTCGGCGACCAGTACCGAGTGACCGACGCTCTTCAGCGAGAAATACACGGCGTCGCGGACGAACAAGTCGTCGTCGACCACGAGTATCTGCGCGTGCGCCACGGGGCCCGGGGACGGAACCGGCGCCCTGCCGGAGGCCGATTCGGCCGGGCGGTCCGACGGCGGAAAGAAGACGCGAAACTCGCTGCCCTCCCCCGGGCTCGAGCGCAGCGAGATCCCGCCGCCGTGCCCGTGAACGATACCCAACGTGGCCGCCAACCCCAGGCCGCGGCCCGTCACCTTGGTGGTGAAGAACGGGTCGAAGATCCGCATTCGGGTCTGGGCGTCCATCCCCCGTCCCGAGTCCTGGACCTCGAGCGCGACGTACGGCCCCTCGCGCATCCGGCTGCCGGGAATGAGCTGTCCGAGCTCGATGCCTCCGACGTCGACTGCGCGCGTACGGATCCTTACGTTCACCTCGCCGTCGATGGACTCGGCGGCGTTCATGGCGAGGTTCATCAGGACCTGGTGGATCTGGGCCGCATCCCCTTCGATGGCGGGAAGGCCGTCGGCGAGATCGAGAGCGAGTCGCGCCTTCCGCTGCATCGAGGTCCCCAGCAGCGCCTCGATCGCGCGCACCTCGCTCGAGAGATCCAGCGGCCGGATCTCGAAGCGGCCCATCCCCGCGTAGGCGAGCAGCTGGGCGGTCAGATGAGCGGCCATCTGGGCCGCCTGGATGACTTCGGCGACGTGGCACTGGGCCGGATCCTCGCTGGCGAGCTTGTCGCGTGCGGTTCCCGCGTTGGTCAGGATTCCCGTCAACAGGTTGTTGAAATCGTGGGCGATCCCTCCCGCGAGAATACCGAGGCTCTCGAGCTTCTGGGCGTGCTGCATCCGCTCCTGCAGTTGGCGGCGCTCCTCGTCCGCGGCTCCGCGCGCGTCCCGGTGGCGCCGGCTGAGACCGACGGCAGCGACCCAGGCCATCAGGAGAATGGCAGCGCTCACGGCGGCGAAGATGCCCGCTCTGGCCACGCGGCGTTCGGCGCGCGCCAGGTCGAGCGCGATGCGCTCGTCGATCGACGCCGTGATTACCTGCATCCCCCCGGCGTAGCGGCGCTTGTTCTCCTCGTAGACGTCGCTGAAGAGCACCTGCACCGCTTCGAGGCGGCGGCCCTGGCGCACCAGCTCGAAGGCCTGGTTCTCCATGGCGACGAGCAGGCGATTGGCGTCGTCGGTCGCCTCGGCGGCTCCGGCGACGGCATCGGCCGTGAGCTCGATCGACTGCTTGATGGCCGCGTCGAGCGCGGGCTCCGACTGCCTGTAGCGCGCCTCCCAGCGGGGATCGCCCGTCACGGCGGCCATCCGCGCCGACATGGTGAGCACCTCGTCCAGGTGGACGATGGTGCCCACCAATCGTTGCAGGCGGACCTGCTGGGTCGAAATCTCCCCGAAGGACTCGAACACGTTCCAGGTGTTCCAGCTCACCAACGCCAGGAACGCGAGGGTCGCGAACACGGCGGCGCTGGCCGCCTTCATCGGGAAGGCGCTCAGCGAATCTCGGAGGCGCCTCAAGCGCGCCGCTGCTCGCAAGCTACGTTGCACACCACTCTCCCACCGCCGCGGGTCGGCCGCCCCGGCGGCCCGGGCCCACAGCGCGGGCTGCTCCCCCCGCGGCGGGGCCTACCCGACTGCCCGCAGTGTGCGCCCGCGCGCCGGCGCACTGCAAGCGCATCGCGCGAACTGCCCCCCGCCCGGCTTCCTCGCCTCAGCGCGGCAGGCCGAGCAGCTTCGAGGCCTCGGCGGGTCGCGCCCAC
>JAZFWH010000406.1:0-2682 GCA_036482635.1 Myxococcota bacterium
CGACCCGGGCGGCGGCGTCGCCGCCTTCGAGCGCCGTCTCGACGACGCGCACTTCGCCTACAAGGCCGACCTGTTCGCGACCTGGAGCCTGGCCGCACGGGGCCACCCGGCCAGCGCCGGCGAAGCGAGCGCGGTCCGCGAGGCCTTCGCCGCCATCGCGCGGGAAGTCGGCCGCGCGCCGCTGCGCCTCGCACACCGCGACTTCCAGAGCGCGAACCTCCACGTGCGCAGCGACCGTCTCCCCGGCGAGCGCCTGGTGATGATCGATCTTCAGGGCGCGCTGCTGGCGCCGCCCGAATACGATCTCGTGTGTCTGCTGCGCGACTCCTACGTCGAGCTCGAGGCGGCGGAGCTGGCGCACCAGCTGGAGCGGATCCGCCCGCAGCTGCCCGACGCGCCGGATCCCGACGCGTTCGCCTGGCGCTTCGATCTCCTGACGCTGACGCGCAAGGGCAAGGACCACGCGCGCTTCCTCTACGCGGCGCGGGAGCGGGGGGACCGCCGCTTCCTGCGCCACGTGCCGGCCACGGTGCGCGCGCTGCGCGAGGCCACCGCGCGCCTGGCCGAGCGCGCTCCCCGCTTCTCCGCCATCGCAGCGCTCGTCGCCGAGCTGCCCGAGACCCCGTGCGCGGAATGATCGTCGCCGCGGGGCTGGGCACGCGTCTGCGCCCGCTCTCGGAGCTGCGCCCCAAGCCGGCCATGCCGGTGCGGGGCATCCCGCTCGTCGCCTACCAGCTCGCCCTGCTCGCGCGCCACGGCGTCAGCGAAGTGGTGATCAACGCCCACCACCTGCCCGAGCTGCTGATGGAGGCCGCTCGCAGCTTTTGCCCAGAGGGCCTGGAGCTGCGCTTCTCGGTCGAATCCACGCTGCTCGACACGGGCGGCGCCATCCGGCGTGTGGCGGGCTTCCTGCGCGAGAGCGACCCCTGCCTCATCCTGGGCGGCGACATGATCCTCGACGCCGATCTCTCCGGGCTGCTGGAGCGCCACCGTGCGCGGGGCGACGCGGCCACGCTGCTGCTGCGGGATGACCCCCGCGGCGAGCGCTTCGGAACGATCGGTGTGGACGCCGAGGGCTGCGTGCGCCGCATCGGACGGCGCTTCGATTTCGGCGGCGAGACCCAGGCCGGCGTCTACGTGTGGGCCAACGCGGTAGCGGCGCGCGCCTTCGACGAGCTCCCCGATCGCGAGGTCTTCGGCCACCTCGACCACTGGCTGGCGCCGCGGATCGCGGGCGGCGCGCGGGACGTGCGCGGCGAGCTGGCGCCCCCGAGCGCCTGCACCTGGGAGCCGGTGGGGACGCTCGAGGAGTACCTGGCGGTGAATCTCGAGCCCCCGCCCCTCTCCTATCTCGATCCGGACGCGCTGGCGCGCGCGGACGGGGCCCGCTTCGAGCCGGGTCTCGTGATCGGCGCTGGCGCGACGCTCGGGGCCGGAGCTAGCCTGACACGCGCGGTCGTGTGGGACGACGAGCGCGTCCCCGAGGGCCTGCACGCCCACGACGGCGTCTTCGCGGGCGGCGCGTTCCACTCCTGCTCGGGTGGGGAGCCCCAGGGAACATGAGCGACATCGTGTTCATCGGTACCGGCGACGCCTTCGGCGCGGGCGGACGCCGGCAATCGGCGGTCCTGCTGCGCGCGCCCAACGGCGGCGTGTTGATCGACTGCGGAGCGACCACCTCCACCGGTCTCTGCAAGCTCGGCATCGAACGCGACGAGATCGACACGATCCTCATCTCCCACTTTCACGGCGATCACTTCAGCGGGATCCCGATCCTGCTGCTGGCGGCCCTCTACGAGGACGAGCGCAAGAAGCCCCTGCGGATCGCCGGACCCCCCGGCATCGAGAGGCGCGTGCACACGGTCGCGGCGGCGATGGGCTACGCGATCGAGGAGCGCCAGTGGTCCTTCCCGATCCTCTTCGAGGAGTTCCGGGTCGGGAGCCAGGCCGAGGCGGGGCCCGTGCGCGTCAGCGCCTTCGAGACCGTCCACCAGCAGCACACCTGTCCCCACGGCCTCGTGATCGACACCGGGGCCGGGCGAGTCGCCTACTCGGGCGACACCGGCTGGTTCGACGGGCTGCCGCGGGAGGTCGGCGAGGCCGATCTCTTCATCTGCGAGTGCACCTACTACGACTACGACTTCGAGTTCCACATCAACCACCAGACGCTGGTCGAGCGGAAGCACGAGTTCGAGTGCGGACGCATCGTGCTCACCCACCTCGGCATCGAGATGACCGGGCGACGCGGCGACGCGGCCTTCGAGACCGCCGATGACGGCCTCATCCTGAAGATCTAGCGCGAGACGCGGCCGCTGCGGCCCGGATGGATCGCGCCGAGCACCGCAGCACGGCCGGCGCCGGTGCAGCGCGGCAGGTGGTTCGGCAGGCCGAGCAGCGTATTGCGCCCCATCAGCGCGAAGGCCATCGCCTCGGCCGCCCGCGCCGGCACGCCGGCAGCGTCGAAGGGCTCGACCGGAACGCCCGGCAAAGCGGTCGCGAGGCTCTGCATCATGGCCGGATTCTGCGCCCCGCCCCCGCCCACCAGCACGCGGTCCACGATCCCGCGCGCGCCGAGCAGCTCGTCGCAGGCGCGGCGCACCGCCTCCGCCGTGAACGCCACCAGCGTCGCCACCAGGTCGTCCTCCGGCTTGCCCGCTTCGCGCCACTCCTGCACGAGCGCCT
>JAZFWH010000407.1:0-2373 GCA_036482635.1 Myxococcota bacterium
TCGGCCTTGAGCGGGGCCGCGACCAGCGAGCGGGCGGCCTTGGCGAAGTCGGCGAGCGACTCGTCTTCCGCGACGGCGCGCACGAGGAAGGGGGAGCGCCGCTTGATGGTGTCCACCGAGACGAGCTTGTCCAGGCGAAAGAGCTGCTCCTGGAGCCGCCCGTCGGCAGAGCCGAAGTAGGAGCGGATCACGTAGCGCCCGGTCTCCTCGTCCTGGAGGCGCAGCACGGCGTGGTCGGCCTCGAGCACCATCGCCGCGGAAGAGGTCGCCAGACGCAGCACGTCCGCCGGGTCCGTCGCAGAGATCATGCGGATGCCGGTCTCGTTGATGGCGGTCGCCTTGGTCGCCCGCGTCTGCATGCGGGCCTCGCGCTCGGCGCGGGCGATGGACTCCGCCGCCGCGGCCGCGATCTCGAGCAGGGACTCCTCGGCGGCGCGGCCCTGCGGCGCCTCCTTCCCGGCCTGGACCGACAGCACCCCGGTCAGCGAACCGCCGGCGAGCAGGGGCAGGGCCGCGTAGGCCAGGGATCCGTCCGGCTCGCGCAGGAACGCGGCCTCCCGCGAGGTCGCCACGGCGCCGTCGATGCCCTTGCCCATGCCCACCCGGTACTCACCCGCGAACCCGTTGCCCTTGAGCGAGGTGGCCGCCAGGCGCAGGTCGCCTTCATCGGGGTCGTGCAGGTAGACGGTGGCGATGCCGCCACCTGCGCGCTCCGCCAGCACGTTGCAGAGCCGGGTGAGGCGTTCCACCAGCGGCTCCGGGGCGCCGAGTGCCTTCTGCACCTCTCGGATGGCGGTGTAGCGCGCCGCCTGGCTGCGCATCGCCTCGTGCTCCTGGGAGTGGGCGATGATCTGCGCGTCCAGGCGCGCCAGCTGCTCGGTGAACTCGAGGTCCTGCTCCGAGAACGCGTCTGGACGGGAGCTGTGGTGGAGGTTCAGCACGCCGAGGATGCGGCCGTCATGGACCAGTGGAACGCACAGCGCGGACTCCACGTCCTGCCGTTCGCGGACGATCCGGAAGGTCTGGCGGTCGGCCTTGCCGCGCAAGCGGAGCGGACGCGCCTCCGCCACCACCCGCCCGGCGATGCCCTCGCCGATCGGTACGCGGATCTTGGGCCACAGCTCGCGCTCCAGGCCGACCGCGATGCGGACCCAGAGCTCGCGCTTCTCCGCGTCGAGCAGCATCAACGATCCGCCCTCGGCGCCGGTCACGCCGATGGCGATCTCGAGCATGCGCAGGAAGACCTCGTCGGCGTCGACGGTGAGGTTGTAGGACTCGACGATCTCGCGGAGCGCCTGCAGCAGCTCCACCTTGCGCTCGCTCGCCGTCGGACCGTAGCCCCACAGCAGGCGGGCGGTGAGCGGCGTGACGAGCTGGACGCCGCGCTCCGCGGCGCGCGGGAAGCGGTTGCCGAACCCGGGCTCGGCCCCGGCGTCGATCACGGCGTAGAGGGTGGTGTCGTCTCCCACCGCCGCGGGATCGTCGGTGAGCTGCGCCTCGAGCGTCGGCGCGATCGCCTGGGGCAACGCGGAGAGCCGGGAGCGCAGGCTGGCGGCGTCGGGGTCGAATACCGCCGCGATCTCCACCTCGGGATTCGCCGTCAGGAGCGGGATGAGCTGGAGGGCCTCCTCGCTCGTTCCGTAGATCGCGATCCGCTTGCGCATCAATCGGCGTTCTCGTCGGCCAGGGCGTCCAGCTGGATCGTGAGCGCGAAGGTCGCCGTGCGCCCATCGGCGTCGCCGAGGACCAGCGGCACGCGCACCGAGCGCTCTCCGACGCGCGTCGCCTCGCCCACGGAGACGATCGAGAGGCCGGGGCCCAGGCGCATCCCGCCGCCGCGCTCGATCTCGCCGGAGACCTCCTCCCAGGATTGGTCGAACATGACCTCCGTGCGCTGCGCCGCCGCCGCGATCGCGCTCGCGTCCGGGTGGCTGTCTTCCTCGAGGATCGCGCGCTCGATGGGCTCCACGGGCGGCGCCGGGGGGGCCTCGCGCGGCTTCGGGGGCGCGGGGCGGGGCTGGGCGGCCGGCGCGGGCCGCGGCTGCGCGGGCGCCTGGGGCGGGCCTTCCCGGCCCTGGTCGCGAAGCGAGCGGACCACCCGCTTGGAGATCGTCGAGAGCGTCTGTAGGACGCCGGTCTTGTCGGTCGCCACCGCCTCGAACACCGGCGCCTCGCGGATCAGGAGCTTTCGGTGCAGCTCCTCGATGGCGTACGGGTCCGCCAGGTCCTGCTTGTTGTACTGGACCACCAGGGGCAGGTCGTCGAGGCAGCGCCCGTAGTCCTCGAGGGCCTTCCTCAGCTCCTCCAGGGAGGCCACGTTCTCGTCGATCCGTGTGGCCTGTGAGTCGACGATCAGCACGACGCCGTCGACCT